>JBBRZQ010000075.1:0-20932 GCA_038236535.1 Actinomycetales bacterium
GGGCGAGTCCCTGCCGATCACCGACCTGCGGATGACCCGTTTCTTCATCACCTTGCCGCAGGCCGTGAAGTTTGTGCTGGACTCCTTCGAGATGATGCACGGTGGCGAGCTGTACGTGCCCCGGATCCCCTCGATGAAGATCACCGACCTGGCCCAGGCCGTCGTCCCGGGTGCCGCGATGCACAACATGGGCCTGCGCCCCGGCGAGAAGCTGCACGAGGAGATGATCTCCGCGGAGGAGGGCCGGCGTGCCGTACGGGTCGGCGACCGCTACGTCCTGCAGCCCGACCTGGCCGCCTGGGGATACCAGCCTCCGGCCGACGCCGTGCCGGTGGCCGACGGCTTCCACTACACCTCGGACACCAACGACCAGTGGTTCACCCCCGATGAGATCACCAAGATCCTGGAAACGGACGTCTGAGCCTTGCTCCCCTATGGGCACCAGTCCATCGATGAGTCCGACGTCGAGGCCGTGGCGGCCGTCCTGCGTAGCCCCTGGCTGACCACGGGCCCTTCGGTGGAGACGTTCGAGCACGAGCTGGGGCGCCTCAGCGGCACCTCGCGCGCCGTGTCGGTCACCTCCGGGACGGCTGCCCTGAACGTCGCCTACGCCGCTCTCGGCGTCGGGGCCGGCGACGAGGTGGTGACCACCCCGCTGACCTTCGTGGCCACGGCCAGCTGCGCCTCCGTGCTGGGGGCGACCATCGTGTTCGCCGACATCTGTGAGGACACCGGCAACCTCGACCCGCAGGCCGTGTCGGCCACGATGACCTCCCGCACCAAGGTGGTGGCCGGGGTGGACTACGCGGGGCACCCGATCGACGCCCCGGCGCTGGCCGAGATCGCCCATCAGGGCAACGCGGTCCTGCTCGAGGACGCCGCCCACTCCATCGGCGGTTCCCTGCACGGCCGCCCGGTCGGGTCCCTGGCCGACGTCACCACGTTCTCGTTCTTCCCGACCAAGAACCTCACCACCGCCGAGGGTGGCGCCGTGGTGAGCCGGCTGGGCGACATCGTCCAGCGCGCCCGTACGTTTCGCAGCATCGGGCTGGTGCGCGATCCCGAGATTCTGCGCTTCCCGGACGAGGGCCCCTGGCATCAGGAGGTCCACGCTTTCGGGCTGAACTACCGCCTGCCGGACGTGCTCTGCGCGCTCGGTTCCAGCCAGCTGCGGCGGCTGCCCGCGTTCAAGGCTCGCCGTGATGCGATCACCGCCCGGTACAACGCCGGGCTGTCCGGCGTCGACGTGCTGCGCCTGCCGGCCTGCCGCGAGGGCGCAGACCCGATGTGGCACCTCTTCCCGCTCCGCATCCGGGACGGTCGGCGGCGGGAGCTGTTCGAGCACCTTCGGGCCAGCGGCATCGGCGTCCAGGTCAACTACCTGCCCGTCTACCGGCACCCCGTCTACGCCGACCTGGGCTACCGGCAGGGCATGTGCCCGGTGGCCGAGGCCTACTACGAGCAGGAGATCTCGCTGCCGCTGTTCCCGGACCTCAGCGACACGGACGTCGATCGCGTGATCGACCTGATCCGAGGGTTCGTGGGCGCGTGAGAGCGACCCGGTCATGAGCCCCGGATCTCCCGGGCCGGCCGACGCGGCAGACACGGCTGGGTCAGCGTCAGCAGGCGCAGCGGCAAGCAGGGGCGTTCTCGGCCGGGGGTCCATCTACACCCTGGGCACGGCGGCGCCCATCCTGGCCAACGCGGCGGTCATCCCGGTGGTGACCCGCACCCTGGGCACGACCAGCTACGGCATCGTGGCCATCGCCCTGGTCGTCATCCAGGTCGCCACGATGACGGGGAGTCTCGGGATGCCCTCGGTCATCACCCGCCAGGGCATCCTGGCGCGCTCTGGGGTTTCTGGCGCCCGGGCCCTGCTCGTTCGCGGGTCGCTGATGACGCTCGCTCTGGTGGCCGTGGCCATGCTGGCCGCGCCGCTGTGGGGCCCGCTGGTGAAGCCGCAGCTGCGTGTCGCGATCCTGCTCGCCCTGGCGGCGAGCGCCTTCTTCGTGGTGGTCGAGAACTCCCAGGCCCTGCTGCGGGTGCTCGACCGCCCCGGCTCCTTCGTCGCCCTGTCGCTGACCGCCACTTTGGGAGGCCCGCTGCTCGGGCTCGCCCTGATCGCCAGGCACCGCTCGCCCGAGGGGTATCTGGCCGGGCTCGCGCTCGGATATGCCGTCGCGGCCGTGCTGGGGCTCGCCATGTGCCTGCGAGGCGGGCGTCCGAGGCGTGACCGCGGCGATACCCGGGCCGCCCTGCGGATGGGACTGCCCGTCATACCGCACCTGGTCGCCCTGTTCCTGGCCACCGGGGCGCTCGTGGTGATGGCCAGCCGTCTGTACGGTGTCCCGGCCTCAGGGCGTCTCCAGCTGGCGCTGCTGGTCGGCAGCTCCCCGGCGGTGATCACCTCGGCGCTCAACAACTCGTGGGCGCCGATCGTCTACCGCGCACCCGACCATGAGCGTGCCACCGTGCTGGCACACACGGCCCGGGACATCGCCATGCTGGCCGCCCTCATCTCCGGAGGGGTCGCACTGCTGTCACCGTGGCTGATGCGTTTCGCGGCCCCGCCCAGCTTCCGGCCGCTGGATCTGGTGCCGGCCGTGGCGATCACCACCTTCGGCTGCGTCCTGTCCGTGGCCTACCTGGCCAACGTCCACCTCGTCTTCGCGGCGGGTCGCTCCCTCTGGCTCTCCGTGGTCACCCCGCTCAGCCTGCTGACCGGCCTCACCTGCGCCTACCTGGTCGGACGCGAGAACCTGGTCCTGCTCGCCGTGGGCTTCCCCGCCACCTATGCCGCCCTCGCCCTCGGCACCGCGCTGCTACGCCGATACCTGCACGCCGGGACCTGGAACGAGGCCGCGTTGCTGGCACCCGCCGGCCTCGGTCTCCTGCTCTGCGCTCTCGGCGGCGCGCTGCCCGCCACCGGGCCGGCCGCCCTGGCCCGGGTCGTCGTGGCGGCCCTCGCCGGGCTCGGCACTCTGAGCCTGGCCAGACGGGTTCTAAGGTAGGGCCCATGACTTCCACGACCCCCGCAGACCGGACCTCCCAGGAACAGCTCTGGGCTGGCGAGTTCGGCAACGACTACATCGCCCGGAACCGCGACGGCGCCCTGCTCGACAACAACCGGGCGCTGTTCGAGAAGATCCTCGCCCGGGCGCAGGGGGTGGGCTCGGCGATCGAGTTCGGGGCCAATATCGGCAACAACCTCCGCGTCCTGCGTGACCTGCTGCCGACCGCCGAGCTGCACTCTGTCGAGATCAACGCCACCGCGGCGGCCGAGATCCAGACCTGGGGGGGCGCCACCGTCGAGGTCGCCTCGCTGCTGGACTTCAGGCCGGCACGTCAATGGGACCTGTCGTTCACCAAGGGGGTCCTGATCCACCTGCCCCCGCAGTCGCTGCCGGACATCTACGACAAGCTGGTGGCGTCCTCGTCGCGCTACGTCATGGTCTGCGAGTACTACAACCCCAGCCCGGTGGAAGTCGCCTACCGTGGCCACGAGCACGCCCTGTTCAAGCGTGACTTCTGCGGCGAGATCCTCGACGCCCACCCCGAGCTGTCCCTGGTCGACTACGGCTTCACCTACCACCGCGACCCCGTGCACCCGCTGGATGACTCGACCTGGTTCCTGATGGAGAAGCAGCAGGCTTAACGGTCGCCCTCAGCGATGGCGGGCTTCTTGCACCGCCGGTCGATCAGGCCCCTTTATCGACCGTGGAAACGCGCTATCGGGCGCGCACCGGGACCTCAGACACGGGGATCGGTGCCGGCAGCGGGTCAAGGGCCGCCGCGTGGCCGGGCAGCGGCCTGGGCAGATGCGACATCGGGTGGCGCAGCCAGGTCAGCGGGCTGGCACCCACCTGCTTCTCGGACGAGCCGGGATCACGCTGACCCAGGCCGATGACATTCATCGTCTTACGAAGCGGCGCCCCTGCCCAGTACTGCAGGGCCGGTCCAGCCGATCGCCGGGCCCAGCCGAGGGTCGATCGCAGCACTGCCGGTTCGAGCAGGTGCTGGAAGCCGAGCTCAGCGCGTGCGAGGTCGGTGGTCACCGCCAGGTCCAGCGACCGGCCGTGCAGCTCCGGCCACAGGGCGCGGATCTCGTCCTGACCGTGGATCTCGGCGGTGGAGATGGACAGCGGGTCGCCGTAGACCCCCACCTCGCGGCCGAGCGAGGCGGCATACAGCACGGGCGTCATCAGCCTGTTGGAGACGACGCGTTCCGAGGCGAGCACGAGCGCCAGGATGCGCGAGAGGAAGTCGGGGTCATGCCGGGGTCCGGCGGTGACGACCCGATGACCGGCGTCCAGCCAGGACCCGACGATGTCGGGCTTGTGGATGTCCTCGAAGTGCAGGCAGACCGTCGAAGGCCCCTCGGTGCGCAGGTAGGCCAGGGCCAGGCTGGCCTGGTCTCCCCGGACCTGGATGATCCGGGTGCTGTGCAGCGGCATGATCAGGACGCCGGAGCCGGTGCCTGCCGACAGCTTCTTGCGGGCCACCTCCGTCGAGACGAGATAGCTCCAGGGCGAGCCCAGGGCGACGCTGCGCCGCGGTGCCTTGGCCGGGTCCCAGGCACGGGAGCCGTGCGACCAGACGAACAGCTGGCGGTGGCCATCCCTCTCGACGTCGGGAAAGTCCCCGAAGTTCACCGGGATGGGGGGAACAGTCGTCCAGCCGTGCTGGATCAGGCCCGCCACGTGCCGTGGGCGGGAGAGCCCCGCGTAGGCCGCGAGCGCGGCTGTATGACCATAGAAATGGTTCTGGATGTCCACGGACGTCTCCTGACGGTTTCCGGGCAGTCTCTGCCTGCCCACACCTGCGCATCCGTCGGCACTCGAGCGGCATCGGTTAGTCTACTCAGCGCACCGAAGCCCGTTCCTCCCCCGGCAAAGGACTACCGCCAGTGACTGTCGATGTTCTCCTTCCTTATTACGGCGACGTCGCGATGATGAAGCAGGCGGTCGAGAGCATCCTGGCCCAGTCGAGCCCGGACTGGGCGCTGACCGTCATCGACGACGGCTACCCGGACGAGAGCATCCCCGGTTACTTCGGCGCCCTGGCAGCCCAGGACCCGCGCATCACCTACCTGCGCAACGAAGAGAACCTCGGCGCCAACGGCAACTACCGCAAGGCGCTCACCTTCGTGCGACACGAGCTCGCGGTGGTGATGGGCGCTGACGACGTCATGATGGAGAACTACGTCGAGACGGTCGTCGCAGCCCACAAGCAGTTCCCCTCGGCGCAGATCATCCAGCCCGGCGTCGAGGTCATCGACGAGCACAACCGGCCCGCGATGGGGCTGGCAGACCGGATGAAGAGCATCTATGCCCCGCGGGTCCATGACTCGCAGGGCCGCCGGCTGCTCAGTGGTGAGCCCCTCGCGATCAGCCTGATCAGGGGCAACTGGCTCTACTTCCCCTCAGTCTGCTGGAGATCGGACGCGCTCGTGGCGACCAGCTTCCGCCCGGGGCTGAACGTCGTCCAGGACCTGGCCCTGGCCCTGGACCTGATCAAGGCCGGCGGTTGCCTGGTCGTCGACAACACCGTCTGCTTCCGGTACCGCAGACACCGCGAGAGCGACTCGTCCTGGCGTGCCCTGGAGGGAACGCGGTTCATCGAGGAACGGGAGTTCTTCACGACCATGGCCGGGGAGTTCGCAGCGATCGGCTGGCGCCGGGCTGCCCGCACTGCCCGGCTGCACCTGTCGTCGCGCCTCAACGCGGCCACCTTGCTGCCCAAGGCGATCCGGAACAAGCAGCATCAGGGCGTCCGCAACCTGCGCGAGCACGTGCTGGCCCGCCCCGGGGGCTCAAAGGACAAGGCCCCGTCAGAATGACCGGCCCCGGCAATATCAGTGACCCCGGTGCGGCCAAGGACCCCGCCACAGTGGAAGACCCCGCCACGGCGAAGGGCCCGGACCGGGTCCGGGACACCTGGGTGATCATTCCCCTGTACAACGAGGAGCAGGTCATCGCCGATGTGGTCGCTGAGGTGCTCACCGCCTTCGACCAGGTCGTCTGCGTCGACGACGGCTCGTCGGACCACTCGGCCGACGCCGCAGCCAGGGCGGGGGCGCGGGTGGTCCGTCACCCGGTCAACCTGGGTCAGGGGGCGGCGTTGCAGACCGGCTTCGAGTACGCCCTGTCCGATCCCACCATGAAGTATGTGCTGACCTTCGACGCCGACGGGCAGCACCAGATTGCCGATGCCCTCGGCATGGTCGAGCGGCTGCGGGCCGGTGAGGCCGAGGTGGTCTTCGGCTCACGCTTCCTGGATGAGCGAAGCAAGCCCAGCTTCGGCAAGAAGCTGGTGCTGCGTGCCGCGGTCGGATACACCAACGTGACCACGCGTACCCGGCTGACCGATGCGCACAACGGCTTGCGGGCGATCGACCGTCACGTCCTGGAGCAGCTGAAGATCACCCAGAACGGGATGGCTCACGCCACAGAGCTTGTCGCCCAGATCGGCGCGTCAAAGGCCCGATATGTGGAGCATCCGGTGCATATTCTGTACAGCGACTACTCGCGGGCCAAAGGCCAGTCGCTATGGAACTCGATCAACATCCTCGCGGACCTGATCCTGCGATGAAGACCCCACACCTACCCTGCGGAGGGCAGAGCTCATGAAGATCGTCCTCATCCAGCTTGTCCTCATCGGCGTGGTCCTGCTCACTGCCGTCCGGCTGCTACGCGCCCGGGGTGCCCGCCCGCAGGCGGTCCGACGACTCGGGCTGATGCTCTTTGCCGCGTTCGCGGTGTGGTCCATCCTGTTCCCCTCCGTCTGGAACCAGATCGCCCGGATCGTCGGGGTCGGCCGCGGCACCGACATGGTCCTGTACGCGCTGGTGGTCGCCTTCCTCAGCTTCACCCTCACCACCTACCTGAGATTCCGCGACCTGGAGAACCGTTACACGACGCTCGCCCGCAGGCTGGCCCTGAACGAGGCCGACCCGCCACGGCCCGGCCCGAGTGTCCCCGAGCCACAGGAGCAGCCGTATGCCGGGACCTGACACCCACGGTGTCGACCACGACGACGATGTCTTGGTGGTGGACACCCGAGACCGGGGCCGCACTCGAAAGCCCCGCCCGCCCGCTCCGGCGCGGTCGGGATCGGGGACCAGGTACGGCCGGCGCCGGTTCATCGTGATCGCAGTCCTGCTCGTGGTGGCCTGGCTGGCGTTCATGATCTGGGTCCCGTTCCACGCCTGGGGCCAGGTGCAGCGCGTCAATGCCAGTCCGGCCGGGGACCGCCCTGCGGCCTCCAAGGGCTATGACTATGTCCTGGTGGGCTCCGACAGCAGGCAGGGAATGACCGCCGAACAGCAGAGAGCCCTGCACACGGGCTCGACCAAGGTCGCCGACGGCAAACGCACCGACTCGATCATCCTGGTCCACGTCCCCTCCGGCGGGGGCAAGCCGGCCCTGATCTCACTGCCTCGTGACAGCTATGTGCAGATTCCCGGCCACGGTCACAACAAGATCAACGCGGCCTACTCCCTGGGCGGCCCCAAGCTCCTGGTCTCAACGATCGAGAAGGCCACCGGCCTGCGCATGGACGGCTACGTAGAGATCGGCTTCGGCGGGTTCGCCTCGGTCGTCGACAGCCTCAGCGGCGTCGACATCTGCGTGGCCCGCCCGATGGACGACCGCCGTGCCGGCATCAACCTCAAGGCCGGCTGCCAGACGCTCAACGGGCCGAACGCCCTCGGGTATGTGCGCGCGAGATACTCCGACCCGCTCGGCGACATCGGCCGGGCCCAGCGACAGCGCCAGTTCCTCGGCGCGATCATGCACAAGGCGCTCAGTCCGGCGACCGTGCTGATCCCCTGGCGCTACTACGGGTTCGCGACCAGTGCCGGGGCGGGCCTGACGGTCGGCGAGGACACCACGCTGCGCGATGTCACCCGGGTCCTTCAGGCCATGCGCTCGGTGTCCGGCGGGCAGGGACTGTCGCTGACCGTGCCCGTCGCCAACCCGTCGCTGAGCACGAACGTGGGCAGCGTCGTGAAGTGGGACAGCCCCAGGGCCGTGGAGCTGTTCACTGCGCTCAAGAACGACGAACCCCTGACAGTCCCGCCGGCAGGCACCAGCAAGTGACCGGCAAAGGGGTTCTGAGCGCCCGAACGGGCTCAGAACCTTCTTGAGACCATCCCGGTCCTTGCTGAGCTCAGTCCTTGTCGAGCTCAGCCCTTGAGGAGCTGCCGCGCCATCACGATCCGCTGGATCTGGTTGGTGCCTTCATAGATCTGGGTGATCTTGGCGTCGCGCATCATCCGCTCGACCGGGTAGTCCTTCACGTAGCCGGCCCCGCCCAGCAGCTGGACCGCGTCGGTGGTGACCTCCATGGCCACATCCGAGGCGAAACACTTCGCTGCCGCACCGAAGAACGACAGGTCCTTGTCGCCCCGCTCGGACTTGGCTGCCGCGACGTAGACCATCTGGCGGGCAGCCTCCAGCTTCATCGCCATATCGGCCAGCATGAACTGCACACCCTGGAACTGCGCCAGGTGCTTGCCGAACTGGCTGCGCTCCTGGACGTACCCCAGCGCGAAGTCCAGGGCGCCCTGCGCCACGCCCACCGCCTGGGCGCCGATGGTGACCCGGGTGTGGTCCAGGGTTGCCAGGGCGATCTTCAGGCCCTCACCGGGGGCGCCGATCATCCGGTCGCCGGGGATCCGGCAGTGCTCGAAGATCAGCTCGCGGGTCGGTGAGCCCTTGATGCCCATCTTGTGTTCCAGGTCGCCGAAAGTGAACCCGGGGTCGGACTTCTCGACCACGAACGCCGACACGTTCGAGCCGCGCTTGCCGTCGGGGTCGGTCACCGCCAGCACCGTGTAGTACTCCGAGATCCCGGCGTTGGTGATCCACGCCTTCTGGCCGTTCAGCACCCACTCGTCGCCGTCAGCCTTGGCCCGGCACCTCATCGACGCGGTATCGCTGCCGGCCTCACGCTCGGACAGGCCATAGGAGAACATCGCCTCACCGCGGGCCATCGGCGGCAGGTACCTGGCCTTGAGCTCCTCGGAACCGGCCAGGATCACCGGCATCGAACCCAGCTTGTTGACCGCCGGGATCAGCGAGGAGGACACGCACACCCGGGCGACCTCCTCGATCACGATGCAGGTCGCCAGCGCATCGGCGCCCACACCGCCATACTGCTCGCCCACGTGCGGGGCGTGGAAGTCCGAGGCCACCAGGGCATCCAGGGCCTCCTGAGGGAACCTCGCCTTGTCATCGACCTCGGCCGCATACGGGGCGATCTTGTCCTCGGCCACCGCGCGCACCGCCGCCCGCAGCTCCTCGTGGTCCTCGGAGGTGCGGAAAAGGTCAAAGTCCTTGTTATTGCTCATAGTTCATTTCCCTTGTCAGGCGTAGGTGTGGAATCCGCGGCCGGTCTTGCGGCCGAGCAGGCCCGCGTCGACCATCCGGGCGAGCAGTGGTGGTGGTGCGTAGAGCGGTTCCTTGAACTCCTCGTAAAGCGACTCGGCCACTGCCTTGACGGTGTCAAGCCCGATCAGGTCAGCGAGCGCGAGTGGTCCCTGGGGGTGTGCTGCCCCGCGCACCAGCCCTTCATCGATATCGGCAGCCGTGGCAAAACCGGACTCCACCATCCGGATCGCGGCCAGCACGAACGGGATCAGCAGTGCATTGACCACGAAGCCGGACCGGTCCCGGCATTTGATCGCGTGCTTGCCCAGAGTGTCCTCGACGAAAGTGCGGGCGCGCGCGGTCGTCTCGTCTGCCGTCAGCAGGCTGGGGACGAGCTCCACGAGGGAGAGCACGGGCACCGGGTTGAAGAAGTGCACGCCCAGCACATGGCTGGGCCGCGAGGTGGCCACCGCGATCTTCATGATCGGGATGGAGGACGTGTTGGAGGCAAGGATCGCGGCGGGGGAGGTCACGATCCGGTCGAGCTGCTTGAACAGCGCGATCTTGGCGTCCTCCACCTCGAGGATCGCCTCGACCACCAGGTCGCGGTCGGCCAGCTCCTCCAGGCCGTCCACGACCCGGATCCGGTCGAGCACCTCGGTGGCGCTGGCGATCTTGCCGCGCTCCTGCGCCCGGATCAGCGACTTCTCTAGCCGCGCACGGCCGATCTCCGCCGTGGTCGCCGACGACTCGGCGACGATGACGTCCAGTCCCGCCCGGGCACAGACCTCGGCGATACCCGCACCCATCAGGCCGCAGCCCACAACGCCAATGTTCTTGATCATCACTGGCGCTCAGCCCTGGACCCGGCTCGTCTTGCCGGCCCATTCTGAGTCACGCAGGACGAACTTCTGGATCTTGCCGGTCGAGGTCTTCGGCAGCTCGACCACGAAGTCGACGTTGCGCGGCGCCTTGTAGCGGGCGATCTTGACCCGGACATGGTCGATCAGCTCGCCTTCCTCGACGTGGACGCCGTCCTTGAGCACCACGAACGCCTTGGGCCGCTCGCCCCACTTCTCGTCGGGCACCCCGATCACGGCCACCTCCAGGACTGCCGGGTGGCTCATCAGCGCCTGCTCGACCTCGACCGTGGAGATGTTCTCCCCGCCTGAGATCACCACGTCCTTGGCCCGGTCCCGCAGCTCGACATACCCGTCGGGGTGCATCACGCCGAGGTCACCGGTGTGGAACCAGCCGCCGAAGAAGGCGCTCTCGGTGCCTTCGGGATCGCGGTAGTAGCCGGTCATCACGTTGTTGCCGCGCAGCACGATCTCGCCCATCGTCGTGCTGTCGTTGGGCACGTCCTTCATGTGCTCGTCGACCACGCGCACCCGCTCGGCCTGCATCATGCTGACGCCCTGGCGGGCCTGCAGCGTGGCCCTTTCCTGCGGCTCCAGCAGGGACCACGCCGCCTGGGACTGGCAGACGGAGTAGGGGCCGTAGCTCTCGGTGAGCCCGTAGACGTGAACGATCTTGAAGCCCATCTGCTCCATCTGCAGGATCGTGGTCGGGCTCGGCGGTGCCCCGGCGGTGGTGATCAGAAGGGAGTAGTCGAGCGTGACGGCCTGGGGCGAGCTCATGATGGTGGTGACCACCGTGGGCGCGCCGTTCAGGTGGGTGACCCGGTGCTCCTTGATCAGGTCCCAGATCACGTCGCCGCGAACCTCACGCAGGCAGACCTGAGTGCCGCCGATCCCGGTCATCGCCCACTGGGTGCACCAGCCGTTGCAGTGGAACATGGGCAGCGTCCACAGATAGACGCTGTCCTGGTCGAACGAGGAGTGCACGATCTCCCCGAAGCAGTTCAGGTAGGCGCCCCGGTGGGTGTAGACCACGCCCTTGGGCTTGCCCGTGGTGCCGGAGGTGTAGTTGATCGAGATGGCGGCCAGCTCATCCTCGACCACCCATTCCATCGGCTCGGTGTTCTCGCGTCCGGCGAACTCGCTGTAGCGGACCAGCCGCGCGCGGGTCATCGCCAGGGCGTGTGCATAGGTCTGCGAGTCTGCGGCCTCCCCGGCTTCGGCGTCCTCGAAGACGACGACCTCGGTGATCGTGGGCACGTTGTGCACGGCCGAGGCGACCTGCGGCAGGAAGGTGGAGTCGGTGACCAGCATCTTGGCGCCCGAGTGGTGCAGGATGTACGCGATCTCCTCGTCGGAGAGCCGGGTGTTCACGGACACGAGCACGGCCCCGGCGAGCGGCACGGCGAACTGTGCGACGAGCATCTCCGGCACGTTGGGCATCAGGTAGGCGACCCGGTCGCCGGGCTGGATGCCGCTGGCCCGCAGCGCATGGGCCACCCGGGTGGCCTCTTCCCCCAGCTCCCGGTAGGTGAGCCGGCGCTTGCCGTAGACCACCGCGGTCTTGTCCGGGAAGACCCGGGCCGACCGCTCCAGGAAGGACAGTGGCGTCAGCTGGGTGTTCGAGACCAAGTTCATATGTGTCCTTCGGGTGACATGGATGTGGTACTGGATACAGTTGCCGTGGAACTCAGTACCATAGGTTCTCCGGGGAACGACCGCAGTGTGAGACGGAGTGAGATTGGACACAATTTCGGTCAAGGAGAGGCTGATCGCTGCTGCGTTTGCCCTGTTCGACGAGCGGGGTTATGAGCGGTCGACAGTCGATGACATCGCTGAGCGCGCAGGGGTGGGGCGGACGACCTTCTTTCGCGCGTTTGCCTCCAAGGAGGAGGTCATCCTGCCCGACCACCGGGTCATCCTCGCGGCGGTGGAGGCGCGGCTCGCGACGTCCACCCAGGAGACCGCGCTGGTTGCCGTCTCGGAGGCGGCCCGACTGGTTCTGAGGCACTACCTCGCAGAGCGCGACCTCGCCCGGAGCAGGTACGCGCTGACCTCCAGCGTCCCGGCGCTGAGGCAACGCGAGGTCGCCAGTATCGAGCAGTACCAGCGGGTCTTCCGGGAGTTCCTCCATGACTGGATGGGCCGCGGCCCGGAGCTCGAGCTGAGGGCCGAGCTGATGGCGACCTCGGTGGTGGCGGCTCACAACTACGTCCTGCGGCGCTGGCTGGCCGGGACCACGGATCAGGGGCAGGCCGAGACCGAGTTCGACGCCGCGATGGCAGAGGTGATCGGGCTGTTTGCCGACGCGCCCTCCAGCCGCCCCGCTTCCGGCGAGGCCTCGCTGGTCATCGTCCGGACCACCCACGAGCTGGACGCCGTGCTTCCCTCCCTCAAGAAGATCCTCGGCTCGCCCGGCGTGCTGACCTGGCCGTGACCCGGTCGTCCGGCTTGCCTGATACATCGCCATACGATATATATCGTCCATGACGATGCGGATCACCGAGCAGGGGTATCTGGTCCTGCTCTCGCTGGCCGAACAGCCACGGCACGGGTACGGCATCGTCGGGGCGGTCCTGGACCTGTCCGACGGGGCGACCAAGCTCGGTCCGGGGACCCTCTACGGACTGCTCGACAGGATGGTGGACGCCCGCCTGGTCAAGGCCTGTGGTGAGGAGGTCGTCGACGGACGGCTGCGCCGCTACTACCGGCTCACCGACCAGGGTTCGGCCGCTCTCGTGGGCGAGACCGCCCGCCTGCGCGCCCTCACCCATCGGGCCCGGTCGGTGCTCGGCACCCAGCTCACCCGCGGGATGGCGTGAGACGGATGCCGATCCCGAGGGGGGGAGGATCGCCCGCCGAGCACCTGGACGCCACGGCGTCTGCACGACTGGAAGGCCAGATCCAGCTCTGGATGCACGCCTACCCCCGACGGTGGCGTGAGGCCCGGGGCCAGGAGATGGGTGACCTCGTGGTCGACCTCGCCGGGCCTGATGCCCGGCGCCTTGAGGCACGCGCCGCGTTCGACCTGGTCCGGGGAGGGTGGGGAACGCGGTTGCGCGAGCACCCACCCCTGCACACCTGGTTGCTCTACCGGGTGTTTGATCGCCGCATCCCGTTGCCGTACCGATCCTGGGCTCGCGACGACATCGACGGCTTCTTGTACCCGGCGCGCCGCGCGCTGGACGGTCTCCTGATGGTGTGGCTGGTCAGCTCCGTGATGAGTGTCGTCCTTCCGTCCTCGACTCCGGGCGGGAGCCTTTTCCCGGGCCGGGACCCGGTCCTGTTCTCCGCACTCTGCGCCCTGATGCTGATCATGCCCCTGTTCACCTGGCCGGAGGTCTGGGGACGAAAGACGGCCACGCTGAGGCACCTTGGCGCCCGGCCCGGAGAGCCTCTGGTCAGCGGCACTCTGGTCGGCGTGGAGGCTCTGCGCGAGCGGGTAACAGCGCGGTCGATGCTGACCTGGTCAGTGCTGTTGCTGGGGATCGCCGGGGCTGCCTCGATCGTCGCGGCGCTGCTCGCGTCCCGGTTCCTGCTGATCTCACACATGCCTGGCCATGCGGTCTCAGCACAGGTCGACGTGGTTGCGGCCGGTGGGCACCGGCTCGCCATCACGGGGATGCTCATGGTGGCGCTCGGGGTGGGGATGCTCGGTGCGGCGGGTGTTCGGCGACGTCTGCGCCGGCCTCTCGGCGAGCGCCACGAGCAGCCCCATCGGGTGCTGCGCCCGGTCCGGGGGACGAGCAGGGCGAGCGTCCTCGTCTGGGCCCTCATCGTCGTGGCTCTGGCCTGGCTGGAGGTCAGCGGCCGGCTTGCGCTCGCCCTGAGCCTGGTGCCGGGTGTGGTCGCGCTGCTTCTGTTGCCGGGAGCACTCGTGGCCCTCGGAGTCGCCAGACGCACCGACACCCCCGACCTTGCCGCAAGTGATGTGTGGTGGATCGGCACCCGCGGTCGGCTCCCGGCGGTCGACCTGCCCATCCACAGGTTGCGGCTGGTGCCAGACCTTGCGGTCACTGCCACGGACTGGCTGAATGGTGAGTCACCCGCTTGACGTTGACCGGGTCTCTGGATGCCCGGTGCGAGGAACGGAGCCACCCGTGGATGACCGTCGCAGGGCCCTGGCCCGGGCCCATGAGCTGGCCACCGGCTTTCTCGACACTCTGGACGACCGGCCGGTCTGGCCACGGGCTACCTTCGAGGAGATGCTCGAGGTCCTGGGCGGGCGGCTGCCGGCCGGCGGCTCCGACCCGGTCGACGTCATCGCGGACCTGGCCCGGCTGGCCGACCCGGGACTGGCCGGCACCGCTGGAGGCAGGTTCTTCGGCTTCGTGATCGGTGGCGAGCTTCCTGCCGCCCTGGGGGTCGACTGGCTGACCAGTGTCTGGGACCAGAATGCCGGGCTCAACTCGCTGACCCCGGCAGCGGCGGCGGCCGAGGTGGCGGCCGGGCGGTGGATCGTTGACGCCCTCGCCCTGCCGGACGGCACGTCGGTGGGGCTGGTCACCGGCGGGATGATGGCCAACTACACCTGCCTGCTGGCCGCCCGCCGCGCGGTGCTGACCCGCCACGGCTGGGATGTCAACCAGCGCGGGCTCTTCGGGGCGCCGCCGGTCCGGGTCGTCGTGGGCGCAGACCGTCACGACACCATCGACCGGGCCATCGGCCTGCTGGGGCTCGGCCGGGACGCAGTGCGCGAGGTGGCTACCGACAGCCAGGGCCGGATCGAGACCTCGGCGCTCGCGTCAGTCCTCGACGCCGAGGCCGGTGCCGGGCCGGTCATCGTGTGCCTGCAGGCCGGCGAGGTGCACACGGGCGCCTTCGACCCCTTCACCGAGGCGATCGAGATCGCCCGCAGGCATGACGCCTGGGTGCACGTGGACGGCGCGTTCGGCCTCTGGGCCGCAGCCAGCCCCCGCTCACGTCACCTGACCGGGGGCATCGCCGCCGCCGACTCCTGGGCCACCGATGCCCACAAGACCCTGAACGTCCCTTACGACTGCGGGGTCGCCCTGGTCCGTGACCCGGCCGCGCTGGTGGCCGTGTTCGGGGTCGAGGCGGACTACCTGATTGCCGGGGCGGGGGACCCCACCGAGCGGGCTCCCGAGTTCTCCCGGCGGGCCCGCGGCTTCCCGGTCTGGGCGGCCCTTCGGAGCCTGGGCCGCGACGGGCTGGCCGCCCTGGTCGACCAGCTGTGCGACCGGGCCGCCCAGATGGCGACCGGCCTGGCCCGGATCCCCGGCGTCGAGGTGGTCAACGACGTGGTCTTCACCCAGGTGATGACCTCCTTCGGCGACGATGCCCGCACCGCTGAGGTGGGTCACCGGCTGCTGGCCGGCGGCGAGGCCGTCTTCACACCGGCAACGTGGCGTGGCAGGGGAACCCAGCGCTGCTCGGTGTCGAGCTGGGCCACCACGCCGGCCGACGTGGACCGTACTGTCGAGGCGGTACGCCGCGTGGTCGCCAGCCTCTGAGCTCCCCGGACGAGGTCTGCCGGGGGATGTTTGCCGGCCAGACGCGGCTTCGGTACCCCGGACGAGGTCTGCCGGGGGACGTTTGCCGGCCAGAAGCGGCATCCGTGCGCGGGGCGATCCCCGGGACCTATGTCGCGGTGCGGGTCATTTCTCTTCTGGCAGCGGGGGCCGAGGACCTGCAGGCCGTAGCGCGGCCCGACCTCGTTCCAGCGGGCGATCTCCTCGTCCATCGGCCGGCCGTCACCGTTCGGGAGCCGGCGCTCGGCCGCCGGCATGCCGCCCTCGTCATCCAGCGTCATCAGGTCTCCGGGCGTGGTCAGGCCCAGGAACCGGACCGGACTCGGGCCGGTCACCCGGAACGCGTGCGGGAGTCCCATCGGCAGCCAGATGAAGTCGCCGGGGGACAGGTGGAACGTCTCGTCGCCGGCCCGGTAGGTCATCGAGCCATCGAGCAGGAAGAACGCCTCGGCCTCGCGGGTGTGCCGGTGCAGTGGGGTGGCGATGCCGGGCGGCTGGGGGATCAGCGACAGGCCCAGCGAGCCTCCTGACTCACCGGCACTGAGCAGCTGTTGGAACCGCGAGTTCATCGACCAGGTCGCCGGTCCGGAGCCGGCCGGGCGGTAGAGCGCAGCGAGCGGTTGCGCGTTCGGTGGCTTCTTCTTCGGCGGCTGGGTGTCGGGCATCCGGGTTCCTAGCGGCTGGCTGCTGGGTGGCCGGGACTGTGCAGATACCTGCGCGGATGTGGTCACCCGGCGACCGTCGTGGCGGCATACCCCTTGTCCTGGATCGCTCGCCGAGCCGGCGTCTCGGTCGACACGGTGTACGTCTCGGTCGGTCGCAAGCCTGAGCTTGTCCTGGCCGTCATCGACAGCCTCCTGGGCGGGGCGGACCAGCCCATGCCCGCCGAGCAGCGTGACTATGTGCAGGCGATCCGGGCCGAGCCGACGGCCAGAGGGAAGATCGAGATCTACGCGGAGGTCCTGGCCCGGCTGGTCCCTCGGACGGCGCCGCTGCAGGAGGCACTGCGCAAGGCCGCAGACACCGATGCCGCCTGTGCGGCGACCTGGCAACATCTGGTGGATCGGCGAGCCGCCAACATGCTGCTTTTCGCGGCCGACCTGCGCTCGACGGGCGACCTGCGGGCCGACCTCACCGACCGGGAGGTCGCGGACCTCCTCTGGTCGACCAATGCCGCCGAGTACTGGCTGCTGCTGGACCAGCGGGGCTGGACCCCGGCCCGATACGAGGCCCTGCGGGTGGATGTGTGGAGCCGCACCCTGCTGGCCTGAGCCCTCCCGCTGTCACCGCCCTCACTCGCTGGCCTGCCTCGGAAGACAGTGCTGTCGTTGGCATTGCGACCCGGTCAGGCATCCCCCTAACCTGACGATATGGACGTAAAGGAGCTCCTCGGGCAGGTCACCGACAACCTCACGGTGGGACGCGTTTTCGGTGAGCCCGTCAGGCACGGCGAGGTCCTCATCATTCCCGTGGCGCGGGTTCGCGGAGGGGCCGGCGGCGGTGGCGGCACCGATGCCGCGAAGGAGGAGTCAGGCAGCGGTGGGGGCGGCGGGTTCGAGGCGAAACCCGCTGGGGTCTATGTCGTTACGGAGGGGTCTGCGTCCTGGCGGCCTGCCGTGGATGTCAACCGCATCGTGATCGGCGGCCAGGTCCTCGGCATCGTGATCGCCCTCGTGGTGCGTTCGATAGTGAAACGGGCGCTGAAGGCCAAGCGCTAGGGCCGTGCTCGGGCGAGAGGGGGACTGATGTCGAGGTCAAGACGGGCCACTGCCGCGTTGGTCGTCGTGGGCGTTCTGGCCCTTGCTGCCTGTGCGGCCGGCCCGAACCCCGCGGCGCAGGTCAGCATCGGCAATCCCGCAGGGTTCTGGCTGGGCCTGTGGCAGGGCGCGATCAGCCCCATCACCTTCGTCGTGTCGCTCTTCAACGACCAGGTGAACATCTACGAGGTGCACAACAACGGCAGCTGGTACAACTTCGGCTTCATGCTCGGGGTGTCAGCCGCGCTCTCCGGCGCCGCCGGTTCCGGCGCCAGGGCCGGCTCGCGAGGTCCGTCACGGTCTGCGCGCCGTGCCGCAGAGGAGCCTCCGTCCGACTCGGAGTGAGGACGGCCGGCCCGGGGTGCCGATGAGCCGTGCCAGGAGATGACCAGGCCCTTCGGCCAACTGAGATCCGGCACGTTCTGGAAGCGACAGACGTCCTGTCGACTGCTCGCAGACACGTTTTATTAGGTAAGGCAAACCAAACTCTTGACAAGCTCGGGGTGCCGGGGTTATGCCGGAACTGTCATCCGCTCTCGCCCGGCTGGCACCGGGCCCCAGCGCAAGGAGGAAACCACACATCGCACGGAGGTTCGACCATGCATCATCTACGCCGCTTGATAGCCATCCTGATCACCTCGCTCGCGTCGCTGACTGCCGCCGCAACGGTCGCCTACGCCCAGCTGCCACCCGACCTGGTCGGCAACGATACGTCCACCGGCATCTCCACCTCGGCAAGCGCCGGAACCCCGGTCTGGGAGTTTCTCGGATTGGTGGCTATCGGTGTTCTGCTGGCCGTCGCGATCGTGGGCCTGGGCTACGCGCTCAGCCACTCGCGCAAGTCGGAGCAGTCTGACTCGCAGCCCGCGCTGCACGCCTGACCAAGCCGGCCACAGGGGCCATGGGGCCCCCGTTCCTACATCACCTCGACAAATGAAGGTCCTGTACAGAGCAGTTGCCGGCTAAGGCTCCGTCAAGCCATATTTCCGGGCATGATCGGGCGATGCGCCGACACGCCGTCTATGCCTCAGCTGCCCTGGTAGCGCTCGCTCTGTCGATGACGGGGACCGCCAGTGCCGCCGTCTCAGATCAGCCGGTGGTGCGGGTCTCCGGCCCCTCGCCGGTGCAGAGATGTCAGGTGCCCCTGGTGGGAGGTGCGCTCTTTCGCAACGCTGAGGTCGAGCCCCATGTTGCTGCCGACCCTGCACACCCGGGCAGCCTGGTCGGGGTCTGGCAGCAGGACCGTTTCTCCAATGGCGGGGCACGGGCGCTGGTCGCGGGGTACTCCGGTGACGCGGGCAAGACCTGGGGCGAGGTTGCCCTGCCGTTCACCCGGTGCGTGCCAGGCGGGCTCAGCTATGACCGGGCCTCGGACCCGGTCGTCTCGGTCGGCCCTGATGGTCGCGCGTATGCCGTGTCGCTGTCCTTCACGCCGAACGACATAGCGCCGAACTACACCGCCGACGATGCCATCGCCTCAGCGACCTCCACCGACGGCGGCCGGTCCTGGCAGCGGGTCCGGGTCCTTGACCAGGACACCAACGGCGACGTGCAGGGATCGCTGGACAAGGAGTGGGTCGTCGCTGACCCCACCCACGCTGGCGTCGCCTATGTCACCTGGGACCACTTCACGCCCAATGCCGACGGCAGCTTCCACGTGCCGGCGCGGTTCTCGCGCACCACCGACGGCGGCAAGACCTGGACCGATCCGCTGACCATCGCCGGGATCCCTGCTGATGAGGCAGCGACCATTGACACCCCGGTGGTCGACCCGCGGACCGGCGCCGTGTTTGTCTTCTTCACCTGGTCGACGCCCGACAACCCCGACCGGCTCGCTTTCGTGAAGTCGACCAACCACGGCGATACCTGGAGCACCCCGAAGGCCATCACCCCGGTCGGCGCGGTGGGTGTCGCCGACCCGAGCAGCGGCGCGTACCTGCGGACCGGCGACTCGCTGTTCTCGGCCGCGGTCAGCCCGATCACCGGCCGGTTGTACCTCGCCTGGCAGAGCGGTGCTCTCAACGGCGGGCAGTACGACGAGTCGCTCCTGGTCACATCCGGGAACGCCGGCCGTAGCTGGTCGGCGCCCACCGTGGTCAGCACCGGCACCGGAGGCCCGGCGTTCCTGCCGACCATCTCGGTGAGCACGCCCGGGCTGGCCGGCCTGACCTGGTACGACTTCCGCAATGATGACCCGGCGACCGCGCCGCTGACCACCGATGTGTGGTTCCGCACGGTGGACGCGACAGGGACCAAGGTCAGCCGCGAGAAGCACCTCACCGGCCCGTTCAACTTCGTCGCGGCCCCGGACGCCGGCGGACGGTTCCTCGGGGACTATCAGGGGATGGCCACCATCGGGTCACGTTTCCACCCCTTCTTCGCGATCACCAACTGCCGTGTCAGCTGCGCGTCGAACCGCACGGACATCGTCACCAGCGCGGTCACCCCGGGCGTTCCGGCGATCCCCCTGGCCATCGGCGCTGTGCCCAGCCGGCAGATCGCTTCCGCACCGGCGCGGCAGGCAGCGGGCGTACAAACGCCGGCTCGCCGGTCTCGCTGACCGCTGGGGCCGGCCGCCGATGCTGACCGGGGGCGGACCTTCGGCCCTACGGCGCTGCGCCGCCCTGGCCCACCGTTGGAACCGGAGGGGTGGAGATGTCGATTCTTGTTACGTATGACAGCAGGCACGGTGCCACCAGGGGGATCGCTGAGCGGATCGGGGAGAACCTCCGTGAGGCGGGACACGACGCCGATGTCCGGCCTGTTCAGGACCCGGGCGATCCTCAGGACTACGACGGCTTCGTCTTGGGCAGCGCGACGTACTCGGCGCACTGGCTGAAGGACGCCTCGGCCTTCGTCAGAGCACACCAGAACCTGCTGGCACAACGTCCGGTCTGGTTGTTCAGCAGCGGTCCGCTGGGGGCCGGTGCCGATGGGTGCCGGTGCGTCAACCTCTACGCGGTTGACGCGCCCAAGGAGGTCCCCGAGTTCCTGGACGTCATCCACCCCAGGGAGCACCGTCTCTTCTGCGGGGCCCTCGATCCGGGCCGGCTCAATGACGCCGAACGCTCGCTTCGGGACCTGCCGGCTGCTCGCGTCATCCTGTGCGAGGGCGACTTCCGGGACTGGGACGAGATCCAGGACTGGGCCTACGGGATCGCCCGGGAGATGCGATTGCTGGAGGGCTTCCGGGGGGCCGGTGGAGGCTTGCCCGGCTTGTCCTGATATGGTCCACCAATCTCTCTGCGAAGGTCCCCCTAAAAATGGGACCAGCCTGCAGGAGCCATCGGGCGTTGCGCCATACTTGGCATCGTGGATACGCAGCGAAAGATCGGTGTCACAGAGCTCGCCCTGCGGGACGCGCACCAGAGCCTGATGGCAACCCGTATGGCGACTGAGGACATGGTTGGTGCCTGTGAGGACATCGATGGTGCGGGTTTTTGGAGTGTGGA
>JBBRZQ010000076.1:0-20862 GCA_038236535.1 Actinomycetales bacterium
GACGGGGTGCCCTGCTGGTCGGCGACCTGTATCAGCGTGCCGGCCAGCCGGACCAGCGGCTGGGAAGCCGCCGGCCCGGGGCCAGGTGGCACAGCAGGGCTCCCGGCAGGGCTCGCGCCGGCCGAGGACGTCATCGCCAGGACGAGACCGGTCGTTGCGACAAGGACGGACCAATGCCTGGCACTGATATTCACGGTGTTGCCCCGCTGATCTGCTCGCGAGGGCGTGGCACCTGCCCCGCACCGAGCCCTCTGACTCGACGCTACCGACGGTCATCGCAGGCGAGCCGAGGCCAAGGTCCCCCAGCCAACGTGTAGTGGGTCACCAGCACCCGACAGAGGCGGTCAGTCGGTGAGCGTGAGCAGCACCAGAGACCGACCGCGGGTCGCCTCGCGCATCTCGTCGAGCGTGGGTTGCCGGTCGACGTTGACCTTGAGCCCGGCGCGCTGGGCGCCCTTGTAGCCCAGCCGCTCGACCATCTTCCAGAAGACCTCCGCCACTTTGTCTGGGTCCTCCTCGAGCACGGCATACGCGGCCCGGTCCCGCCCGTCGAGGGTCAGCCGCACGTCGGCGCCGCCGCGCAGGTTGGTGCGCCACCGCCCGCCGGCGTAGGTCAGGAGCTGGCCGTCGATCTCGTGGCGCCCCACCGGCACGTCGTAGACACGACCGCTCTTGCGTCCGGTCACGTGCAGGGTCATGAGGCCCTTGCTCATCAGGCCGTGCAACGGTGAGCCGAGCACCCCTCGCAGGACGGGGTTGATGATCTTCACCATGAGGGTCGGCGGGACGCGCGCCTCGACCGCGGGCTTGCTCGAGTCAGTCACCGGGCCAGCATCGCACGTCAGAGGCGGGCGAGCTGGTCGACGAGGGGGATGACGTCGGCGATGGAGTCGACGATCGTCGTCGGGCGGTAGGGGAAGTGCTCGACCTGCTCGGGGCGGGTGGAGCCGGTGAGCACGAGGATGGTGCGCAGGCCGGCCTCGATGCCGCTGACGATGTCGGTGTCCATCCGGTCGCCGATCATCGCCGTCGTCTCGGAGTGCGCGTCGATGCGGTTGAGGGCGCTGCGCATCATCAGCGGGTTGGGCTTGCCGACGAAGTAGGGCTGCCGGCCGGTGGCCTTGGAGATGAGCGCCGCGACCGCGCCGGTGGCGGGCATCCGGCCGTCGGGCGAGGGGCCGGAGGGGTCGGGGTTCGTCGCGATGAAGCGGGCGCCGTCGTCGATGAGCCGGATCGCCTTGGTGATCGCCTCGAAGGAGTAGGTGCGGGTCTCGCCGAGGATGACGTAGTCGGGGTCGCGCTCGGTGAGGGTATAGCCGACCTCGTGCAGCGCGGTGGTCAGCCCCGCCTCGCCGACGACGTAGGCCGACCCCTCGGGCCGCTGGTCGTCGAGGAAGGCCGCGGTGGCCAGGGCGGAGGTCCAGATGACCTCCTCGGGGATGTCGATGCCGCTGCGTGACAGCCGGGCGCGCAGGTCACGCGGGGTGTAGATCGAGTTGTTCGTCAGGACGAGGAAGCGGCGCTCGAGCTCGACGAGCCGGCCGATGAAGTCGGCGGCTCCCGAGATCGCGCTCTCCTCGTGGACGAGGACGCCGTCCATGTCGGTGAGCCAGCACTCGACGGGCTTGTGGTCGCTCATGGCACCCATCCTTGCAGGCCACGACAGGGCGGGGTATGCCGTGGGGCCGGGCAGATCGGGTCAGTAGGCGCCGGTGCGGCGCAGGACCGCCATGCCGGTGCGGAACATGATCTTGAGGTCCCCGACGAGGCTCCAGTTCTCGACGTAGTAGAGGTCGAGGCGAACCGCGTCGTCCCAGGAGAGGTCGCTGCGCCCGCTGACCTGCCAGAGCCCGGTCATCCCCGGCTTGACGAGGAGGCGGCGGTGCACGTCCTCCTCGTAGCGGGCCACCTCAGAGGCCAGCGGCGGCCGAGGGCCGACGAGGCTCATGTTGCGGCGGAGCACGTTGAACAGCTGCGGCAGCTCGTCGAGGCTGCTGCGGCGCAGGAACCGGCCGACCGGCGTGATCCTGGGGTCGGCCCGCAGCTTGAAGAGCAGGCCCGCGCCGTCGTCGTCCTCGGGCAGCGCGATCTTGTCGGCCCCGACGACCATCGACCGGAACTTGAAGAGGGTGAACGTCTCCCCGCCGATGCCGACCCGGGTCTGGCGATAGATCGCCGGCCCACCGTCGCGCCGGATCAGGACCGAGAGGACGGCGAGCACCGGGAGCAGCATGATGACGAGGGCGATCGCCCCGACCATGTCGAAGGCGGACTTCACGACCCGTCGCGGGCCGGTGAAGGTCGGCGCCTCGACGTGGAGCAGCGGCAGCCCGGCCACCGGCCGGGTGAGGATGCGCGGGCCGGCCACCTGGGTCATCCCGGGGGCGAGGACGAGGCCGATGCCGGTGCCCTCGAGGTCCCAGCCGAGCCGGCGCAGGCCGGAGGACCCGAGCCGCCAGGAGCCGGCGCACGCCACGACGTCGGCGTTCAGCCGCTCAGCGATGATCGCGGCGTCGTGCTCGGAACCGACGATGGGCACCCCGCCGATCGGGCCGTCGCCGTCGGAGCAGCAGGCCCCGATGACGCGCAGACCCGCCTGGGGCACCGCGTCGAGCGCGGCGATGAGGCTGGTCAGGTGGTCGCGGTCGCCGACGACGACCATCGAGTCGCAGAGCTGTCCCTGGGCCCGGTAGAGGCTCAGCCACCGGCGCCACAGCCACCGGTTCAGCAGGAGCGCGATGAGCCCGGCCGGCAGGGCGATGAGCACGAAGCCGCGCGCGATCTGGAGGTCGAAGAGATAGCTGACGATCGCGACGAGCGCAAACAGCCGGAACGTCGCCGACACGACGGCGCGGTACTCCTCGGGCCCGTGACCGAACAGCCTCGGGTCATACGTGCTGTGGATCTTCAGCGAGAAGAGCCACAGGACGATGAGGGTCAGCGAGAGCAACGGGTAGTCGATCCGCATCGGCAGGCGGAGGACACTCGCGTCGGTCGGCGGCGGACCGAACCGCACGAGGTGCGCCCCGACGACGGCCCAGACGACGACGAGGACGTCGGTGGCGACCATCCGGCGGCGGACCGGGCCGACCCTGGCGCTGGAGCGCAGCGCCGGTCGGCCCAGCGCGATGGTCATCGCACGACGTCAGTCGTGGAGATCCTTCCGGCTGGTCCGGCGGGATGCTCCCGTCCGACGACACGTCCGGTCTGCGACTCACGCAGCCCGCGTGCGGTGATGCGCAGCCCGATCAGCCCCAAAATGAGCGCGAAAACTCCGGTGGACGCCCAGACGAGCACGACCGCAGCACTGGTGAACCCCACGACAACAACCTCCCCACGAGGATCGGATCAGACGGCCCCGAGACAGCGTGACGGGCGGACCGCACGCTGACCGCCGGCCGATCCGACGAATGACGCCATAGTGCCATGCGGGACTGCTCGTCGGGGTATTAATACCCAAAACCACCCGAAGAAACCATGCTGTCGATATGGGTTGATACGTCCGTTTTGCTCGCCGAGATGTCCGGTATGCCGGTCGGAGGGTCCGCGAGCTGACTACCGGTGCTCACATGCACGGACTGAAGGTCCCTTGACCTGTCGACATCCCAGGCGCATCGTAGCCTTTCGTGCCCAAGCGCTGGTCGTCAGGCTTTGTCGTAGCCGTCGGGGCTCGTGCGCTGCCATCGCCACTTTTCCTCGCACATCTGAGCGAGAGGACGTTCGGCGGCCCATCACAGCTCGGTCCCGGCTAGCGTCGGGTCCCCGATCAAACCCGCGCGGGTCTGCTCGCGGGCCTTAGGTCCCTGTTCTGGATGCCCGCGGAGGCGCATGCTCACGTGCATTGCGTCGTGTTTGGGCGGGATTCGCACGCGCGTGTTAGGGCCCTGGGCCGCACGGCGGGCTGGTATCCAGCGCAGACGGGCGGGGCAGGAGCCTCGTGATGGACACGGCAACCGACGAAGGCGGGCCCCCAGTGGAACTCCAGGACTACCTCCGGGTCCTACGCAAGCGCTGGAAGCTCATCGCACTGGTTGCCCTCGTGGCGATCGGGGCCTCGGCCCTCCTCACCGCTCTGACGCCCAAGACCTACGCCGCGCAGACGCAGTTCTTCGTCTCGACGTCGGGAGCCGACAGCAACAGCGCGCTCCAGTCGGGCAACACCTTCACCCAGCAGCGAGTGAAGTCCTACTCCCAGCTCCTCGAGACGCCCAAGGTGCTCGCGCCGGTCATCAAAAAGCTCCAGCTCACGACGACCCCCGACCAGCTCGCCCGCCAGGTCTCGGCCACGGTCCCCCTCGACACCGTCATCATCGACGTCACCGTGACCGACGCGAGCGCCGAACAGGCCGCCAAGATCGCCCAGACCATCGGCGAGCAGTTCCCCGACACCATCGAGCAGCTCGAGCAGGTCGGCGGCGACAAGCCCAGCCCCGTCAAGGTGACCGTGGTCCGTCAGGCCGACACCAACCCTGCCGCCATCAGTCCCAAGCCAACCCGCAACCTCGCCCTCGGCCTGGTCCTCGGCCTCCTGCTCGGCATCGGCCTCGCCCTGCTGCGCGACATGCTCGACACGACGATCAAGGGCGAGCGCGACCTCGAGGGCGTCACCGACGGCACCATCATCGGCACCATCTCCTTCGACCCCGACGCCGTCGAGCACCCGCTCCTCGTCCACGCCGACCAGCGCGGTCACCGCTCCGAGGCCTTCCGGTCGCTGCGCACCAACCTCCAGTTCGTCGACGTCGCCAACAAGCCCCGGTCCATGGTCATCACCTCGTCGCTGCCCGGCGAGGGCAAGACGACGACCACCGCCAACCTTGCCCTGACCATCGCCGCCGCCGGCCAGCGGGTGTGCATCGTCGAGGGCGACCTGCGTCGGCCTCGGCTACTCGACTACCTGGGGCTCGAGGGGGCGGTCGGCCTGACCGACGTGCTCATCAAGCGGGCCGAGCTCGGCGACGTGCTCCAGCAGTTCGGCTCGACGAACATGTGGGTCCTCGGCGCCGGCGCGATCCCCCCCAACCCCAGCGAGATGCTCGGGTCGCCGGCGATGAGGACCACCATCGGCGAGCTGGAGGCGAGGTTCGACTACGTGCTCGTCGACGCGCCACCTCTGCTGCCGGTCACTGACGCCGCCGTCCTCAGCACCGTCGTCGGTGGGGCGCTCGTCGTCGTCGGCGCGGGCGTCGTCCACAAGGAGCACCTGCGTCGGGCCCTCGACACCCTGGACGCGGTCACCGGCGTCACCCTCGGCCTCGTGCTCAACCGGCTCCCCAGGGGCGACGGGGGCAGCTACGGCGACTACCGCTACGAGTATGTCAACGACTCCGAGCGCGGGCGGATCAAGGAGCGCAGGCGCAAGCAGCCCACCCCCGCGACCTGAGTTGGGGTGTCCGTCAAGCCCCGATATGCCGTCAGCGCCGGGGAGTTGTCAGCGCTCAGCCGCGCAGGGCTCGGGCGACGTCGGGCAGTGCGCCCATGACCTCGTCGGCCATCTGCTCGAAGACGGGGCGTCCGCGACGGTAGGGGTCGACGATGTCGACCTCCCCGGCGGGTCTCGGCGGGACGAGCCCCCGGCGGGCCGCGGCAACCCTGACGAGCTCCCTCAGGCCGTCCGCGCCCTCCTGCAGGCCGACCGGGCCGCCCGGGCCCAGGCCATGCACGAGGAGGGCGAAGTCGCGGAAGGCGAACGTGCAGGGCAGCGCCACCGGGCTCATCGCCACCACCTGCCCGCGATGACGACGGGTCGCCGTGAGCACGAGGTCGGCGCCGGCGACGACGGCCCGGGTCAGCTGGCGCGCCCCGTGCCCGCGCGGGTCGGCTCCCAGCGCGGTGAGCAGGTCCGCGGCGAGCGGGTCCATCGGTTCGCCCGCGGGCGCGCCGGTCCCCGCGCTGGCCACCTCGACCGGCGACCCGGCCAGGTGCAGCCGCAGCAGACGCTCGATGAAGGGCGAACGGCATACGTTGCCCGTGCAGACGACGAGGATCAGCCCTGTCGTGGAGCCGCCCAAGCCCATACCTCCCCAGTGTGCTCGTGATTCAGATCGTCACCAAGGGTGACCTCACCCAGCCAACCACGGACGGGACCTTGGTCCGTAGGTGGGCAGGAGAGCCGCCATACGATCGACAGGATCCGTCATCGGAGGTCAGCAACACCAACCGGACGACAGTCTTGGCAAGGAGCAGCACCGTGCGGCGACGAGGACGGTTGGTCACCAGGGGTCTGGGCCGCGGGGCCTGGGCCATGGTCGACGGCCTAGCCTGGATGGGCTGCATCGTCCTCGCCACCTGGGTGCGATACGACTTCAACATCCCCGAGTCGGCGACCCCCGCGATGGTCACCATCGCTATCGGAGCCGCCGTCCTCCACCTCGAGATCGGCGCGATCGCCGGCCCCTACGCGATAGGGCACGAGCGCGGCTCGTTCGAGGAGGTCGTCGAACTGGCCCGTGCCACCGCGATCACGACCGCGGCGGTCTTCGTCGCCGTCGCGGTCCTGCGGCCTGACGGCTACCCCCGGACCGTACCGTTCGGGGCCGGCGCCTTCGCCCTGGCCCTCATGCTCGCCCTGCGCTTCGCTCTGCGGGCCTGGCGGCAGAAGCGTGCCGGCGCCCGCCACGCCGGCAGGCGGGTCATCGTCTTCGGTGCCGGTGAGGGTGGCCGGCAGCTGCTGCGCGCCATGCTCCGCGACGCCAGCTCTCCCTACCTCCCCGTCGCGGTGGTGGACGACGACCCCCACAAGAACCACATGCGGCTCGAGGGCGTCAAGGTGCATGCCGGCCGCAACGCCCTGGGGCGGCTGGCCACCCAGCACGGCGCCGAGGTCCTCGCGATCGCCGTGCCTTCGGCAGACGCTGCCCTGATCCGCGACCTCAGCGACCGCGCCGACGCGGCGGGGCTCGACGTGCTCGTCCTCCCCCCGGTCAGCGAGATCTTCGGAGGTCGGCCCGGCCCCGCCGACCTGCGCGACCTCGACCTCGGCGACCTCCTCGGGCGACGCCCGGTGACCCTCGACAGCACCGCGATCGCCGGGCAGCTCTCCGGCCGCCGGGTGCTCGTCACCGGCGCCGGCGGCTCGATCGGGTCGGAGCTGTGCCGGCAGATCGCCCGCTTCGGGCCAGCCCGGCTCTTCATGCTCGACCGCGACGAGTCGGGCCTGCACGGCGCAGCGCTGACCGTCACCGGGGATGGGCTGCTCGACAACGACGACGTCATCCTTGCCGACATCAGGGATCTCGAGGCCCTCAGGTCGGTTTTCCGCACGGCCGCGCCCGAGATCATCTTCCACGCCGCGGCCCTCAAGCACCTCCCCCTGCTGGAGACCTACCCCCTCGAAGCCTGGAAGAGCAACGTCGTGGGCACCCTCAACGTCCTCACCGCCGCCGCGGAGGTGGGCGTGGAGGCCTTCCTCAACATCTCCACCGACAAGGCGGCCGACCCGACCTGCGTGCTCGGCTACAGCAAGCGCATCGCCGAGCGGCTCACCGCCGGCTTCGCGCAGGACCACCCCGGTCGCTACGTCTCGGTCCGGTTCGGCAACGTGTTGGGCTCCCGGGGGTCGGTGGTGCACGCCTTCACCGCCCAGATCGGGCGGGGCGGCCCGGTCACCGTCACCCACCCCGACGTTGAGCGGTACTTCATGCTCATCCCCGAAGCGTGCCAGCTCGTGCTCGAGGCCTCCTCCATCGGCAACGACGGTGAGGTGCTCGTGCTCGACATGGGCGAGCAGGTCAAGATTGTCGATGTCGCCAAGACCCTGATCCGGCTGTCCGGCCGCACCGACATCGAGATCGTCTACACGGGGCTGCGGCCCGGAGAGAAGCTCGCCGAACGGCGCTTCTCACGCACCGAGGTGGCAACGACCACCGCCCACGAGCTGGTGTCCACCGTGCCGGTCCCGACGTTGGCAGGCATCGAGGTCACCCGGCAGACCCTCGCGTCGCACGCCGATGCGGCTGACTGGATGCGGGCGGAGAGCTCGCCGGCACGGGCGCGATCGCCACGCGCGAGCGCGGCGTGATCGCCCTCGCGGTCGCCTTTGCCGTCACCCTGGTGGTGGCGCCGGGCATCCGTCGGCGGATGCTGCAGCTCGGCATCGTCGACGTCCCTGGAACGAGGTCCTCACACCTGACGCCCACGCCGCGTGGCGGGGGTCTCGCCTGCCTCGTCGGCGCCTGGGCATCGCTGCTCGTCGCCGCACTGACGGGTCGCGAGGTCCCGTGGGCGCTGCTGACCGTCGCGACAGCGCTTGCCCTCGTCGGCTACGCCGACGACCGCTCGGACCTCTCGGCGGTGGCACGACTCGGCAGCCAGCTCCTGGCGGGCGGGCTCATGGGCTGGGCTGCCGGAGGCGGCTGGCTGATCCCCCTCGCAGTGGTCCTCGCGCCGACCGTGGTCAACATGGTCAACTTCATGGACGGCATCGACGGCATCACGAGTCTGACCATGGGGATGTGGGGCGGCGTGGCCTTCGGCCTGGGTCAGGCCGCCGGGGTCGACTCCCTTGCCTTGGTGGGGGCCGTGACGGTGGGTTGCTCACTCGGGTTCCTGCCGTGGAACACTCCGGTCGCCAGGCTCTTCCTCGGTGACGTCGGCAGCTATCTCTTCGGTGGCCTGGTGACGACGGGCCTGCTCATCGCCCTGTCCACGGGCGTCCCGCTCATGCCCTTGATGGCACCGCTGGCCTTGTATGCCGTCGACACCGGCTCCGTCCTGGTCAAGCGGATGCGACGTGGCGCCTCCCTCTTCGAGGCGCACCGGGAGCACACGTACCAACGGCTCGCTGCGAGCGGCATACCCCACGTTGCGGTTTCGGCCCTCGTCGCGACCTTGGCCGCGGCGGCGACCATCCCGTGGTTCTTCGCCAACGCCTGGGTCTCGTCCGCCCCGACGGCCCTCATCTGCGCCCTGTACCTCGCGTCTCCGCTCCTGCTCGCGCCGCGCGTCGCCGCCTTGTCAGCCATGGCCGGCAGGCGATCGCGGTGAGGATCGCCATGATGACCCAGTGGTACGACCCAGAGGGGAGCAGCGCGGCCCTCCCCGGAGTCATCGCCCGTGCCATGCGCGGACGGGGTCACGAAGTGGACGTCCTGACGGGCTTCCCCAACTACCCGAGCGGCAAGGTCTTCCCGGGCTATCGGGTCGCGCCCTACTACCGCGAGGTTCTGCGCGGCGTCACGGTGCACCGTGCGCCCTTGTACGCCAGCCACGACAGCCGGGCCTCCCGGCGGGCGGCGAACTACCTCAGCTTCGGGGTCGGTGCGGCTGCGGTCGCGCTCACCCGACTGCCTCGACCCGATGCCGTGGTGGTCTTTGGCACACCGGCCACCGCGGCCATCCCAGCGCTGGCCCTCAAGGCCGTCCACCACACGCCCTTCGTCTTCCACGTGCAGGACCTCTGGCCCCAGAGCGTGCTCAACTCGGACTTTCTTGGAGCCGACACCAAGCGGCTCAAGCGCACCCTTCATCGGTACTGCGATCGGGTCTACCGCGCAGCCAGCACAGTGGCCGTCACGTCGCCGGGCATGGCCGACCTCATCGCTCGCCGGGGCATCCCGGCCGCGAAGATCGACTTCGTCCCCAACTGGGCCGACGAACGCGCCTTCAGGCCGACCGGCAAGGACGCTCGACTCGCGCGCGAGTTGGGAATCCACGGACGCTTCACGGTCATGTACGCCGGCGCTTTCGGGAGCTACCAGGCGCTCGACGTGCTCCTCGAGACCGCCCGCCTCCTGCGCGACCGGTCCGATATTGGGTTCGCTCTGGTGGGAGGGGGAGTCGCAGAGGCGGCCCTGCGCGCCCTTGCCCAGCGCGACCGCCTCGAAAACGTCTCCTTCATCCCGATCCAGCCGTTCGACCGGATGGCCAAGGTCCTCGCTCTGGGTGACCTTCAGCTGATCAGCCTGCGCGATCTGCCGCTCTTCGCGACCACCCTGCCGAGCAAGCTCCAGGCCACCATGGCGGCCGGACGCCCCATCCTCGGCGCGCTCAACGGGGATGCCGCGCAGGTCGTCATCCGCTCCGGTGCCGGGGTGGTCGTCCGCCAGGGGTCGGGGCCGGCCATGGCCGCGGCGGTCGCCGAGCTCGCTGACGCACCTGCAGCCGAGGTGGCAACCATGGGCGAGCGCGGCCGGGCCTTCTACTGCGCCAACTACAGCGAGGAAGTGACCGTCCGTCACCTTCTCGATCTCCTCGACCGTGCCGCATCAGAGGAGCGTGGCTGAGGTGACTGAGCGCAGACGAGTGCTCGTGCTGGGAGCATCCGGGTTCGTGGGCGGCGCGGTCACGGGCGCGCTTCGCACCGCAGGCCACACGGTTGAACGCATGAGTGCACCCCGGCTGCCTCCCCTCGGGGCGACGGAGGCCGAATCTCTCGTGCGCAGCTCTGCCCTCGTGTCGATGCTGAGCGAGCGGTTTGGCGACTTCGACGCGATAGTCAACGCCGCCGGAAACTCCCACGCCTTAGGACGGGACGAAGCGGCACTGAACGCGGCGAACGGGGCGCTTCCAGGAGTGCTGGCAGCGGCGTGCGCCACGGCCACCGGGCTCCCCCGGTTCGTGCACGTGAGCAGTGCGGCGGTGCAGGGAGGAATCGATCTGCTCGATGACTCAGAGCACTGCACCGGGTTCTCGCCATACTCACGGTCCAAGATCCTCGGCGAGGCGATGACGAGATTGTTCGCCCCCGGCACGTCGGTCATCTACCGACCTCCGGGTGTTCACGGACCGGGGCGGCGCGTGACGCGGCTGACGGCCAGACTGGCGGCCTCCCCGGTCGCCTGCGTCGCTCGGCCCGGGACGGCGTCGACACCGCAGGCCCTGCTGGCCAACGTGGGATCGGCAATCGCTTACCTCGCCACGTGCCCGGTCTCACCGCCCGCCGTGGTGACGCACCCCAGTGAGGGACTCACCACGGCGAGCTTCATGAGGCTCCTCGGAGGCAAGGAACCTCTGCTGCTGCCCCGAGGCGTCGCCACAAGCCTGATCCGATCACTGGGCGCCGCAGCCAGGCTCGCACCCCCGCTGTCTCCCAACGCCCGCAGGCTGGAGCTGCTGTGGTTCGGCCAGGGACAGGCCGTCAGCTGGCTTACCGGCTCCGGCTGGCGGCCAGCCGAGGGCCTCGACGACTGGGCGCGACTGGGAACGCACATGCGGTCGGGAGCCATCCCGACGCCAACAAGGGAAAGGTCGACACCGTGAGATCCTCGCTGGCAGGTGCCACCGTCTGCATCACCGGGGGAACCGGCTCGTTCGGATCCACAATGGCGCGCCACCTCCTAGGTGCGGGTGTGGCCAAGATCCACATCCTCAGCCGGGACGAGGCCAAGCAGGACGACATGAGGAAGCGATTCTCCGAGTCGCGCTTGCGCTTCTTCATCGGCGACGTGCGTGACCGAGAGAGCGTTGACGGAGCGCTCGTCGACGTCAACTTCGTGTTTCACGCCGCCGCGCTGAAGCAGGTGCCCTCGTGCGAGTTCTTTCCCGAGCAGGCCGTCAAGACGAACGTCGTCGGCAGCCAGAACGTCATCGAGGCTGCGTCGGCCGCCGGCGTTCTGTCGGTGGTCTGCCTCAGCACCGACAAGGCCGTCTACCCGGTGAACGCCATGGGCATGTCCAAGGCGCTCATGGAGAAGACCGCGCAGGCCTTTGCCCGCAACCACCCGCGGTCCCCGATGACCGTGGCGATCACCCGCTACGGCAACGTGATGTACTCGCGTGGCTCGGTCATCCCGCTCTTCGTCAAGCAGATCCAGTCGGGGGAGCCCCTCACCCTGACTGAGCCCCGGATGACCCGGTTCCTCATGTCACTCACCGAGTCCGTCGACCTGGTGGAACACGCCTTTCTCCACAGCGACCCTGGAGACCTCTTCGTTCGCAAGGCACCCGCGTGCAACCTCGACACGCTGGGACGTGCGGTGGCGATGGTGATGGGGTGTCCTGAAGCCGAGATCAAGGTGATCGGAACCCGGCACGGTGAGAAGCTACACGAGACCCTCCTCAGCCGGGAGGAGATGGTGAAGGCCGCCGATCAGGGGGCCTACTACCGGGTCCCCCTCGATGCCCGGTCGCTGGACTATGAGCTCTACTACGACAAGGGTCGAACCGAGGTGGCGGCCCTCGAGGACTACACGTCCGAGAACACCGACCAGATGGACGTCGACCAGACCGTGAAGCTTCTCCTCGAACTGCCCGAGGTCCAGCGGCTCGTCGAGGCCCAAGTCGCATGAAGGTGCTGCTCACCGGCTCGGCGGGGTTCCTGGGCTGGCACACCAGGGTCAGACTCCAGGCGCTGACGGATCATGAGGTTGTCGCCGTGTCACGGGACAACTGGTCTCGGCTGCCGCAGTTGGCGCAGGGGGTGGACGCCGTGATCCACCTCGCGGGTGTCAACCGCGGTCCCCCCGCAGAGGTCGAGTGCGGCAACGTCGACCTGGCGCGCGATCTGGTCGACGCCATCAGCGCTGCCGGCGCCGGAACGCTAGTGGTCTACGCCAACTCGACCCAGTCCGGCAACGACACGCCATACGGGGCGGGCAAGGCCCGGGCTGGAGAGCTCCTCGCCGGGGCCGCCGAAGCAGTCGGAGGAAGCTTTACGGACGTGCGCCTTCCGAACCTGTTTGGTGAGCACGCCCGGCCCCACTACAACTCCTTCGTCGCAACCTTCGTCGATGCCGTGATCAAGAACACGACCCCGACAATCGAGGATCGAGCGGTGTCCCTCATGCACGCGCAGGACGCGTCAGCGACGCTCATCGCGAAGTTGGGCTCCGACCCCTCGCTGGCCTGCGTTCCTCCGGTGGAAACCACCGTGAGTTCGGTCTTCGACAGGCTCAACACCCTGCATGAGGTCTATCGCGGCAGCGACGCACCCCACCTTCGCAGCAAGTTCGATGGCGACCTCTTCAACACCCTGCGAGCTTCGCTCTTCCCCAGCCACTACCCGATGCCCCTCACGGCTCACGCCGACGACCGTGGCCGACTGGTGGAGACGGTCAGAGCCCACGGCGGCGCATCCCAGACCTTCGTGTCCACGACGCGAGCGGGCCGCACGCGCGGAGATCACTTCCACCTCCACAAGGTCGAGCGTTTCGTCGTGCTGTCCGGGCAGGCCCGCATCTCCCTGCGGCGGCTGTTCTTGGACGAAGTCGTCTCGTTCGACGTCACGGGCGACCGCCCCGTGGTCGTCGACATGCCCACCATGTGGGTGCACAACATCACGAACGTCGGCCTCACCGACCTCACAACCCTCTTTTGGACAGACGGCCTGTTCGACGCCAGCGCGTCCGACACCTACTGGGAGAAGGTCTGTTGAAGCTCAAGGTCATGACCATCGTCGGGACCCGCCCAGAGTTGATCCGTCTGTCGCGGGTGGTCGCGCGTCTCGACGCGACGGTGGAGCACGTGCTGGTCCATACCGGCCAGAACTATGACTTCACGCTCAACCAGGTCTTCTTCGACGACCTTGGTATCCGCAAGCCAGACCACCTGCTCGCCATCGACACTTCGTCGCTCGGGCGCTTCCTCGGAGAGACCCTCATCCGGACGGAGGAGGTGCTGCTGCAGGAGAAACCGGACGCGGTGCTTGTCTTGGGCGACACGAACAGCTCCATCGCGGCCGTGATGGCGAAGCGGATGCGCATTCCCGTCTATCACATGGAGGCTGGCAACCGTTGTTTCGACGAGAACGTCCCCGAGGAGACCAACCGCAGGCTCGTCGACCATGTCGCCGATTTCAACCTCGTCTACACCGAGCACGCCCGCCGAAACCTCCTTGCGGAGGGCATTCATCCACGACGAATCCTGCTGACCGGCTCGCCTATGCGCGAGGTTCTCGATACCTACCTCCCCCAGATCGAGGCGTCGTCCGTGCTCACTCGGCTCGGGCTCAACGAGGGCGGCTACTTTCTCGTTAGCGCTCACCGCCAGGAGAACGTTGATTCGGCCACGAGACTCCAGAACCTTCTCGAATGCGTTGTTGCCGTTCAGTCCACGTGGCACAAACCGGTCCTCGTGTCGACCCACCCTCGCACCCGCAATCGCCTGGGCAATCTGCCAAGTTGGTCTCCGCCCGAAGGAGTCATCTTACATGAGCCATTCGGTTTCCACGACTACAACCGGCTCCAAATGGGGGCCGCATGCGTCCTGTCCGACTCGGGGACGATTGCGGAGGAGTCGGCCATGCTCGGATTCCCAGCCGTTACCTTGCGGGACTCCATCGAACGCCCAGAAGCCCTTGATTCAGGCTCCATTGTTATGACTGGCCTCGATAGTCGGAATGTCCTTGAGGCTGTGCGGGCTGTCCTGGCTGGTCAATCCGAAGGGCGCCACATTCCGACGGAGTACACCATTTCGAACACTGCACAACGCGTGGTGAACTATATTCTTTCCACTCACCGACAGCACGAGACATGGTCGGGCCTATGAGTCTTCACTATCCTTTTCCGCTTCAAAGGGAGGGAAACCGCCATGGATCCCGGTTCGGTAGTTGTTTGAGAGCGCCAATCCGTGCAGGCAGGATATCGTCAAACCGCGCTTGATGTGCGCTGCGAACGCCTTTCCGCGAAAGAGGACACTGGTTTGATATCACGGTCTGGAAAGTCATATATATGGCTCCGCTATGGTCGGAACAGGATCATTCACACGATCAAGCACCTCCATGGCGTCGATGCTCGTGCCTATGTTCACCACCGAGCGTCGATAGCCACGGACCTCATCGCCGGACCCTATGTTTTCATCGGTCGAGGCTGTCAGATTCCTCCCGGAGTTCAAATCGGCCGCTATACGATGTTAGCACCCAGAACCGCCATAGTCGGCAGTGATCACAATTCTGCCGTACCTGGAGTTCCGATGCAGTTCTCGGGGCGCCCCCCACAGCGTCGTACAGAGATAGGCAGTGACGCGTGGATTGGGTACGGCTCGATATTGATGCGCGGCATAACGGTCGGGGATGGATCAATCATCGCTGCAGGGTCGATTGTGACAAAGAACGTACCCGCATTTGAGATATGGGCAGGTGTTCCGGCACGTAAACTCCGGGACCGGTTCGAGGGTGAAGTGTCCATAGATGATCACCGAAGGATGCTGTCCGGAGCCTTGGTCCCACCCACGTTCGCCGCCCCTCCGTCGACGTTGTCTAAGCCGCAGCAAAGCGTTCAGGGCGAACTGAGGACGACCCAAAGAAGGGGCCGTAGCGAGAGGTGGTCGCATGGACACCGTGACAAGTAGACCGACCCGGGTTCTCATCGTGTATCAGCACTTGCCACACTACCGCTACGACGTATTCCGCCTGTTGGAGGATGAACCGTCCGTCCAAGTTGAATTTGCTGCGGCTGCGCAATCGCGGGACGGCTCGATTCCCACGATTCCTAGCAGGGCTCTCCGGGTGGTTCACGTCGTAAGGAACCGCTGGTGTGGCAGGATGCTGTGGCAATCAGGCCTCCTAGGTCTGCTCGTGCGCACACGCCCTGACACGGTGATATTCCTCGGCGACGCGGCGTATCTATCAACGTGGCTCGGCGCCCTTGGCTGCCGGTTGAGTGGGATCCAGGTGCTATTCTGGACACATGGCTGGGTAGCTCCCGACTCCGGGGTCAAACGGATAGTGCGCCTGACGTTCTATCACCTTGCTGACAAATTGCTTCTCTATGGGGAGACAGCGCGCGCTATTGGTAAGGAAATGGGCTTCCCCTTAGGGCGCATGGTAGTTATCTATAACAGTTCGTCCGGACCTATACCGGAACAGACCGTCGCTGCGACCGCCCCACATCGGGCAGCGAGACCCCCCACTCTGAGTATGTTCCTCTCGTCTCTGCCCCCGGCCGATCGTCCAGTCGTTACGGCGGTAATTCGGCTCAATCCCTCCAAGAGGCTAGATCTTCTTATCGAGGCGGCGGCTGTCTTACGGGCGCGTGGATTGACTACTGATGTCCTGCTCGTCGGCGAAGGACCTGCACTCGCCGGACTGAAGGAGCAGGCGCGCGCATTGGGGGTTCGACTGTACGCGCCCGGGCCCGCTTACGACGATGCCGCTCTAAACGCTGTTTACTGTGTGTCCGATGTCACCGTCGTCCCGTCCATTGCGGGGCTTACCGTGTTGCAGAGTTTGAAATTTGGATGCCCTGTCATTACCCATGACAATATCTACGCACAGATGCCTGAGTCTGAGGCGATCATTCCTGGCACTACGGGCAGTTACTATAGTTTTGGGAACGCAGAAAGCTTGGCGGACTCCATCAGCGAGTGGGTTTCGCGGCCGGCTAAGGCCAGAGTCCTTACGTCGCTGGAATGCAAGGCCTCCATAACCGAGCGGTGGTCGCCCGAGGCTCAGCATCTCCGGATCATCTCCGAGATCCGGAACCCCTCGACAAACCAGCGGGGAGCCTGAATTGCGCAGCTCACGCAGCATTAAGGGTCGGCAATGGCAAACGTTGAAATGACAGATGTCCCCGCCATCCCTCCGAGAAAGGTGCCCGCCGGGAAGGTGCTTATCGTCGAGCCAATGGCCAGTGGCCACCTTCTTGTCTATGTGAAGCTTCTTGTTGACTGGTGCAACACGCATCACATTTCAGTGTCGCTACTAACCTCCGAGGGTGTGACACAATCACCTGAGTTTTTTCGCCACCTTGGGGGCTTTAGTGAGGAACAGCTTCAAGTTATCTGCACTAGTCGCGAAATCTCGCTGCGTCAGATGAAGGAATGGGCGGCCCGGTTAGGCGCCGGGCGTGTCGTATTGCCGAATGCGGATAGTTACGTAAGTCGACTCGCTGCATGGGGGTGGCGAGGACATGCTGTCTTGGTTCCCTTGATCATGCGCGACCCCAGATGGGAAAGCGCGAGCAGCAGGCGGCGGGCCTTGCAACTAAGAGGGAAACTCTGTCTCGCAATGCTCGCAGGGCGGATGCCCTTCGTCCACTTAACTTGGCTTAGGCCTCCAGGATTCTCGGGGGCTGATCTCTTCGCGTGTGACCCCGTCATCCTGGAAGAGGACCCCGCTGCTATACGCGAGCAGGGTCAGACATACCGACACGATCGCTTGAAGCTTGAGTGCTACTGGTTCGGGATAGTGGGAAACTTGTCTCCCCACAAGAATGTCGATATGGTTGTGGACGCGCTGCTGAGACTCGCCGCCTCCCGCCCTCAGAGTCCTGTCGGTCTCGCGCTTTGCGGTCGGCGAGGGGAAGGCTCACATTGGGACGCTGAACTTTTCAAGTCGAGTTTGCAAAGAGTCGGTATTGCATTTACATGGGATGATCGCGTTCTCTCCAACCGCGAGTTCAACGTGGTGGTCGCCGGGCTTGACGCGGTAGTTATCGCATACTCAACGCACTCTCCAAACTCGACCACGTCGAAAGCAGCCGCTCTTGGCACCCGAATAGTCGGTGCCGGTGGACCATCCATGTCCAGTTTCCTTCGCAGTATGGGTGCGCTTGTCGCATTGGACCTGAACCCGGATTCGTTGGCCGAGGCAATGAGCAGGGCGCTTGACTCCGACCCTCCGGCGCCTATCGATATTCGCGGCAGTGAGCAGTTCTGTAGGGCACTCTTGGTGGGAGGCCCCAAATGATGGCGCTTAATGGGGCGGCAGGTGGGGATGGCCCAACAAAGGCGGTCGGACTCTTACGAGGGACCGTGTTTACGGTGACAAGTCTGGCCTTTGGTCAAATCGCGACCGCGGGCTTGTATGTCTTGGGCGCACGCATTCTGGGACCGGGTCCATATGGTCAGTCGATGTCTGTCTTGGCATCGGCATCCGTCCTTACAGCGATCTCCAGCTTTGGGACCAGCCCGTTGCTTTCCCGCCAAATCGCTTCCGGAGACCCACAATCGGAGTTCGACTACTCGTGGAGACTCATTGCCCGCTTCAGGGTTCTTATCCTGGCTTCGCTGGCTTGGAGTGTGATCTCGCTTGCTGCCGGGGCTCCACTGACTGAACCGTGGGTGTACCTGGGATGGATAACCGTGGCTCAGTCTGCGGCAGCGATCGCGATTGTCCCACTCATGGCTAATAAGTTGCAGGGGGTCGCGGCCGTCTCAGTCATTGTCGACAAGACAGCTGGATTTCTCCTTGGTTCGCTCCTATATCTCGGGAAGGGGTTGAGTCCGTTGACCTTTCTTGCTTGCATATGTCTCGGGGCGATCGCCTCGAGTGTCTTGTCCTTGCTGAACTGGCCCATTCAGTTCCGCAGCTTTGTGCAGGCCGCCATTCGGCAAACAGATTGGAAGCGAAATCCTTGGCGAGGAACCCTCCATCTCGGTTTGGCGGGTCTTGCGGTGGCCTTTTCATCTTTGGACGTTGTCGTTGCCAATACGGTAGCCGGCGCGATCCCGGCGGGTCAATACGCGGCCGTCAGTCGATGGGTTCAACCTATGAGTCTTGTCTCGAATGGATACTCGCAGGCTGTTTTTCCCCATTTGGCAGAGGCTTCTGACGATCGCGTTGCGTTTATTCGACTGAGGCAGGGTGTCTGGTGGCTTGTGGCGCTTCTGCCGGCCATTGTGATCGTGTTCTGGCTAGCGCCCGAGCTGGTGGACCTGCTGATCGGGGCGCCATACAAAGCTTCGGCGATTGTTCTGCGATGGCTCGCCCTCGGAATGGCCGCCGCAATCGTGAACCAGCCTTTGTTTTCTTACCTCCAGGCACGTAAGCATGAGCGGCTTTGTTCTAAGATCGTGCCATTGGCGACACTTCTGCAATTGCTTCTCGTAGTCGTACTGACTCCTCGGAACGGGGCGGTCGGAGTTGGACAGGCGTTCTTCATCGGACAGTGGTTTCTCTTCGCGATGCTAGTAGTTGTGGCTACACATGCGGCAGGGTTTCTTCGATTCCGCCTCGGAGTTAGCGGGGGATTGAGTTGAAGGTTCACCTCTCCCGTCCCACCCAGCGCGCCCGTTGCGTAACGGCAAATGGCTATCTAGAGAATCGTTCTTGGAGTATGCATGGGATCGTCGCTTTCCTTAGCTTGAACTTTCAGACACCATCTCGTTTGCTGTGTCCGGGAGACCTGTGGGATCGAGCTGTCACTAAGCGGCGACGCCTCGTCCTAACGGGCTGTTTCGAGCTGCGGAGTGAATTGTGGAATTTCAAGGCTGAGCGCGCGGTGAGTGCGCCGACTATGTTCCCCCACAGTAAGGACTGCGGATGTTGACTCAAGGTTTTGGCTCGGACGGCTACGGTGCGAAGGGGACGAGGCGCCCGAGACATTCGTCTGCGGGGGTTGCAGAATTTGAGGACATTGCACGGCCAAAAGCGCATAAGACGCCCAAAACGCGTCGGCCTTCCTACGTGTCGAATGTGTCCATGGCGGACGGCCGAGTTGTTGCGTGCACGGCCGCCCTAGCACTAGGCCCCAATGTGTTACCACTTCAGTGGCTGACCGTGGCAATGGTGGCTTTTCTTCCAATCATTCTCTTCCTTTTCACCAAGCCGACGTTCAGGTTAATTTGGCTCTGTTCTGGAGGACTAGCGCTTCTAGATACGACGGATGAATTGTCGGCTCAGAAGGTGGCGTATCTTGCAGGAGTTCTCTTATGCGCCGCGGCAACGTTTGGCCATGCGTTCAGATTGGAAGGTCGGGGTGATCGTCGGTCTGGCATTCGGGGATGTCTTTGGGCCAGTGGCATATGGTCGACTTGGATTGTTGCGGTCACCATGCCGCAAGCTGTCATAGCGGGTACTCCGATTTCAGGCTGGATGAGAGACGCGTTCACGCAGGTTCTTCTGCCGGTGTCGGTCGTTATTGGACTGGACTCCGCATTGCGACTTTCAAGGGCTCGGATAAGGTTGATCATCGTGACCTACGGACTCATAGCCGCCGTGCAATTCGCCGTCACATGGACATCGCGACGAGGACTACTTGGGGAGGAGAGTCTCCTTCTTCTCTTTGGCTCGAAGTCCCTCTTGGTGCTCCCACTGTGTATGGGCCTTGTCTACGGCTTATCCGGCAACGCCTTCTCCCTAAGGTGGTTGTCTTTGGCGGCTGTTGCGGTCGCCAGCGTACTCATTACGGGAACGAGATCTGGTCTCTTGTATGGAGCGGCCTTTCTGGCTGTCCTAGGGCGGCAGAGCAAGGGCCGCGTCGCACCGGCGCGCCTGCTATTGGCACTGGGTGCCTTGGGCCTGATCGTGCTGGGGATTGTCTTTTCCGTTTCACCCTTCCTCGGCGGCAGATCGTTCCTCACGCACCGTTTTGAATCCTTGGCGGCCTTCACTGGCCCAGCGAGTGAGTCAGATCTCTCACTTGGCATTCGTCTGCGTCTAACCTCGGAGGCTTATGGCCTTTTTGAAGCCAATCCCTTTCTGGGGGCTGGGGTTGGCGTTATCCGTTTCGTGGATACTCCGCTCCTCTATCTGGCTAAGTTCGGCCTTCTTGGGGCGATGGTGCTCCTCTTCGCCATTACGCTGATCTTCGTGAGTGCTGCCCGTCTTGCAGGCCCTGGGACAGCCGAACGCGTTATCGTCGTCGCATGTGCCGTGACTTGGACCGCCATCCTCGTCTCAAGTGCGCCAACAGAAGACAAGGGTTTCAGCCTAGCTGTGGGACTTCTTGTCGCGCTGGCCGGATCGAGAGATCAGATTCCCATGATCTGTTCCCGACCCGGTTGGGTCGCCCGGCGGTCCCGGCTGACATCCACGCGTCGGTGATGGTGTTGCAGTCGCTGCATGGGCTCTCGGACCAGGAGGGGGTGGTGGCCGAAAAGGGGGTGTTAAAGGAGAAGCACCGGCCTCGATCTTTCACGGCGTGGTCGTTGACGGTCTGGGCCGCGGCTTTGAAGTGCTTGGAGTGTGATTCTGTCAGGGGGGTGTGACAGACCGCCCCGGGTGTCGTCCTGGGTGGCGCCGGTTCCACTTCCGGGGGGTGCTGC
>JBBRZQ010000077.1:0-20840 GCA_038236535.1 Actinomycetales bacterium
CTCCAGCAGGGACGAGACGGACGCCAGCTCGGTCAGGGTCGCCTCGGTCACGTCGCGCAGGGCGGTCATCGCCTGGCCCAGCGCCCGCGAGGTCGAGGGATGGCCGGCCACCGGCCCGAAGATGCCGGGGTCGGCGTCCAGGCACCGGCGGATCGTTGCCGCGGTCACCGGACGGGTCGCCGGACGCCGGCCTGCTGCGGTCAGCGCCGGTGCGGCGAGCTGCTCGGCGAGGCGGGGGAGGGTGGACAGGTAGATGCCGGCGATGCCGTTACCGTCCTCGGCCAGGCCGGCAGACAGGAACCGCCGGGCGACGATACCGGCGATGTTGTTCGGCACCAGCACCGTGACCGGTGCCATCGGGTCGTCGCGTTTGACCTGGGCCACAGCAGCGCGCAGGGTCTCCAGGGCCGGCCGGCCATAGGCCGTCGTCACCACCTGGATGCTCACGCTGGACCCCCTCGCAGGCCTGCCGGCCTGGCTGCAGGCTACTCCAGCGGGAGGCGGCCCCGTGCGAAGTAGGCGAGCGGCCCGACGAAGTTCACCCCGATGATGGCGGCCCAGATCGCCTTTCGTCCATTGACCAGCTCGGCCGGCCGGATCGCGAGGTCGGCCCAGGCGGTTGCGGCCAGCGAGAGCTGCAGCGAGGCCGCCACCAGGATCGCGGTCTGCTGCGGCTCGCTCAGCTCAGCCCACCGTCGCCTGCTCACCTGGAGGTGCGGGCGCGGATGAAGCGTTCCAGCCGCTGCCGCGCGACGACCATGGTGAGCTCGGTCGTCTGGCCAGGGGTTGCCCGGCGGCTCTCGTCCACGATGGCCCGGACGATCTCGTCAACCAGACCCGGCGGAACCCTGCCGCCAACCTCGGCGCACAAGGTCGCCGTCATGTCCGCGTTCAGCTGCTTGCTGTCGCTGACGACATGGCTTGTCCGCACCGTGCTCGTGCGTTCTGCCTCGCACAGGCGGCTGTCCTTGACCAACTGGGTGCCCCTAGCCGAGGTAGTTGGAGGGATCATTGAACTGTCGTGCGTGGTCTTTGGGAGAGAGGCCCACCCTTGCGGGGCTCACCGGTCGCGGTGACCATCGCTCCGTGACGAGCGCGTTCTCGATCGCTGCGTCGTCTCCGGCAGACCTGTCGCTGGCACCAGCTGGTGCGTGGTCGGCGGCTTCGTCTGGGTGCGCGAGAGTGGCGGTGTCGGCCATCCTGACAGTTGAGTTCTTCTTTCTCACAAAGCGCCTCCCAGGCTCTTTTGCCGCAGAACACCGACGAAGCCGGGTTCAGCGGACGCGACGAAAATCACGGGTTTGGCACGGTCACACGTGGCGAGGTGTGACGTCTTTCGCCTTGATCGGTTCGAAGCTGCTGCTGTGAGTATGTCGTCTAAATTGCCTCGTGGCTAGGGCAAGGCGATTCCCGGATCGGATGACCTGAGCACGAGTTTGGTGAGCCTCACCTCTCTTGGCGGACGTTCCCGGCTGGCAGATCATCACGCCAGGACAGTGGCCGGAGCCCGGTTGACGGCGCCGATCTGGGTCTGGGTGTAGTGCCTCAGCGCGCGTACCTGGCCGGGCTCCAGCCGGTCGCAGACCCAGTCCCAGTGCAGCGAGCACCAGTCTCCGGGTGCCAGCCGCCGACCAAGGCGCATGGTCCCCTGGCCCGTCGCCGCCACCTCATCGCGGAGGGCGCCGAGTACCAGGTGATGGCCGTCCCACTCCAGCCGCTGTGACGCCACCACGGCGGTGTTGGCGCCGACCGAGACGACCCGGCCCCAGCGGATCCGGCAGCGGTCCAGCACCCGGAGCGGCTCGCTGACCACGCCGCTGCGGATCAGCCCGGTGAACGGGTAGACGCCGAACACGTGGAAGCTGTGGTGGGGGAGGGCGCCCAGCGGTATGGCCTCGGCCAGGGCAGGCCAGGCCTTGCCGGCCCGGCGGCGGAAGCGTTCGTCCAGCGACCCGGCGAGCAGGGCCGGGCCGACCCGTTCGAGCAGCGGGCTGCCCAGCCAGTAGGCCTCGACGACCCGGGCGTCCAGCGGATCGGCCAGGTGGTTGGCCGCGGCGATGAGCTCCAGGTACGGCCAGGCGCCCTCGAACTCGCGCAGGCGCTGGCGCAGACCACCGTCCACGACCCCTGCCGACGTCTGCTCGAGCAGGGCCTGGTGGTCGTCGCCACCGCAGTACCCCAGCTCGTTCGGCGGGTACGCGTAGCGGGCGAAGAGGAGCGGGCCGTCAGCCGCCGCCACGGGTCCGCTCATCTGGCGCCGGTGAGGGCTTCGCCGGCTCGGGTGTCATTGCTGCGCCAGGCAGGCACGATCACCAGGGCGGTGCCTGCCAGCACGAGGGCCACCCAGCCGAGCTCGGGCACCAGCGGGCTGCCCTTGACGGCGGCCGCGAGCAGCGCGGTGATCACCGCCCCGATGACCAGGACCGCCGTGACATCGACCGCCGGAGCCCGCGAGAGGGCAGCGAACCAGGTCGACACGTAGGCGGCCAGGATCACCCCGGTCAGCAGGACCCACATCCACTGGTTGCCGGTCAGCGCGGTGAGTGCCCCGCCGTTGCCACGCAGCAGGGTCCAAGCGATCAGGACCAGCGACCCGACGCCCATCCGGGTCAGTCCCACGGTCCACGACGACAGGTCGGCGAGCAGCCGCTTGGCGATGATCACCTCGCCGGCCCAGATCAGGGTCGCCCCCAGCACCATCAGCTGGCCCCGGCCGAAGAGGGTGGTGACACCACCGGCGAGGCCGATCTGCCCGAGCACCAGCAGCGCGATGGCGCCCACCTGCAGGGCGCCGATCCGCTCGCCCAGCAGCGGCACCGCGAGGATGGCGACCCAGACCAGCAGCGTCTTCTGCAGGAAGGCCGCGTCGGTCGCCGTGGCGAGGGCCAGGCCCTCGAAGAAGAGCGCGAAGGCGATCGCCCCGCCGAAGACTCCGACGACCGCCAGGCCGGCCCACTGCCCGGGCCTGGTCGGCCGGGTCAGCACAGCACTGCTGTGGCCCGCTGACAGGGACCCGATCAGGGCCAGCAGCACCAGGGCCGCGATGACGTTCTTCGCGGTCGTGTAGGTGGTGGCGTCGCCGAAGGCCTTGACGCCGTAGGAGTTGAGGAAGACGGCCACCCCGCTGATGCAGGCCGTGGCCAGTGCCAGCAGGAGGCCGTTCTTTCGGGTGGCCGCGCGCTGGGGGGCGCTCCGCCGGCCGGCGTCCTGGCGGCCCGGCTGGCTCTGCTGCCTGAGGTTCATCTGGCTCCTTCGCTTGTCGGCCCGCGCAGCTCGAGTGCGTCCCTGGCCTCCGGTTCGGTCAAGAGGTTCAGCACCAGGCCCGAGTGCACCATCACCCAGTCGCCCGGCCCGACGGTGACCTCTGCCCGGTCGTCATCGCTGACGGCCAGCAGGGACGCGGTGATCTCCCGGCCGCCGGCCCGGACCCGAACGCTCTGGCCCGGGCCCACCGTGGTGATCTGACCCACCGTGCCCAGGCACATCAGGGCGTTCCTTCCAGGGCGTCCACCAGGGTCAGCACGGCCTCGGCGGCGGCCGGCACGGCGGCCAGGACCGCCTCCGACATGGGGGCTCCGTGGTTGAACTGCACCGCCTCGACACCGACCACGACAAGCTTTCGGGGCATCAGGTCCAGACTGCGGGCGAGCTCCACGATGGCGGCCAGCCCGAACGCGTGGGTGCCCATCGCGGACCAGTTGCCGGCCGGGAGCCTGTGCCCGATGACGTCGATCACCTGGATGTCGCCGGGTGTGCCGCCGGAGCTGATCGCGTCCGCGACGATCACGGTGTCCTGCGGATCCCAGGCGTCCAGCGCCTCGCTGGGGTCGTCGAACTCCAGGGTCAGCACGTCCAGGCGTGCTGCCGCAACCTGCCGGGCCACCTGGACGCCCACGGCGTCGTCGCCGCGGTCCGGGTTGCCTATGCCGATGACGATGGGAGGCCTGGTCATAGTTCCTCCATCGTCAGGTCGAGGAAGTGCGTCGCGCAAGAGATGCACGGGTCGTAGTTGCGGATCGCCTGCTCACACTGCCGGATCAGCTCGTCCTTCGGCAGGTCGAGCCGCGCCTGGACGAAAGCCCGCAGGTCAGCCTCGATGCCGGGCAGGTTCTGTGAGGTCGGCGGGACGATCGTGGCATCCAGGATGGTGCCGTCCTCGGCGAGCTCGTACCGGTGGTAGAGCAGCCCGCGTGGCGCCTCGGTGGCACCGTGACCGATACCGGCCCGCGGCGGGACGTCCACGAACGGCGCCGATGCCCCGTCCCAGCCGTCGATGATGGCCAGTGCCTCGTCGGTCGCCTGGACCAGCTCGACGGCGCGCACCACGATCGACTGGAACGGGTTGCGGCACTCGTCCCCGAGCCCCGCCTCGAGAGCGAGCTCGCGGGCCAGCGGGCCCAGCTGGTCATGGTTCAGGGCGTAGCGCGCCAGCGGCCCCACGACATACGAGGTCGAGCCGTCGGAGCCGTCCAGGTGGGCGTGCAGCGCATGCGAGTGGGCCACGTGCTCCTCCACGACGTGGCTGCCGAAGTCGGCCACCTCGAACGCCCGGCCTGCGGTGCTGACCACCGATCCGCCCTCCAGCGGGTACCCGTGCGGCGACCTCAGCGCGAGGTACTCCTGGTCCTGGACCAGGTCCGGGAAGTGGAAGCCGGAGACCAGGCGAACGGTCTCGACCGCGTCCTCGCGGGCCTTGACCAAGGTGGGCCGGAAGTCGCGGAGCTCCCCGGCGCCGGGCAGGCGGTAGAACCCGCCGATGCGCACGTTCACCGGGTGGATGGAGCGTCCGCCGACCAGGGTCATCAGCGCGTTGCCCGCCTTCTTCAGGCGCAGCCCCTGCAGGACGACGGCGCCGTGGTCGGCGGCCATCTCGATCGCGCCGGGATAGCCGAGGAAGTCCGGCGCGTGCAGCAGGAAGATGTGCAGCGCGTGGGACTCGATCCACTCGCCGCAGTACAGCAGCCGGCGGATCAGCCGTATCTCCTCCGGAACCGTGACGCCGCAGACGTCCTCGATCGCGTTGCAGGCGCTCATCTGGTAGGCGACCGGGCAGATCCCGCAGATCCGGGCGGTGATGTCCGGCGGCTCGGTCCAGGCCCGGCCGCGCAGGAACGCCTCGAAGAACCGGGGAGGCTCGAAGATCCGCAGCTGCACGTCGGTGACCAGGCCGTCGTTGACGACGATGTGCATGCCCCCCTCACCCTCGACCCGGGCCAGGGTCTCCACCTGGAGGATCTGACTGCCCTGGGTGAGCTTGTGCGTCATGGAGTCACCTCGTTCATCTGGTCGTTCCGCGCGGGCACTTGAGGCACCTGCGTCACGTGGCGCTCGCTCTCGGCGCGGAACGCCTCGGCGCCGGCGCTGAAGGTGCGGAAGAGGCGCATCACCTGGTCCTCGTCCAGGCCCGCTACCCGCAGCCGGTCCGCCATGGACTGGGTGTTCGGGGTGTCCTGCGGCCCGAAGCAGCCGTAGCAGCCGCGTGAGAAGGCCGGGCAGAGCGCACCGCAGCCCGCCTGGGTGACCGGGCCGAGGCACGGGGTGCCATGGGCGACCGCCACGCAGATCGCGCCGCGACGCTTGCACTCCACGCAGACGCTGTAGGACGGGATGCGTGGCCGGCGGTCCTGGACGAAGGCGGCGAGCACCTCCAGGAGCTGGTCGGAGTTGACTGGGCAGCCGCGCAGCTCGAAGTCGACGGTCACGTGGTGCGAGATCGGGGTGGAGCGCGCCAAGGTCAACACGTACTCGGGGTGGGCGTAGACGATCGAGCGGTACTGCTCGACATCGGCGACGTTGCGCAGGGCCTGGATGCCGCCGCTGGTGGCGCAGGCGCCGATGGTGATCAGCCGGCGGGAGACCCGGCGGATCTCGCGGATGCGCTCCGCGTCGCTCGCCGTGGTCACCGAGCCCTCGACGAGCGAGACGTCGTACGGGCCCTCGACCACCGAGCGGGTGGCCTCCGGGAAGTAGGCGATCTCGACGGCCCCGGCCAGCGGGATGAGCTCGTCCTCGCAGTTCAGCAGGGTCAGCTGGCAGCCGTCGCAGGAGGCGAACTTCCAGACGGCCAGCTTGGGCTTCCCGCGGACCGGCTCCGGGCTCGGGCCTGCGGTCTGCGGCGGGCTCTGGACCGGGTCCGGGCCGGGCTGATCGGTCATCTCACAGCTCCCTTGTCCCTAGCAGGTCGGCCACCCGGGCGTACGGCAGCACCGGGCCGTCCAGGCAGATGAACAGCTCGCGATACTGGCAGTGCCCGCACAGACCCACCCCGCAGCGCATGTTGCGTTCGAGGGAGACTCGCACGTTCTCCGGGCGCACTCCCCGCTCGATCAGCGCGGTGGCGGTGAAACGCATCATCACCTCGGGGCCGCACACCAGGGCCAGGCTGGAGTGCGGGTCGAAGCCGGCCCGTTTGATGAGCGTGGTCACCAGGCCGACCCGGCCGTTCCAGGTGGGGGTCCCGTAGTCGACGGTGATCAGGACCTCGACGCCCAGCTTCTCCCAGCGCTTCAGCTCATCCGCGAAGAGCACGTCCTCAGGGCTGCGGGTGCCGTACATGAGGACCACCCGGCCGAAGCGCTTCCGGTGGTGGAGCACCTCGAGCATCGCGGGGCGAAGCGGTGCCAGGCCGATCCCGCCGGCCACGACCACCACGTCCATACCCTCGCCGGCGGCCACGTCCCAGCCGGTGCCGTAGGGGCCGCGAACCCCCACCACGTCGCCGACGCGGGTGCGGGACAGGGCGTGGGTGACCGGGCCGACGTCCCGGATCGTGTGCTGCAGCGGCTCCCCGACGTATGCGTCGCTGCTGACCGAGATCGGCACCTCGCCGACGCCGAACGCCGCGATCATGGTGAACTGGCCGGGGATGAAGGCCAGTGCCACGCCATCCAGCGGCTCGAGCATCATGGTGAACGTGTCGGCCGTGTCCTGGCGCCGGCCGGCCACCCGGAACTGGCGCGGGACCATCGCGCCGGCCGGGTGCTCGTGGTGCCGCTCAGTCAGGCTCTGCATCGGTGTCTCCCGCGGTGGTGGCGCGTGGACGGGCTCCGGGGCTGGTCACCCCGGGGTGGGCGGGCCTGGCCCAGGTCGCTTCGGCCTCGGTGAGCAGCGGGCTGAGCAGCGGGCTGATCGCGTTCGCGGTTCCGTAGACGTCCAGCAGCCGCACCCGGGCGGCGGTCAGCCGGCTCAGCATGACCTGGGAGACCGCCTTCATGAGCTCGTACCCCAGTCTGGGATCGTCCTCGCACTTGCCGCGCAGGCAGGCCCCGTCGAAGGAGACCGCTCCGGTCGGCTCGACGGCCCGCGCGTCGAACAGCCAGTGGTATGGCGGGACCAGCCACGACCAGCCCACCACGTCACCCGCGTCGGCCGTGTCCACCACCATCGTGCCGACCGCCGGGCCGTGGATCTGCAGGGCCACCCGGCCGCGGCGGACCACGAAGAACTGGTTGGCCGGCTGCCCCTGCCGGAACAGGAACTCGCCCGGCGCGAAGCTGACGTTCGTTGCGCAGCCGGACACGATCGCCAGGGCGTCGCCGTCCAGCCCTGCGAAGAACGGGTGTTCGGGAAGGTACTGCTCGATGGTGCGCATGTCAGCCCTCTCCGGAGCGGATGGCTCCGACCTCAGCGGTGATGTCGATGGCGGCGGGACACCAGGTGATGCAGCGGCCACAGCCGACGCATCCCGAGGTGCCGAACTGGTCCACCCAGGCGGCCAGCTTGTGGGTGGCCCACTGGCGGTATCGCGACGGCACCGAGGACCGGACGCTGCCGCCGTGCAGATAGGAGAAGTCGTCGGTGAAGCAGGAGTCCCACACCCGCCACCGCTGGTTCTCGCTGCCGGTCAGGTCGCTGATCCGGTCCACCGAGGTGCAGAAGCAGGTGGGGCAGACCAGAGTGCAGTTCGTGCAGGTCAGGCAACGGGTGGCCACGTCGTTCCACCGCGGGCTCTCGGCGTTGCGGTAGAGCAGTTCCCTGAGACCGTTGGTGTCCAGCGAGCGCCCCATCCGCCGGGCCGCCTGATCGCCGACCTCCCGGGCCGCGTCACGGTCTGTCCTGGCGGCGTGCAGCACCTCGTCCCCGGCCGCCCGGGTGGTCAGCTCGTCCAGCACCTCCTCGCCGCGGTCGCTGCCGGGCTGGACGAGCAAGCGGTGGCCGTCGTCGTCGATCAGCTCGGTCAGTGAGAGGTCGAAGCCCTTGTCCGGCACCGGCCCGGTGCCCATCGAGACACAGAAACAGGTGCCACCCGGGTCCGAGCAGGTCACCGCGATGATGAAGACGTTCTTGCGCCGCGCGACGTACGCCTGGTCGGCCACCGCCCGCCTGGCCAGGATGGTGTCCTGGACGCCGATCGCATGCAGGTCGCACGACCGGACCCCGAGCAGCGCGAGCTGCGGCGGGTCGGTCCGGGCCGGCTCGATACTGACGTCGGCGCCGTGCCGATGCCCGCTCCACAGCAGCTCACGGGCGGGGAACAGCACCGACTTCCACGACTGCGGGCCGGCGACGTACCCGAAGAGCTTCTCGTCATCGCGCTCGCGAAGCCGGTAGCTGCCGGCCTCCTGCAGGTCGCCGACCCCGCGCGGCAGCTGGTCGACCGACTGGATCTCGGCGTGCACGACCACGCCGTCCAGCACTGTCGGCCCGACGACTCCCCACCCTCGTTCGCGGAGCAGGTCGATGAGCAGCTGCAGTCCGGGAAGCAGCAGGACCGTTCCTCTGATCTCGTCCATCGTCGCCTCCGTCTTGATCCTCCCGCCGAGGCCACGGGTACTTCTAGGGACCTACGTCCCCACGGTTGGACACGTCTGCGGAAGAATCGTCCTCACCGGCCGGGCGGCCCTGACGGCGCCGGCTGATGACGGGTGGTTCACGGCGTGACGAGCGAGTGGCGCAGACGCAGGGAGGCGAGCCCGAGCAGCACTGCGGCATACCCGGCCAGGATCGCGAGGTAGCCGGCGATGTCGCTCAGCCCGCCGCCACGGGACAGCAGGTTGACCCAGGCGTCCACCGCCCAGGCCTGCGGGGTGGCGTGGCCGGCCAGGCGCACGGACTGGGGGACGATCTCCAGCGGCCACATGCAGCCGCCCAGCATCCCGAAGGCGATGCCGACCGCCGGGCCGATCGCGGTGGCCTGGTCCTCGGTGCGGAAGAACGTGCCGCTGAGCATGCCAGCCCCGGTCCCCACCAGGGCCCACATCCCGATCAGGGCTGCGGCGGCCAGCGGGTTGCCCCAGCTCACCCCGAAGAGCACCGCGCCGACGACGACGATGAGCAGGGCCTGGCCGAGCGCGAGGGTGAAGTAGCAGAGGGCCTCGCCCAGGACGAGGTCACGCGCCCGGATCGGGGCGGCCAGAGCCCGCGAGAAGATGCCGAGCTTGCGGGTCTGGATCATCGCGGCGCCACCGGCCAGCGCGTTGATGAAGACGAACAGGACAAGCATCGTGGGGGCGCTGTAGTTGTAGCCCAGCGGCAGGTAGCTGCTCTTGCGGTTGACCACCTCGGTGCGCACCGGCACCACCGGGGTCTCCTGCTGCAGCGACCTGGTCGTGGCCAGGTTCTGCTCGAAGCTGCGGTCGGAGTGGGAGGTGGCGAACGTCGCGGCCGCGATCGTGGCGCCATGGCGGGTGACCACCGAGGTCACCGAGGTCACCGCCGCCTGGCTGGACTGGGGGTCGCCCGAGACGAGGACCGGGATCAGCGCCGGGCCTCCGGCCCGGAGGGTGGCGTCCAGGGTGGCCGGCACCAGCACCACGGCCTCGACCTCGCCCCGGCGCAGCGAGTCGACGGCCTTGGCCCGGGTGGCCGACCGCTGGGTCTTCAGCCCGGGGCTGGCCTCGAGGTCTCGGACGAGCTGCTGGGCCAGGGGGGTGGACGGGCCGGCCACCACGGCGATCCGGGTCTGCGTGCTGCCGGCGGTGGTCAGCCCGACCAGCAGGATGACCAGCACCGGAAGCAGGACCAGAAAGAACAGGAAGGTCCGGTCGCGGGTCACCCGTCGGAGCTCGGCAGACGCAAGGGCCAGCGCGGTCATATCGTCACCACCCGTCGTCTCAGCGCGAAGGCGACGGCTCCGGCCGCCAGCGCGAATCCGAGGATCGCCAGCAGGGGGACCACTGCGGCAGTCCACGCGGCGCCGCCGGCCAGGTCGGTGAACGCCCGCAGGGCCCAGCCGTTGGGGGTCAGCAGGGCCAGGGTGCGGACCAGCGGCGGGGCGCCGCCGATGAAGACGAAGTTGCCGCCGAGCAGGACCAGCCCGAAGACCAGCATCGACGCGAATCCGTCGGCGGACCGCTCGGTCCGGGCGACGGTGATCACCAGGGCGGTCAGTGCCACCATGGTCAGCGCGAGCGCCACGATCAGCGCCAGCACCACCAGGGGAGGACCCCACCGGGCGTCGAAGAGCAGCGAGGTGATGACGGCGACGGTGCCCAGGCTGGCCACGCCGTAGGCAAAGGTCGCCAGGGACTTGCCGGCCAGGATCGCGCCCGGACCGATCGGCGCGGCGGTGAGCCGATCCAGCGTCCCCCTGGTGCGTTCGAGGAAGAACCCGCGGGCGCCGTACCCGATGGCGAAGAACATGAAGAAGATCCCCATCGCCGGCGCGTAGTAGCTGGTGCCGGTCAGCGGGCGGGTCCCGGCGGCCTGGGTCACCGTCTGCTCGGGGAGCCGGCTGGCTGCGGCCTGCTCGGCCAGCCGGCCGGCCGAGGCGTGCGGGGCGCCCGCGCGGACCGCGGACTGCACCGAGAGCTGGACCGCCTCGATCTGGGCGGTGAACGACTCGGCCAGCGAGCGGGCCACCTGCTCGGCGATCGACGAGTCGACGCTGGCCAGCACCGTGATCGGCCGGCCCGACCCGGCACTGACCTGCTCGGAGAACCCCTTGGGGATGACGAAAGCAGCGCTGAGGTCCCCCTTGGCAACCTTCGCCCGGGCATCGGCCTCGCCGGTCACCGGCTTGACGGTGAGCAGGTCGGCCAGGTCCGGTCCCTTGACGAAGGTGGTGAACCCGGCGGCCACCGGCCCGCCGTCGAGGTCGACCACGGCAACGTTGGCGTGGAAAGACCCGGCCGAGCCGAAGGCCACGCTGATCAGCGCGGCCACCGCCACCGGGGCGATGAAGCCCAGCACGATGGCCGACCGGTCGCGCAGCCGCTGCCGCAGGTCCTTCAGGGCGATCGCGAGCACGGCACTCATGGCTTGCCCAACCTGGGCTCGGTCATCGCTGGCTCACTCCCGCAGGGCGGTGCCGGTGAGGTGCAGGAAGACCGCCTCGAGGTCTGGCTCCTCGACCTCGACGGAGCGCACCGCCGTGCCGGTCCGGGTGGCCGCCTCGAGCACCTGGGGCAGCCGGAGCCTTCCGTCCCGGGCGAGGAGCAGGACCGCCGAGTCGGTGACGTCGGCCCGCTCGATGCCCTCCAGCGAGCGGCACTCCTGGGCGAAGGCGGCCAGGGAGCCGGTGGCCGAGAGCGTGATCCGGTCCTTCTGGCCCACCTGGGAGACGAGCTCGCGGCTGGTCCCCTCGGCGATCAGGCGGCCCCGGTCGATGATGCCGATCCGGTCGCAGAGCCGCTCGGCCTCCTCCATGTAGTGCGTGGTGTACAGCACGGCGAGGCCGGCCGACCCCAGGGTCTGGATGCTCTCCAGGATGGCGTGCCGGCTCTGCGGGTCGACGCCGACCGTCGGCTCGTCCAGGACCAGCAGCCGGGGCCGGTGCAGCAGGCTGGCCCCGATGTTGAGGCGCCGCTTCATCCCGCCGCTGAAGGACTCGACCCGGTCATTGCCCCGGTCCCGCAGGTCGATCAGCTCCAGGACCTCGTCGACGCGCCCGGCCAGCGCCTTGCCCCTGAGCCGGTAGAGGCGTCCGAAGAAGGAGAGGTTCTCCCGGGCCGTGAGGTCGGGGTACAGCGACACGTCCTGCGGCACGTATCCGATCTGGGCTTTCCCGGCCGTGGTCGTCGCGCGGACCTGCAGCCCCGAGACGGTGACCTCTCCGGTATCGGCGGACAGCAGCCCGCAGACCAGTCGGATGGTGGTCGTCTTGCCGGCACCGTTGGGCCCGAGCAGGCCGTAGGTCTCGCCCGGCGCCACCTGGAAGGAGACATCGTCCACGGCCAGCCGGGTGCCGAAGCTGCGGCTGAGGTGAGCGGCGTCCAGCATCGTGGGGGACTCAACGTCGAGGCCTGCGGGTGTCGCCGTGGTGTCTGTCACTGTCAGCGCCTCAGGTAAAGAAGGGGATTCTCCGTGGTGGCAACCATTTCCATCCTGCAAGCCCTGTCCTACCACAGCATCCGGGGCCGCCGCCGGAGGCTCCAGCGGCCACACGTGTGCCATCTGGGCACGGTGTGTCGGTGGCAGGTCCTAGCGTGCGATGAACACGATGAGCGATGCTCGAAGCAGGGAGATGAGGCGTGTGCAGCGCATTGACGGTCAGCTGGTCCTGAGTCCGACGGACCTCACCAAACATCTCGCCTGCCCGCACGTGACCACTCTGGACCTGGCCGCCATGGACAGCCCTCGTGGCTCTCGCCGAGCCGCCATGCCCGACGATGCCCTCAACCTCGTCTTCAGCAAGGGCCTGGACCACGAGATGGCCTACCTGCAACGTCTGCGCCAGGCGGGGCGCTCGGTCACCGAGATCCCCACCCGGTACGACGTGGCCGGCCGGGTCGAGGCTGAGCAGCAGACCCTGGACGCGATGCGTGCCGGCGCGGACGTGATCTACCAGGCGACCTTCTATGACGGGGCCTGGGGTGGCCAGGCCGACTTCCTGCTGCGCACCGGCCGCCCCGGTGATCTCGGCGCCTGGTCGTACGACATCGCCGACACCAAGCTGGCCCGCCGGCTCAAGGTCCCCGCACTGCTGCAGATGGCGACCTACGCCGAACGGCTGGCCGTGCTGCAGGGCGTGCACCCCGAGTTCCTCACCGTCGTCACCGGCGACGGGGTCGAGCGTCCCTGGCGCCTGGCCGATGTCGCGTCGTACGCCCGGCGCGCTCGCGGCCGCCTGCGCGATGCGGTGAGCGCGCGCCCGCTGACCGAGCCGGTGCCGGTGGCGAACTGCTCCCAGTGCCGTTGGAAGTCCGCCTGTGCAGACCGGTGGGAGGCCGCCGACGACCTTTCGCTGGTTGCCGGCATGCGCAGGGGCCACCGGCAGGCTCTTCTCGGGGCCGGGATCTCGACCGTGGCCGAGCTCGCCACCAGGGACGGCGCTGACCTTCCGCACGGCATCGGCCGCCCCTCCCGGGAGCGGCTCGCCCAGCAGGCCCGCCTCCAGCTGGCCGAGCGTGCCTCCGGGACACCGGCCTTCGAGCTGCTGGCCCCGCAGGGCGACAAGGGTCTGCTGGCGTTGCCCGCGCCCAGCTCCGGCGATGTCTACCTCGACTTCGAGGGCGACCCGTTCGCCCAGGACGGGGCGGGGCGCGAGTACCTGGCCGGCCTGTGGGATCGCGACGGCACCTTCACCTCATGGTGGGCGCACGGCTTCGAGCACGAGCAGACGCTGACCGAGCATCTCGTCGACGACCTGATCGGCCGGCTCAAGGCAGACCCCGAGATGCACGTCTACCACTACGCGGCGTACGAGCAGAGCGCCCTCAAACGCCTGACCGGCCGTCACGGGACCCGCGAGACCGAGCTTGACACCCTGCTGCGCGGTGAGCGGTTCGTCGACCTGTATGCCGTGGTGCGCAACGGGATCCGGATCAGCAAGCCGTCGTACTCCATCAAGAAGCTCGAGGACTTCTACTGGGGGCACACCCGGACGGCTGCCTCGGAGGCCGAGGTCGCCGACGCGATGACCAGCGTGGTGGAGTACGAACGCTTCCTGCTCAACGGTGACCAGGCGATCCTTGACTCGATCGAGAGGTACAACCGCGAGGACGTCCGTTCGACGCACGCCCTGCACGAGTGGCTGGAGGGGCGCCGGGCCGAGCTGGAGCAGGTCTACGGGGCGCAGGCCAGACCGGACCTGAAGGACGGGCTGGCCGGCGACGACGCGACTGCGGCTGAGCAGGCCGAGGGGGCGCTGGCCCAGAGGCTGCGCGAGGCGGGTCAGCCACTGCTGGCTGGGCTGGTCGGCTGGCACCGGCGCGAGGACCGTCCCCGGTGGTGGGAGTTCTTCCGGGTCGGCGAGCTCGACGACGAGATGCTGATCGAGGATGGCGCAACGATCGGTGGCCTGTCTGCGCCGGTGCGGGTGGGTGAGGTCAAGGCGTCCTTCCTGTGGCGGTATGACTTCGAGCCCCAGGACTGCAAGCTCTCGGTGGGCAACGGCGCCATCGATGTCGACACGCCGCACGGTTCCCTGGGGACCGTGGTCGAGCTGGACCCGGTGGCCGGCTACCTCGTGCTGAAAAGAGGCAAGAGGACGCCTCCGGCGCAGCCGCGGGGTTTCGGGCCGGACGGCCCGATCAACGTCAGGGTGCTGCAGGCGGCCATCGCCCGGGTCGGCGGCCAGGTGCTGGCTGGTGAGTTCCCGCTGGGTGCAGCGCTGCTGCAGCGTCGGGTGCCCGGCCGGCTGGCGCCGGCAACGGGCCGGCCCGCAAGCGATCTGCCTGACCAGCTGCCTGGTCCGGCGGGGGAGTCGCCTTCGGAGCTGGTGGTCAGGGTGGGCCGCGCCCTCTCCGGGGAGGTCCTCGCGGTGCAGGGCCCGCCGGGCTCGGGCAAGACGTATACCGGTGCCGCCTTGATCCGGGCACTGCTTGACGACGGGCTCAGGGTCGGCGTGACCGCCCTCTCGCACAAGGTCATCAACAACCTGCTCACTGCGGTGGATCGGCCGGCGCTGCAGAAGTGGGAGGAGCAGGACGACCCCTCGTCCGACCAGATCACCATCGTCGGCACCAACGACGCTGTCGTGGCGGCCCTGTCCGATGGCTCGGCGAACCTCGTCGGCGGGACTGCCTGGCTCTGGGCGCGCGAGGACCTGCAGGACCTGGTGGACGTGCTGGTCATCGACGAGGCCGGGCAGTTCTCGCTGGCGAACGCGGTTGCCGTCTCCTGTGCGACCCGGTCCATGGTGCTGCTTGGCGATCCGCAGCAGCTGACCCAGCCGACCCAGGCGGTCCACCCCGATGGCGCCGGCATCTCCGCGCTCGATCACCTGCTGGACGGGCACGACACGATTCCCGCCGATCGCGGGGTGTTCCTGGACAAGACCTACCGGATGCACCCGGCGATCACGGCGTTCGTCTCGCAGACCTCGTACGATGGCCGGCTGGCCTCGGTAGAGGGCCTTGAGGCGCAACGGATCCAGGCCTCGGGGGCGCTGTCCGGGTCGGGTCTGCGGTGGCATCCGGTTGCTCACCAGGGCAACACCTCGGCCAGCGACGAAGAGGCGGAGGCCGTTGCCGTGCTGGTCCGCGACATCTGCCGCGGCAGCTGGTTCGACGTCCACGGAGCCGAGCGCTCGCTGACCCTGGACGACGTTCTGGTAGTGGCGCCTTACAACCGGCAGGTGGCGCGGCTCCTTGCCAGGCTGCCCGCCGGGGCCCGGGTGGGCACCGTGGACAAGTTTCAGGGCCAGCAGGCGCCGGTGGTGATCTACTCGACCGCCAGCTCCAGCGCGGATGAGGCGCCACGGGGCGTCGACTTCCTCTATGACCTGCACCGGCTCAACGTCGCGGTCTCGCGGGCCAGGGCGCTGACCGTGATCGTGGCCAGCCCGGACCTGCTGGACGCCGAGGTGCACACCCCTGAGCAGCTTCGCGCCGTCAACGCGCTGTGCTACTACGTCGAGGAGGCAGGCGAGGGGAGTGCCTAGTCATCACCGACCAGAACCGGGGGTGTCATCTGTCTAGTCAGCAGGGCCGCGATGTGCTGAAGTTCGGGCATGAGCCCAAGGAGCCGCGGCACGGTGGCCGCACGATTCCCTGGTGCGCCGCGAATCGGCGATCGCACCGGTTCGTGCGAGCAGCCGCTGGAGAGTCTCCTGGCTGAGCTCGACCCGACGTCGGCCGGCCGCGCCCGGACCGCCTTGAGCTGGATGCTGCCGGAGGGTGCGGTGCTCGCAGAGCTCGGCCAGGTCGAGCTGCAGGAGTTCCTCTGGTACCTGCTGCCACTGAAGTGGCTTGCCGACACCGGTGAGCTGCACGAGGTCGCCTGGTCCCTGGCCGATCTGTTCACCGCTGCGAGGCTCGAGCGCTACGCGGCTCTGTGCCGGGCGTTGCAGACCCACCTGCTGCTGGACCTGTGGCAGGACGACGACCACGAGCCCGCGCGCAAGCTCATGAACGCCGCGGTCAGGTCCTCGGGAGTCGAACCGCCAGACACGCTCCTGATGGGCTGGGGCTCGGTGTCCGGCGAGGCCGAGAACGCGGCCAGGCACCGGGTCAGCCAGGCGCTCGAGCAGTCCGTCGACGCCGGCCTGCTGGTGCCCGGTGAGCGAGGCTGGAAGCAGCTTGCGGCCCGGATCACCGAGGTATCGCTGCGGATGCCACGACTGGAGCTGCGTGGGGGCACCCTGCTCCAGGCCGTGTGCCGGGAGCGGGCCGAGAGCTGGGCCACCGGATACCCCGAGCTGCGTCAGGATCTGCTGAGGAGGATGCTCCCGCTGCTGGCCGGTGAGGTTGCCGTCCCGGCCGAGGCAGGCGCCTGCCTGATGCCCCTCCGCTGGCTGCTCGAACGGGTGGGGGATGGCGTCCTGCTGACCGCGGCCGGCTGGCTGCCCAAGGCCCTGGTGGTCGAGGCCAACGACGTGTTCGGCTGGTTTGACCTGCTCGACGCGGCGGTTCGCAGCGAGACCGACCTGCCAGAGCTGGGCACCCTGAACGAGCTGGCCCGACGCACCAGGCTGATCACCAAGAAGGGCCGCAAGGTGTCTCTGTCAGCAGCAGGGCGACGGGCCGTGGGCGACCCGGTCCTGCTGTGGCGCACCGTCGTGGCGGACGTGTTTGCGGCCGGAACCTACGAGGGTGAAGGAGCTGCCCTGGCCGCCGCCACCCTGGTCCGGCACAGCGCGCCGGTGCTTTTCCCGAGGGTTGAAGCCACCGTGGGTGCCGGGCTGAAGGGCCGGTGGCGCACGGTGGCGGGTGAGGCGATCGAGGAGTGGTCGGGTCTGGATGCCACCCGCGAGTTCGGACTGCTGGCAGAGGTCTTCGGCTGGATCGAGCAGAACAACGACGGAGCGGCCCGGACCTGGGCGTTGACCACGCCCGGACGTCAGGCGGCCCTGCTGGGTCTGCAGCTGCAGGCAAGGGCCCCGCGAACCCGCGTCTGAGCGATCCAGCGGGGCTCATCCGGTCGCCATCAGGAGGCAGATCGCCGACTTCCGGTCCTCGTCAGGTCAGCGTCACTACTGTGCGACCGCGGCGCGGCCCACGGTGAGCGTCACTACCGTGCGACGGCGGCGCGGACCAGGGTCAGCGTCCGCCCGGTCACTGCCTCCAGTGAGGCGCCGGACTCGATCGCGCCCATCGCCGCCTCGAGCACGCCGCCGAGCAGCTGGGCGGTGAGCTCCAGGTCCGGGGTGCCCAGCTCCTGCAGCGCGCGCATGAAGGGGACGGCCTGCTCGTGGTGCAGCTCCCGGAGCCGCTCCCGGCACTCCTCTGGCAGCTGGGCTGCCGACAGTGCCGCGGCAGGTCGGTGTGCCCCCTCGCGGGCGAGGCGCAGCGATACCCGGACGTAGACGTCCAGCTGCTCGGCCGGACCGTGGGCCGACTCGAGGGCGACCCGCAGCGCCTCGTTCGCCCTGGGGAACGCGTCCTCGATGACGGAGGCCAGGATGTCGGCGCCCGACGAGAAGTACTGGTACACCGCCGGTCTGGACAACCCGGCTGCTGCGCCCACCGCGGACGGGGTGACGGCGCTGACCCCGCCCTCGACGAGGAGCTCGGTCGCGGCCCGCAGCAGGGAGTCCCGCTGGCGCATGCGGTGCTGAGCGACTGTCGGGGCGGAGATCTTCGGCATGCGTCCTTCTCATCGTGGGTGGATCACCGGGGGCAGGTGGATCACGGGGGCGGTGGATCAGGAGCTGGTGTACGGGAACGGTGCGATCACGGGAACAGGTTGCAGGATACGTCGTGTTCCATGATACTGACAGGACTGTCAGCATCAATGCCGGCCAGCAACACGTCGAGAGAAATCAGGAACCAGCCGTGTCCGACACGCCTCCCAGCACGATCGCCGAACCAGCGCTGAACCCCAGGCGCTGGAAGGCGATGCCGATCATCGCGCTCGCCGTCTCCATCATCATCATGGACGCGACCGTGGTGAACGTGGTCCTCCCGGTGCTGATCCGGGACATCAACCTGACCGCCTCGGACGCCGAGTGGATCAACTCGGTGTACGCCCTGGTCTTCGCCTCGCTGCTGATCACCGTGGGCCGGATCGGCGACATCTTCGGACGTCGCCGGCTGCTGATCATCGGCATCCTGATCTTCGGCGTGGCCAGTGTCCTGGCGGCCAGCTCGTACTCCGGCACCACGCTGATCGCGGCCCGCCTCCTGCAGGGCGTCGGCGGCGCGATGATCCTGCCGGCGACCCTGTCCACCGTCAACGCGCTCTTCACCGGACGTGAGCGGGGCATCGCCTTCGCCATCTGGGGCTCGACCATCGGTGGTATGGCGGCCGTCGGGCCGGTTGTCGGCGGCTGGCTGACCACCTTCTACACCTGGCGCTGGGCGTTCCTGATCAACATCCCTGTCGTGCTGGTCGTCCTGGTCGGCACGCTGCTCTGGGTGCCTGAGACCAAAGACGAGCACGTCGAGCGTGGCGTGGACCTGCTGGGTGTGGTGCTGTCGATCGCCGGGCTGGGCGCTGTCGTCTTCGCCCTGATCGAGGGCCAGCGCTTCGGCTGGGGGGTGGCCACCGCGCCGCTCACCATCGGCGGGCTCAGCTGGACCTGGTCGGTCTCGCCGGTGCCGGTCTCGTTCGTCCTGGGGCTGGGCATGCTGACTGCTTTCGTGCTCGTCGAGCGGTCAAGGGCCAAGGCCGGCGAGCCAGTGCTGCTCGACCTGACACTGCTGCGTATCCGGAGCTTCCGCTATGGCGCGATCGCGGCGCTGATCGTGGCTCTCGGCGAGTTCGGCATGCTCTTCGCGCTGCCGCTGTTCCTGCAGGGGGCGCTCGGATACACCGCCCTGAAGACCGGTCTGCTCATCCTCGCCCTGGCCATCGGCACCTTCCTGATCTCCGGCGGCACGGCCCAGCTCACCCAGCGTTTCGGTGGTCGCGCGGTGGTCCGGGTGGGGCTGCTGCTCGAGGCGATAGCCATCACCGGCCTGGGCTTCAGCATCAGCCTCACTGCCAGCGCTCCGGAGCTTGCTGCGTGGCTGTTCCTGTACGGAGCGGGCGTGGGAATGGCCACGGCGCAGCTCACCAGCGTGATCCTCTTCGACGTCCCGGTGGCCCAGAGCGGTCAGGCCTCCGGTTTGCAGAGCACCGTCCGTCAGCTCGGCGCGGCGCTCGGGATCGCCGTGCTCGGCACGCTTCTGGTCTCGACCCTGGGAGTGGCCACCGCCAACAACCTCAGCTCCGTGCCCGGCCTGCCGGACGCGGCCCAGAAGCAGGTCGTGTCGGTCGTCCAGGGATCTGCCGGCGCGGCGATCCCGGCGATCGGCCGGATGCCCGGTGGCCAGCCCGCCCAGGCCGCAGCCGAGTCCGCCATGGTGACCGCCGCCCGGATCACCACTCTCAGTGCCGCCGCGATCATCCTGCTCGGCCTGCTGGCAACCATCGCGTTGCCGCCGATGAAACCGGAGGACGTGGAGGCTCACCAGCGGGCTGTGCAGTCCACACCCACCCCTGAGACGGCATAGGAGTGAGTGGGCCGGCTAGCCGGGGAGAGCCATCCCGATGACCACGGCGAGCGCGACCAGGGCCAGGGCCAGTACCGCCTGACGGGTATGCCGGGCCGCGGCGACCGCTGCCGGCTCAGGGACATGCTGAGCCGGGGCGGGCAGGTCGGCGGGTCCATGCCGCCCGGCCCGCCGGGCGGCCGCGGCATACAGCACCGCGGAGACCAGCAGTGGCAGGAAGGCGGCGAACGAGCCCAGCACCAGGACTGCGAGCGGGATCCCGGCCTTCCCTCCCGGCACAGACAGGGTCCTGAGCACGATCCAGGCCAGCAGCCCGGCGTTGATCAGGACAGCCCGCAGCGCGCTGCCCCGGTCCATCCGGGCCTGGGTTCCCCGCAGGATGGTAGGCCCGCCACCCATCACGACGGGCACCAGGAACGACATGGCGCCGAGCAGGACCTGGGCGGCAAACCCGGCGGTCAGAGGAACGACGAGCAGTGCCAGAGCGTCGTTGACCTGCCGCCAGGTCGGGCTGACGGCCAGCAGGATGACCATCCCTGCCAGGACCCCCACCAGCCAGGACATCGCGGCCATGACCGACCAGGTGGCATACGCGCAGGGTCGCTTGGTCCGGGCCACCTCAGCCAGCGGACGGACAGCCCAGAGGACACCACCCAGGTATGCCGTCACGCCGGCTGCGGCCAGCCACTGCCACCCGCACAGCGAGCCCGTCACGGCGACCACCACGGCACCGGCCAGGACCGGAAGTGCCTGCCGGGCAATCCGTTCGGCGCCCGGGGCTATCCGCGTGCGCAGCATCGTGGGCCACAGGGTGACCAGCGTGCCCAGGACGGTGAGGCCTATCCAGCCCAGCAGGTTCAGGGTGATGTGGGCGACCATCAGCCGTCCGTGCCAGGGCTCGGCGGGGTCGGTGGCCAGGGTGGCTCCCAGCCCGGCACCGATCGGGAGGGCGAGCGAGGCGGCAACGTAGTAGTGCACTGTCGCCCCGAAGCGCGAGGGTAGCGCGGCCCTCGCCTGAAGGGCCAGGGTGATGCCGTGCGCCGCGGCCGCGGTCCCGACGACCAGGGACCCGGCCAGCGTCAG
>JBBRZQ010000078.1:0-20641 GCA_038236535.1 Actinomycetales bacterium
ATCAAGACCGTGACGACCCTGGACGTCCTGTCTGGCGGCCGCGCCTGGCTCGGCATCGGCGCGGCGTGGAACGAGCAGGAGCACCGCGGGCTCGGCGTGCCCTACCCGGGCACGTCGGAACGCTTCGAGCGCCTGGAGGAGACGCTGCAGCTCGCCCACCAGATGTGGTCCGGCGACGACAGCCCCTTCGAGGGTGAGCACTACCGCCTGGAGCGGCCGCTCAACTCCCCCGCTGCCCTTTCCAGGCCACACCCGCCGATCCTCATCGGTGGCGGCGGGGAGAAGAAGACGCTGCGGATGGTGGCGCAGTACGCCGACGCCTGCAACATCTTCGACATGGGCCCGGACGCGGTGAAGGCGAAGTACGACGTGATCCGCGGGCACTGCGAGACGCTGGGCCGGGACTATGCCGACATCGAGAAGACGGTGCTCAGCAGGGTGAACCTCGCAGTGGAGAGCGTCGACGAGGTCGTAGAGCGATTCGGTCACCTGGGCGCCGTCGGCACCGAGCACGTCATCGTAGGGCTCGCCGGGGCTCACGAGGAGGGCGCCTTCGAGAAGGTCCCCGACCTGGTCGCTCAGCTGAACGCCCTGTAATCACGGGCGCCACGCGCCATCTTCGGTGCCGGGATCAGAAAGCCGACTGCGCGGCGAGCCCGAATCCCCGCCCCGGGAACGTCCTGCGGCCATCGGTCTGGACCACCGGAGCCGCCGGGAGCGCCTTCCCGGTCAACGCCTCGAACAACCCGTCCTCGGCCTCGATCCCGAGCTCGCGGGCCAGCAGGGCCCGGTAGGCGTTGAAGCTGCGTCTCGCCTCGTCCCGGTTCCCCTCCGCCAGGTGCGCCTCGAGCAGCACCCGGTGGCCGCTCTCGCGCAGAGGCTCGGCCGATACGACGTTGAGGGCGACGTCGACCGCCTCGCCGAGGCGACCCTCCCGCACGAGGCAGCGGCACAGCGCCTCCATGGCGTGCAGCAGCCGCTGACGCACCCGCTCGCGCTCGATCAGGACCCAGTCGTCATACCAGCCGGGCAGCAGGTCAAGGCAATCCAGCCCGGCGAACGAGACCGCCAGGTCGGCCGGGGTCTGCTGTCCGTTCAGCAGCCGGCAAGCCCAGCCGTCGACAACATCGACGTCGACCGAAGCGTCCCCGTGGATCCACAGGCTGTGCTTGTCAGCGCACATGACATCGATGCCGGCCCGCTTCAGGCGCCACAGGGCCGAACGAAGGTTGCCGGCGGCACGGTCGTCGCCGCCGAAGGGCCACAGTGACCCCGCGGCATGACGACGGTCCACCCTGCCTCGCCGAAGCGCGACAAACACGAGCAGCCTCGTGCTCCCCTCGGGCACCTCGACGTCGCCGTGCTGGACTCTGACGACGGGGCCCTCGAACAATCGAAGAACCGGGCTGTGGCCCGGGTGACCCGACGCGCCCAGCAACGCGTCGCTCCAGCTGCCTGGCATCGCGCCTCCATGCTGACCTGAATGTGTAGGGGAACCACATGACGCCAACCCGAGCGGCCCAACCGTATGACCAGCAACGTCACCGTTGCGTCACCATCCCGAAGTTACCGCGTCTACCTGGGCTTTCGGGCCGACTCAGGACTCAAGATCCGGGGCGTCATAGAACTCCTGCATGAAGCGGCGGATCTCGGCGATCGCCTCATCGATGTCACCGGTCACCACAGAGCGCACCGACGCGTCGGAGACGTCACGGTGCAGCTTCACGGTGATGTAGGCCCCGGCGTGCAGCCGCTGGAGCCGGACCAGGCACAGCGCCGTGTGGTCGAGATCCGACGAGCGTGCGGGCCTGTTCATGACCCGAGGGCCCGGTAGAACGGCAGGTCCGGGCCCACCCGACGGTGCACCAGACCCGTCTCGGCGACAGACCAGTAGGCACCACTGGGCCGCTTGACGCTGGTGTTGCCCGCGTGGACGATCCCGATGACCACCGGGTCGCCCCCGGGCTGGAGCGCATGCAGCGACGACGGCGGCAGAGACCACACGAAGCGGGTGTCCTCGCCGATCCGAGCACTGGGAAAGGGACTGCGCGCCCAGACCGAACGCCGGTAGCACAGCGAGTTTCCGGCGACCCAGCTACGTTGGCTGGCCGGGTACCGGAACCACCAGGCCTGCTCAGCGGCCGGGTCGTAGTAGAGCTGCTCTCTGTCGCCGCATACGTCCGCGTCATGATCCAGCAGAGCGCCGACCTGTCGGGAGACGCGGTCCCGGGACGCCCAGTCATCGTCATCCCAGTGCAGCACCACCTCCCCGGCCGCGAGCTCGTTGCAGGCATTTCGCTTGTCTCCCAGGATCATGGGTGCGTCGAGGCGCACGTATCGAACTCGGTCGTCGGGCGGCACCAGGTCCTTGACCGGGTCCATGCCGTCGTCAACGACCAGCAGCTCTGTGGCGGGGTAGTCCTGGCGCAGGAAGTAGGCGATGGACTGCGCCACGAAGGGCCTGCGGTCGCGGGTCGGCATCACGCAGCTGACCAGGGGTCTGTGCGCATCGGCCGGCTCCCCTCCGGCTCTGAACGAGGCGTAGAACGCACGGTCGGCCGCGGGAAGATGCTGATCCTCTACCTGTCGCCACTGAGTCGGATCGAGGAACGAGCCGGGCGCGAAACGCCAGCTGTTGGAACCGTGTCTGACATAGAGATAGACGTCCGTGGCGGCGACACGTTCAAGTCGGGCTCCGCGTTGCAGGGCGGCGTCGAGGAAGGCCGCGTCCTCGGCGAGAGACACGTTCGGGTACCTGGCAAGGTCCCGCCAGACCTCCCTGCGGTAGACGAGCGTGCCCCCGTGCACGTCGACGGGCCTGAACATTCGCGCGAGCAGGTGGGCCGATGCGCGCCAGCCCTGGCCGGTGTGCAGATCGAGAAAGACGGGATCGGTCAGGCCGGTGATGTCCGCGCGCCCGGCGGCCAGTGGCGCCACCTGTGTGCTGAGCCGGGCGTCGCTGTACCAGTCGTCGTCGTCCCACTGAGCGAAGATGTCACCGCTGGCCATCTCCGCCGAAAGGTTGCGTTTCGCCCCGATGGACAGTCCCGCGGGAACCCGCCGGTAGCGGATCCGCTCGTCCTCGGGCAAGGCCGCCTCAAGCCCGTCGTCACCGTCGTCCACGACGATGAGCTCGCGCGAAGGGTAGTCCTGGCGAAGGAAGTATGCCGCTGCCTGCTCGGCAAAGCGCCGCCGCCCGCCGGTGGGCATCAGACAGCTCACGAGCCGCGCTGCGGGTCGGCTGGTCGCCGGCACAGTGGTTGCCGGCACAGTGCTTGCCGGCACAGTGCTTGCCGGCACAGTGCTTGCCGGCACAGTGCTTGCCGGCACAGTGCTTGCCGGAAGAGCGGTGGCCTGGGCAGCGGTCGGGTGGCTCTGCGCCGGGTCGCCGGGGGGATGTTCGGCGAGGCCGCGGCCGGCATGCCGCGCGGCGACAGGCCAGGGTTCGTCGGGAGCCAGTCTGCTGACCGGATTGGGTAGGCGAACGCGGACCAGGCCGGGCGGCGCGAAGTGCTCGCAGACCTCGCCGCGACAATGCGGTTCGTACTGCTCACCGGTTCTTTCCCCCGTCAGCCGTAGCCCGCACACCGCGTCCTGGTAGTGCCGACGCCCGGCATCAAGCAGGTCGCGGTCGGCCGCCTCACGACGGGCCGTGACAGCGGCCCGGTGGACGTAGGCGCCGGGGACCCACACACCGGTGAACCCGGCCCGGCTGGCTCGTGCCGAATACTCCATCTCCCAGCAGGGCGCGTGCCCGAAGTCCTCGTTGGCCGCCCCCACGGCCTCGATCACGTCGCTGCGGATCGCCAGGCAGAAGTCCCCGAGGCTGTGCAGGGGCGTCAGCGGCTGCACCCGCTCGCCAAACCACCCTGCCGCCCGTCGCGCCGTGATCGCCACGCCGAGCTCGTCCGGCCCCGCCGAAGGGAAGACGCACTGGTCGTTCCAGCTGCGGTTGGTACTGGGACCGGCGAGCCCGTGGGCCGTGGCGCCACCGACTGCATCGAGCAGGCGCCGGACCGCTCCCGGGCCGACAATGGCCCCGCTCTCGAGCAGGAGCACGACGTCGACTTCCTTGCTGCGCCGAGCCAGGAGCCGGTTGAGACACGCAGGGGTTCCGGCCGGCTCATCCGTGCCCCACGACGGCAGGTCCAGGTCCGCCAACGCGGCTGCCAACTCGTCGTCCGGCCCGTCTGGGAGCAGCACGACGACAGCCCCGTCGTCCCGTGCACCCGCGAGGCTGCGCAGGGTCGCACGCAGCGCCTCCGGGTGGGCGTGGACCGGGATCCCGATCAGGAGCTCAGCAGCCACCCGACCAGCGTGGAAGGCCGCCGTCACCGTTGCGTTGCCACGCACAGTGGAGGGCACCGTTCAGGTGACGCCCAGGTGACGGATTCCGATGACCGTTGGTGGGGATGGAACCGGCAGGGAAGGCCCCCACGCCCGCCGCAGCCGAGCCTGTGGTCACCGAGCCCGCTGCGAGCGTGGCTGCTCCCCGGCCCGGAGTCCCCTGGTGGGCCAGGCGGGTGGCCGACGCCGCCGATCCCGACAAAGTCGCACAGGGCCTGGCCGTGGAGGAAGCCGAAGGAACCAGCCCCAGGGCCCCTGCCACCTGGTTCACGATCGCCCAGGGGATGACAAACGCCATCCGGGCTCAGGAAGGCGACCCCCTCTCCTCCGCCCACCCGCACTGGCTCCAGAGTCGATACGCCGGCAACGGCGACGGCAACGGCAACGCAGCCAACCCGATCAACTCTGACCAGAGGCCTGAACAGGACCCTGCGAGCTCCGCCGACCCGGCAACCGGCCAGACCGCCGACTCCGCTTCCGATACTGAGCAGAGCAACCTCGAAAGTGAGGCGGAGCGCCGCAAGCCCGCACCTGAATGGGCCAGGAATCTGGACCGCGCACTCCAGGATCGCCTGTCTCAGGAGCGGACCAGGGCACCGGCCGCTTCCGTCGGAACAGCCGTCGATCCCGACACTCTCCATCACCGGCTCGAACGATCCGGTCTGCCGGACCAGCTCGACCTCCAGATGACGCCGGCCGGCCCGGCTGAGCTGATCCGCGATGGCCAGGCCACCACGACAATCCCGCTGGCGGAGCACGATGACATCGCCGGGTCGTGGGAAGGCGTGCTGGCCGCGACCCGCACGCTGCGCGCGCTGCCAGGTCGCAGCGTCGGAGAACCGGCCGTCGACATCCCGTCGGTGGACCAGACCACGGGTGACCAGCACGATCTCGCCGATGAAGACCAGGCCACGGACACGGGGCCGACCCAGGCAGACGAAATACCATCCACCGCGGCCGTGCCCCCTCCCGAAGGGGCAACAGCACCAGGGGAGCCGGCTGACGCGGCTGCCGGCCAGGTCCCCGGGCAACCGAGTGCCGCTCAGACCTTGCCGTCTCCTGGGCCGTCCGGGCAGGCCAGGGTAGATGAGGACGCGGCAGGCGGGGCCGCACCGGACGAGCGTCAGCCGGCCGCGGCCACCCTCGAAGTCCCCGAGAACGAGCAACCGGACGCAGCGCCGGCGGCCCCTGGCGGCCCCGCCGTCGTGACGAGCGTGGCCGCTGCTCCATCGGCCTCGCCCGCCATGAGCACCGGCGGAGAGGCACCCCTGGCTGCCGTCGAGCAGAGCGACGCCGCGCTCGGCGACGACTCAGTGGCGAACGACCAGAGCACTCCCACGCCGACGGAGAACGCCACACCTGGGGCCGGGGACACGCTGACGGAGCCAGCCGGTGAGAGGGCAACCACCCCAGCTCAGGAGGTAGCCGAAAGCACGAGCGAGACCGGTCCCGGCGCGGCGTCCGACGCCCGGAACGGGGCCGTGGTCTTGGAGCAACCAGAACCGGAACCGGCATCGCAGGAGGTGGTGGAGCAGGAGATGCCTGGGCGGGCCGAACCCGAGGATCCACCAGAGATCACCAACCCACCTGAGGGCGCGGACGACCCGGAGCCGCGCCTGCCAGAACCACCGGCCCCGCTCCAGGAGCAGAACCCGGCTGTCGGCGAGGAGCAGCCGGGCGCAGGAGCGACGTCAGCTGAGGCTGAGCGGAGCACCGAAGCCGTGGCGGCCGGGGCAGAACCGACCGGGGCAGAACCGACCGGGGCTGAACCGGCGCTTGCTGTGGCGGACGTTGCTCAGACCGATACAGGGGTCGAGGAGGCGAGCCAGCCGGTACCTGCAGAGACGGCGACGCCGGAAACCGAGACGCAGCCGGCCGAGGCGTCCGAAGGACAAGCCCCGGTCCCGGAGGAGTCGGGAGTCGCAGATGAGCCGGCGGTCGCCGAGGCCGAGCCGGACCTTTCCGACCCACCAGCGCCCGCTGGCGGGGGTGGGGGCGAGGGGGCGCCGATTGCCGCTCCGCCCGAGCCGGAGCCTCCGGACATCTCAGGGATGGAGCCGCAGGCAGCGCTCAGCGCCGTATCGTCGCTGCCGGCAACCCAGCTGGCCGCACACCTGTCCGGCGTCTCCGCCGCTGCAACGCGCACCGTCGGCGACGCCCAGGCCGGCCTGGCAGCCAACCCGCCGTCGATGGACCGTCCCTCAGGCATACCGGCCGGCAAGGACGCGTCGCTGCCCGCAGCGCCGTTGCCACCCCTGACTGTCGCCACACACCGGTCCGCGCCCACCCTGGCCGGTGGACCGGGTGCTGAACGTCCAGCTGAGGCCGGACCACCAGCAGCCCCGGCCCCGGTCGCGCTCCGGGTACCCGAGGCCACCACCGCTGGCGATACTCAGATCGGCGCCGACGATGCGGCCAAGATCCGGGGTGCCGTCAAGGCACTCCCCACCACCGACCCCGCGCTGGACGTCGATGCCGGACCGGTCCCGGGACTGGTGCTCAGCGGCGGTGAGGATCCACAGCAGATTGACCACCAGGCGGGCCAGCTCGAGGACCTCACGGCCGGCGCGCGAGCCGACGGGCTGACTGACGCACGGGCCGACATGGGCGAGAACGACGTGCTGCCGCAGGTGCCCAGCGAGACGCTGACAGCCGATCTGAGTGGTGGCGAGGCCGGATCAGGTGCGTCAGCCGCTGGGCCAGCCGCACCCACCTCCGCCGGTCCGGCTGCCGGACCTCCCGCCGGGGCTCCTTCCGCCGCAATCGACGCGGTGGCCGCGGAGCAGGGCGCTGACCAGATCAACGCATCGACCCAGGCGCAGGGACGTGCGCTCGGCATCGCTCGGGCGGACCACCAGACGTCGATCGACCAGGCCAAGGCAGACACGGACAAGCAGGTTGACGACGAGATCGCTGCCAGTGCCGCGATGCAGACCGAAGCCCGTCGTGATGTACGTACGGAGGTCGGCAAGAACCGCAAAGAGTGGGTCAATGAACAGGCCAAGGTTGTCGACACGTCCCGAGCAGCTGCCGACACGGCGAAGCAGCAGGCCGACGACTCGGTGAAGCTTGCCCGGGCCACTGCCCGCACCGATGCCGGCAAAGCCATCAAGGACGGCAACGAGAAGATCACCCGGGAACGCCAGACGGCTGAGAAGAGCGCACGCGAAGAGCGCGCCAAAGCGGCGAAGGAGAGCGAGAGCGGGGGCTTCTTCAGCTGGGTCGGCTCAAAGGTCAAGTCGTTCGTCGACGGGGTGAAGAACGCGATCCACGCGGCGTTCGAGCTCGCCCGCAAGGCGGTCGACCTGGTGATCAGCGTGGCACAGAAGCTGGCCGTCGAAGCGATAGAGATCGGGCGTAAGGCCGTCGTCGCGGCGATCGAGATCGGTGGCAAGGCGCTCGCCGCCGCCGGTGACATCGTGCTGGCTGGCTTTCCCGAAGCGCGCGACCGATTCCGGGCAAAGATCCAGGAGAAGGTCGCGGCCGCCAGGCAGACCGTCAACCAGCTGGCCGACGGCCTCAAGGCCGGAGTGAAGAAGCTGCTCGACGGCCTCGGGAAGCTGCTCAAGGGCGCGTTGTCCTTGATGGAGAAGGCCTATACGGCAGCGATCGACGCCGTCGCCAGGGTTGTCAACACCGTCATCAAGGCCGCCAAGGCCTGGGTCGACGCGCTGGTCGACTTCGCTGTTCTCGTCGCCGACATCGCAGCCAGCCCCGGGAAGTGGCTGAGCAACCTCGGCACCAGCCTGCTTGACGGGGTACGCCACCACGTCTGGCCATCCCTGGTCAAGGCGGTGAAGAAGTGGTTCAAGTCCAAGGTCGACGCGGTCGTCGGTGTCGGCGCGATGATCCTCAACGTCCTGCGCAAGGGCGGCATCACCTTCGCCAAGATCGTGACGATGGCGTGGACGGCCATCAAGGAGTCCCTGCCCGGCATCCTCATCCAGATGCTGATCGAAAAGCTGGTGGCGATGCTCATCCCCGCCGCCGGTGCACTGGCCCTGATCATCGACGGGATCAGGGCTGCCTGGGGCGCCGCTTCGCAGATCCTGGCGGCTTTCAAGAAGTTCATCGTCTTCCTCAAAGCCGTCAGGCTTGGCAATGCCGGGCGTCAGTTCGGCGAGCTGGTCGGGGCGGCGGCCGTCGCCGTGATGGACTTCCTCGCCAACTTCGTGCTGAGCAAGCTCAAAGGAGCCGGGCAGAAGGTCGGCGGCACCTTACGCAAGATGGCCGACAAGATCATGAAGGGGCTGAAGAAGGTTGCCGGCTTTGTCAAGACGGGAGCCAAGGCCGCTGCCGGAGCGATCAAGAAGGGCGTGGTCGCCGCCGGCGCCATGCTGAAGAAGGGCGCCAAGGCGCTCATCAGCACGGTGAAGAGGATCCTGCCGAAGAACCTCGTCAAGCTCGGCGCCAAGGTCCTCAAGAAGGTTGTCACCGTCTTCAAGAAAGGAGTGGCGAAGGTCAAGAAGGCATATCAGAAAGCCAAGGAGAAGCTCTTCGGCAAGAAGAAGAAGAAGAAGCCCAAGGAGACCAAGCAACAGAGGATCCACCGAGCCATCGAACGGACTAAGGCGACCGTGAGCGGCTTGCTCGCCAGAAGTGTGTCCCGACTGCGACTCTGGGCAACTCTCAAGTGGCTGAAGCTGCGATGGGGATGGAAGCAGCTCGAACAAAAGCGTGAGGGATCCGACCGATTCTCGATCGACGGAGTCATCAACCCGGGGGAGAACGTGGGACGGGGAGTGTCGACCTTGACGATCCTTCACTCGGGTGCCCCCGTTGCAGTCGGCACCGAGGGGGTGAAGACGGAAACGCCGGCCGTGCGGTGGGTCCGCCTTGGCAGTAAGAGCGCTGGTAAGGCGAGCCAGCAGTATGCGCAGGCGATCATCCAACAGCGACTCAGGAAGATCGCCGAGGCTGACATAGGCCGCACGGTCGAGATTCCCCTGAAGGGCCGCACACTGGAGGCTCAGGCGCCGAGCGGTGGCTCGATGGACGTCAGGGAGAATCGCACCGCCGGTGGCGCCTCGTCGCTCACTACAGCTCGTGTCAATCCGGAGATGGCGATCCGCAAGGGCGACGACGTGGGACCGTTCGTCCGGCCCGATGCGCGGACAGGTTTGGTCCCAGGCGTAGATCCCGTGACAGGCGAAGCCGATCCGAGCCGTGACTCAGTTCACCTCTACGAGATCACCACGATGCTCAGCTTTGTCGAGGGCAACAAGAAGATGGCCATCCACAAGCAGGAGCAGGCGACCTGGACGATCCAGCGGGTTCTGGCTGCGTTCCCGAACGCCCAGGCGCACTACACGTTCATTGCACCCACCGAACCCGACAATGCGACGAGGGCGGTCATCGAGCGCATCGTCGCGGGCCTTAGTGCTATCGAGCAGGCCCGCCTCACCATCACCTGGCGCTCGGTTGGGTGGGACCGATAAGTCGCCGGCCACAGGATGCCAGAGATCACAGTGGGCAGGTCCCGCCGGCACGGCGGTATTCGCGGCGCAGCGCGGCGACGAGCTCGCCGGGACCCACGCTTCGGGAGGTGGCCAAGGCCAGCAGTATGGCGTGCAGGGTGGCGTTGCGGATCTGGCCGCCGCTCAGCTCGCACCGTCGGGCGACGTCGCTGATCAGCTCGTCGTTGAGGGGATGGTCCACGGGCAGATGCGCCCGCCAGATCTCATACCGCTCAGCGGGCCCGGGAGGCCTGAAGTCCACGACCGCGTCAAGTCGGCGAAGGAAAGCCTCATCGATCCGGGCCGCCGCATTCGTGGTGATCAGGACGATCCCCTCGAAGGTCTCGAGCCGTTGGAGCAGGAAGTCTGTCTCGAGATTCGCGTACCGGTCGGTGGAGGTCTTGACGTCGGTGCGGCGGGTGAGCAGGGCATCCCCTTCGTCCAGGAGCAGAACGACATCGAGCTCCTCGGCGCCGCTGAGGACCAGCTCCAGGTTGCGTTCCGTCTCACCGATGTACTTGTTGACGACGGCAGACAGGTCGAGGCGGTAGAGGTCGAGACCGAGGTCGCGGGCCAGCACCCTGGCGGCCAGCGTCTTGCCGGTTCCGCTTGGACCGCTGAGCAGGGCGCGGACACCTCGGGTCATCGACGCGGCCAGTGCAGGTCCGGCGGCGTCGCGTAGGGCTTCACGGTGCAGGCAGTGCGTTCTCAGCGCCGCCAGGTCCTCACTCGTGGAGCCGCCGAGCACGACGCTTGCCGCCGACGGGACCGGGTCCAGGCGAGTGGCCAGAGTCTCCAGGCTCTGCTGGCCCTGGGCTCGGGCGGCGCGGGCCACATCGCCGGCTCCGGGAAGGGCACGCCCCTCGGACGCCGCATACGCGCGGGCGCTGAGTGACACCCTGGCAATGGTTCCGGGACCGACCAGGTGGCGCTCCGCCACCACTGCAGCGGACGCGCCGAGCTCGGGCAGGTGCTGCTCCCACAGCCGCTGTCTGGCCGGCCGGTCCGGCAGTGGCAGCCGCACCGAGACGCTGCGCTCGAACAGCTCACCGGCCAGCCCGCCGGCGGATCCGAGCGAGACAGCGACCGGTCCGTGATACCCGCTCAGCATGGGCAGCTCAAGGGTCTCGCCGGGTGCGACCGAGAGACGCAGCAGCGGCACGGCGCCGGTCATCGTCGCTATCGGACCCACCAGCCCCCCGCCTTCGTTGCCCTGGTCGGTCCCCTCGCAGACCAGCAGGTCTGACCCGAGCTGGGCGGCTGCGGAGCCGACCAGGGTCCGCCGTCCCCGCCCTGCACCACCCCTGACCACGACGGTCGTGGCTCCCTGGGCAAGTGCGGAAGCGACCGATGAGAGAGCCGTGGCCGCCGCGGCCGGGAGCACCAGCGACTCGGGGCCCGGAAAGTCCTGACGGTGGTGGAGCGAGACCCGTCCACCCGCCCTGGGCTGCCCGTCACGCACCACGTCCCAGATGGCCAACGGCACCCTCAGCCGCCACTCAGCACGCGGTTCCCGGCGATCCTCCACCTCGAGCCAGCCGTCGGCAACGAGGTCGGCCAGGTCTCGATGCCCGGACTCACCCTCGCCCAGCAGCCAGCAGGCCATGGCAGCAGACGGCCGCGAGCCGCCCACGGGGTGCTGCAACATGGCGTTGAGAACACCGATCGCGGCATCATCTTCGGCCATGCCGACATAGACCAGCAGCCGAACCGCCCAGTCGCCCCATCGGCGCGACAGCGCCTCCAGCGGGAGAACCCGTCCGCCGCCGGGAACGACGCCACCAGCCTGGTGGTCCCAGAAGGCCACCCGTTCCTCGCTGCTGAGTCCCTCGGGCTCGTGATCAGCAAGAACCGAGCGGTGCGCAGCGAGCTGCCCCACGGCCTGGTCGGCGTCTCCCAGAGGCAGAGGTGACAGAGATGGCAGAGATGGCAAGGAGTCCAGCGTGTGCAGCATCCGCGCGATCACGGCCCGCCCGTGCAGCCGCAGATGCAGCGCGACCAGGTCCGCTGGCGTCGGCTGCCCGAGCAGTCCCGGACGGGGCAAGGTGACGGTCATCGAGTCACCGGTAGTGGAATGTCACGACGCGGCCGAGGTCCGGCACCCATCCCGGATCGCGGTCCAGCGCCGCACGTCGCACCGGGACCGACGCCGCACCTAGCGAGAGCTCGACGTCGACGTGGGTCCGGGTCCAGACGCAGCGTCCGGTCCGTTGAAGCAGGGCGCTGCCGACCTCGGACGCGGGCAGGCGCAGCCGGTCTGCCAGGTAGCCGAGCAGAACGGGGCGCAGGTCCAGAAGCCACGCACCCAGGGCGAGACCGACAGCTCCTGGTCCGAGCCCGCCGGGCATACCGGGGAGATCTGGCATCTGTGCGTCAACGGAGTCCGCAAGCAGCTCAGGACGCAGCAACGGCGGCCAGCACGCGACGTCGACGTCGACGTCGGCATCGAGGCGCCAACCCAGAACCTCGCTCCGGGGCCTGCCGGCCAGCGCTGAGAGGACACCCCAGACCGGGTCGGCCTCGCGTTCCCCACTGCCGGCCGCGACGGCCCGGGCAAGCGCCTCGACACTTCCCCAGCCACCGACGCCGGCCGCCAGGGACGGGCCGGCGCTTGCCGGCAGTCCCAGGTCGGTCAGGACGTTGACGAGGAAGAACACTCCCCCCAGCCCGGTGTCCACCCCCCGGCCGTCAGGCTGCCAACCGCTAGGGCCGGGCAGTACCCGGTCGTCGAGTCCCTGCGGTCGCCGGCCGGGAGGACCCACCCGTCCCTCCCGCTGGAGCACGCCACTCACGTCGTCGCCAGGGAGGTGCCGAGGGGCGACCAGCGGTGTGGCTGAGCCGGCCAGGGCTGCCATCTCCTCAATGGCGGACCTGGTCTCGTCACGGCCCGCCGGACCGGCAGAAAGGTTCCCCTTCGGGGCGGACGACCGCGCCGTATGGCTGTCGGGCGCGGTCCGCCGCCCAGCCTCTGCCACCGTGGGGGTGCGCTGCGATTCCCGGCTGCCCTCCGGTGCGTACCCCGCACCGCTGCGGAGGGGCGACTCCACCCTGGCTGCTGAGGGGTCTCCGGCCAGCTGCAGCAGCAGCCTCATGAAGTCGACTGCGGCGCCATCGAATTCACCTGTCAGGTCCACCCGGCCAGCAGCAGTGCCGTCCAGAGCCCTCTGCGGGGAAGGACCTGCCGGCTCAGCGATCAGCTGGGAGGCGACCGGCGCCATCGCGTACACCGAGCGGACCGCCGCCAGTGCCTCGGCGACGGTCTGCGGACCCGCAGACTCCACGGCGTCCCTCAGCTCTGTCTGACTCATCAGGGCTGCGGCAGCCGGGAGCGCCGCCGGCCAGGCAGTCCAGGCGGCCCCCAGGGCCAGCGGAGACGGCCCGGACCACCCGAGCGTCTCCCACCACCAGGCGCCGCCCTGCTGGCCCCGGACCACCGCGAGCGCGTGAGCAGCCAGCAGCTCGGCGGCGTCGGCGAATCGAACCACGTCAGGGTCAGCAGTCGCCCCGCGAACCGCATCCTGCAGCGCGCGGGCACCACCGGCCAGATCGGCAGTCCCTGGCTCGGGGGTCCCGGTCAGCACCAGACGCCAACGACGGATGACCACCACCGCCCCGCCCATCAGGGGCTCGGCGTCGGCGAGCGCCCCCCGAACGGCACTCTCAGCTCGCAGCCGCCACACCACCTGCTCGTTCTGGAGCCCGGCAGCCAGGTGCAGGTGGAGGCGTTCCACCCTCGAGGAGGCCTCGACGGTGGTACTCACCCCGTCCCCGGCCACTGGGTGCTCAGGTCAATCTCGGGTCCGGCGAACCGGCGGAACACCACGAAGGGCCCCACGGCAGAACGATCGGGGATCTGGTCGTCGGCGCCGGCCGGCGTGCAGGCGATGAGCAGCTCGAACATCGGCAGCGGGACCGAGGTCAGGTCGATCAGGTCGTCGAGCCACGAGTCGTCGATCACGCTGTCGACCCGGTCCGCGTCGATCAGGCGGATACGGGCAGGGGGGGTCTGGCTGAAGAACTGCATGATGTCGATCGCGGGCGATCCGTCCGGCGTGGGGTAGGACGGGAACTCGGTGCTGATGGCACCCAGCTGGTCCAGGTTGACCGGGAGGATGCCGGCTGGCGGCAGGATAGGGAAGGTGTCGCGAGCCGTCAGCCCCTGGGTGTTCCCCTCGGCCAGCATCTCGAAGAGCTGCTCCTGGAACTGCAGGAACCGGGCCCGGCCGTCCACGACCCGGGTGTCGCTGACGAGTGCCACGAAGGTGCTGGCGCACTCGGCCACAACCGGCGGCCGGCGCACCGACCAGCGGTCGACGAAGGTCAGCGCGGACCCGTCCCAGCCCAGCAGCGCGAGCGGGAGCTCGTCGGGAGCGACCCCCAGACCGAGAACCCCTCGCCACCCCGCCCACTGCGGGTTCGTGGCCACGTCACCGTCAGTGCTCAGGCAGAGGTTTGCGGCACGGGTCTGCGCGCCAGGGCCTGTCGCCGCCTGATCCCCACCCCACAGAAGCACCATCGCAAGGCGGACCCCGCCGACGACCCACTGGTCGACGCAGGACGACGCAGACGAGCCCGGCAGTGGCCCGGCTGCTGTTCGCCCGCTGGCCCTGGTGGCCGGGGCCACGGTCAGCACATAGACACCCGCGCCGAGCGAGGTCGTTGCACCCGAAGGCCCCGTGCCGCACTGGCGGAAGACCGGTGGTGGCTGGGCGGGGTCTGGATCCGGCACGTCTTCGGGGTTGACCAGCGCCAGCGGAACGGCCTCGGTGAGCCGGATCGGCTGCCCGTCCGGACCGATACCGATGCCCGGCAGGACACTCACCTGGGTCGGCACGGACCTCGACCACTGCACCTCCAGGCCTTCGACCACGCCTTGGCCGGTGGCACGGCCGAGGTGCCGGGTGACCACAGCCTCAGCCTGCTGCTCCGCGATCAGGTCGGCAGCAGTGAGCAACCGGCCGGTCGTGTAGGACGGCCTGCGGAAGGACTCGTCGAAACTGCTGCCCACCACCAGGGTGCTCATCCGAACGGCCCGCTGACGAGCAGGGCGACCTGGTAAAGGTCGCCGTTGAGGCCACGATAGGTGAGGCCCCGCTTCGCAGCGAACGCCGCGATCGGCACCAGTGACCCGCCATCGGCGAGATCCTGAACCGCAACCGAGCGGGGGACCCCGAGGATCAGCTGGGTCCAGGGTTCCTGGGACCACGCGGTGTCGAACGGTCGGCGCTCAAACAGGTTCCAGCCCACCGTCGACCACCCCTGGTCCTGAAACGTGACGTCCCGGAGGTTCCCCTCCTTGTCCACGCCAAAGACTCTGAGGTTCTCGGGCTCGACCATCCGGCCCGCCTGAGGGTCAAGGTCGGGGGTGACCCAGACCCTGATGAGTGGCGGCACGCCCGGCTTGTTCGTCCACGCCGTGACGACTGCGATGTCCCGCTCGGGTAGCGCTGGGGCACCGCCGCCCCCGGACTGGGGCGGCACCACGGCATACGCCGTGAGCACCCGGAGGTCGACATCAACGGGGCGCCGCGAGGTCTCGTCGACTCGCTGCCAGAGGGTCCTGTCCGCGAGGGCGACCTCGTTCGCGAGATCGAGCACCACCGTGAGCCGGTCGCCGGGCTGGAAGGGCTGGTCCGGTATCAGGAGCCACGCCCTCCCCAGCTGGTCCTGCTGGCTGACCCGGCAGGGCACATCACTCTGGCCTTCGCGGAGCACCCTCAGCACCGGGGGGAGGATGTTCAGGACCTCGTTACCCAGGACGTGGAACCACATCGACAGGGCCGACCCGCTGGCGTCCGGGTGGGGCACCACGCTCACCGTGGCCAGCGTCTCGGCCAGTCGCGGCTGAGCTGCCGCGACACACTCACAACGGTCCTCGGTGCGTCCGACGAAGTCCACCCCGGTGGCGTCGAGCGCCTGCCGCAGGGTGCCGGCGTCCGTCATCGCAGCGTCAAGGCTGAGCGACACCCGAAGCTGCGACCGGGTCTCCCAGGGCTGTGCGGCCTGAATCGCGATGACTGAGCCGGAGGCACTGGACAGCACCTGCAGCACGGCCACCTCTACTGCGCTGTCATCGACGGTGAGGTCCAGATACCCCGGCGGCTGGTCCGGGACCAGGTGCACGCCGTCCACAGCCAGGACGAGCCGGTCGTCGGTGACGTCGAGGGGGATGAACAGATTACGGACGCGTCGGCCCGACTCAGCTGAGGAGATGGCGTAGCCGGATACGTGGTCTGCCATCTCGTCGAGCACCCCGAGCGCGTTCTGTTCGAGCACAGCGCGCAGGGGCTCCTGGCTGCTGGTGAGCTGGGCGTCCAGCAGAAGACGCACCTCGAGCAGGGCGCCGGCGCTCCACCCGGTGGTGGCCGTGATCGTGATTCGCGTGCCGGCAGCGCCTTGCGCCCCGTCAGAGACGCCTTCGGCCGACACCAGGGTCACCGGAACGCCGTCCACCAGGAGCTGGATCCCCTCGGGAGGGGTCGGCGGGGAGCTTGCCGGCAAGTCCAGGGAGACGCCATGGACCCAGGCCTCCACCGTCGAGCCGCTCGCCGCGCGCACCGACAACAGGGACTCCACCGGGGTCCGCGGCAGCCCGAGCAGCGCCAGCTCCTGGATGAGCTGGGTGTGCAGGAGCACGGGCCGGTTGTCGTCGCTGGCCGTGAATGAGCGGCTGTCGGGGGCCTGCCCGGTGATCTGTATGGCGCCGAGCAGGATCGACGCGCCGGCCGGCTCACCCATCCCTGGCGGGTCGAAGCTGGCCGGGTCGGGGTCCAGCAGCGGCCGGACGCTGCCAGCCCAGTGCCGGTCCAGCGCGTCCAGGCTCGCGCGGAGGTCAGCGGCACCCAGCTGGTATCGCCGGACCGGAAGTGCGGTGCCAGCGGGTATGTCGTCAAGGGCTGCGCGGAGCTGGTCGAGGACGGCCGGGTCGGTCGTGCCGGGCACCACATCGACAGTCCGCAGCAGGTCGGCATACGCCTGCGCGGCGCTCCAAGCCGAGGCATCCGGGGCATCCCAGGTGAGCTCGATGGCCCAGGCGTCCCGGATCCGGGCCGGTGCCTGAGGCGTGTCACTGCTCGTGCACGGCACGGCCGGCAGCGGGCGAAGGTCGTCCAGGCACTGGTCGTAGCGACCAACGACGTAGACGACGGGGCTCTCCTCCGGGGGGGACATCATCACGTTGGCATCAAGCCATCGGCCCAGGTCCGCACACTGGTCTGTCGGCACGATGAATGTCCGTCCCCACCGGTCGAGCCCTGCGCCGGGCGAGACTGTGATGGTCCCGGCGGAGTCGACCCCCACGGTCAGCCCGCTCACCACGCCGTAGCCATGCAGGCCCCGCTGATGCAGGGCTGCCGCCACGAGTCGATGCTCCTGCTCCTGCTGGAAGTCGTCGAGGCCCAGCACCATGCCGAACGTGTAGTTGACCCGAGAGTCGGGGCGAAGTGCCCCCGTGGTGATCGAGGCACAGGGAGCGGTGGTGGTGGTCAAGGTGATCTCCTCACAGGGCCGGGACCTCGCCCACCCGGTCTCGCCCGGGCACGACGCGGTCGCTGATGTCGAACGGTGAGCCGGCGGCCAGCGTGCCGGCGAGAGTGGCGCGGTCCAGGACCATGACCGGCCAGCCCATCTCCTGGCCGAGCTGGCTGTCCACTCCGAGCCGGGCTTGTCCGACTCGGAAGAGGTCTCCCAGGCTGCCGAGCTGGGCGAGGGCATGGGCCGGGCCTTCCACCTCGAGGATGCGACCGAGCATGGCAACCTCCTCGGCCGCAAGGTTGCCGGGCACGAGCACGTCATAGCGGTGGGCAGCGAGGACGTCCGGATCGAGCCAGGACTGCGGGTCGTCGACCGCCGGCACCGGCACGGCGTTCATGCTGGCGGCTGAGGCATTCTCGGCTGAGGCATTCTCGGCTGAGGCATTCTCCAGGCCGCGAACCAGGAACCGCTCGACCACGCGGGCCCCGGTCTGGCCGGACGGCCCGTCCAGGATGGTGTCCTGCGGGTCGGGGCACAGATAGATGCCGATGGCCTGCTCAAGCCCGCGCACCGTCCCGCGCCGCTCGAAGAGGGTGTGCGCCCGACGCACCAGGAATCGCCGCTGCGGCTCGTTCCACTGCGGCTCCAGCAGCAGCCCGACGAACGAGGCCAGCCACTCCAGCACCTCCGGTGGGGCCTGACGGGGGTCCAGCAGCACTGAGACGTGCTCCATCCGCTCCTCGAGCGCGGTCAGCACGCCCTCGGGGTTGGCCAGGAAGCGCTCGGTGAGGTCCGCGGCGACCGTGTCTTCGCGGTAGACCTCAGGCAGGTACTGGGCAAGGTAGGAGAAGCGGGGGAACCATGCCCGCACGGCCCGCACCGCAGGCGTCTGGCGACCACTGCCGTGAAGGGTGACCTCAAGCTCGAGGTAGCGCCCGCGGACCGACTGGAGCAGCAGCTCCCACGTCCCGACCCGCTGGCGCGCCCGCTCCTCGACGCCCAGGTCTCGCCAGGGGTCGTGCCAGGGCAGCTCAGCCCCACCGCCCCGCAGGTAGGGCGTCGGCTGGGGCACCCAGGTGGTCGCCTCGAGCAGGTCCGCGTCATCGCTGGCCCGGGCCCGGACGGTCACCGAGGTCTCGGGCGGCAAAGTGGCATCCAGGAACACCCGGTGCCACGCGCAACCGGGACTGGCGCTGTCGAACGGCTGGCCGGCGACGGCGTCTGCCCGGTCGAACCCGGTGGGCGTGGTGAACACCCCGAGCGGTGCGTACAGGCACTCGACGTAGCGGACCAGAGGCACCCAGCGGCTGCCGAAGTCGTACCACGCGTCAGTGGATCCCATGATGAGAGCCCGGCCGGCGAACCGGCGCATCGGCAGGTAGTCATCAAGGACCGTGAGCCGGCTCCCAGCGGCACCCGGGTCCGGCGGTGCCTGAAAGGCGATCACCTGCTTGCCCCCGTGGTCGACGACGAGGAGCACCGGGCCGACGGCCGGGGCATCGGTGCCGCCGCTTCCGTCCGCGGCCTTGTCATGGGCCCCGCCACAGCCGCAGACCTGGCTCGGCCCTCTTCCGGGCCAGCGCACCGCGAGGTCGTGCCCCCGCACCGGGTAGATCTCGGGCTCGCGCTCAGGGTGGACCGGATCACCCACGCGCACCAGGTCAGCCAGCGACCAGACACGGGCATCACCGCCTTCCGGCAGGTACAGGAGACGTGAGGCCGCCGCCCCGGCTGGTGAGTCCAGGACGAAGACAGCACCGTCCGGGCCGGGCTCGATAGCCACCGGGTTCGTGTCCCCCAGCACTCCCCCGGCGAGCTCGATGCCTTCGGTGTGAACGACGCTGCCCCGCGGCGGGAGATGCTCCGGCGGCGGGGATGTCTCGCTGGGCAGGAAGTCCGGGACTGGCCCGGGAGCCATGGTCGCCGGCACCCGCAGGTCCCGGTCCAGACGCCAGAACCGTCGGGCGGTGCGGTCCAGCACGAGCAGCCCGCCTCCCGGAATCGCGGCCAGGTCAAAGGGCGCGAAGCCGGACCCGTCGGGCCAGCCCAGCACGAGCGGCTCCCCACCAGAGCGAAGGTCGAAGACGAGCAGGCCGCTGCGACCCGGCCCACCGGAGGCACCCGAGCCGTCGAGGGTGCCCTGCCACCCCACCACGACCTGCCGGCGGCAGGTGACGGCAAGCCCATGCAGGGTGGCGTCCACGGGCAGTGGCTGTTCCACCGGCACGAAGGCGCCAGGGGCGCAGGGCCCGGTCGGGTCGGCGAGGTCGTCGACCGACCACCAAGCCTGTGCCGCGGTCGACCTGGTGCCGCCGTCACCGTCCGGGCGCTGCCACTGGATGCCGCGCTGCTCCTCGTCGATCCAGTAGGTCGCGCCGTCGGGGTCACGGTCGGCGCCGCGCCGCGCAGACAGCTCCGGGGCCGTGCCGCTCCGGGCCCGCCGGAAGAGCACCGAGCGCTGGGACAGCCGCAGCGCCCGGGTCCGCTCATCCCATTCCAGCGGAGCCCCCGGTCCGGGCGGCGAGCCGGCGTCCGGCGGCCACGACAGGGCCAGCGTGCTCCCGCCGGGCAGGCGGCAGCTCCCCCAGTCCTGTTTGCCGGCCAGCAGGTGGAACCGGCTTCCCTGGATGTCCGCCATGGCCGCGCCTCAGCACTCCGGCTGAAGAACAGGAACGGCGACCTGGCTGCGGGTCGGTCGCGCGCCCAGCCCGAGCAGATCAGCAGGGGCCGCGGCGTTGCCACCGGTGGCGAAGACGGTCGCGCGCGGCATCTGTAGCCCGCTCATCGCCACGTCCGGGGTCTCGGTGAGGATCTGGCCCTGGCCGGTGACCGTGGCGATCCGCACGCTGTCGACGTAGCGCACACCCGGCACCCGGGTGGCCGCCGCCTCGATGTCCTGGACCCGGACCGGGTTTCCCAGCGGCCAGCCACCGGGCGCGTCACCGACCGCTGCCGGGCCGCCGTGCAGGGGCGACAGGTACGACCTGACGGCATCCTGGACCCGCTGAACAACCAGGCTCAGCTGCTGGCCGGCAAGCGCGACGACGCCCACCGAGACCACGATGTCGACGTACTCCGGGCCACGGACATGCACCTCGGTGGTGACCAGGCGGCGCGGTTCGAGGTAGGTGGCGACAGCATCCAGGACGGCGGCGGTCGGGGACGGAAAGTCGCGCGCGGCGGCATCGGTGCGCGGCACGACAAGCACGGTGACGCAGCCCGGGAAGAGCATCCGCGCCGAAGCCTCGGCCGTGGCCTGAGGGTTGAACAGGGGCAGGACCTCAACCCGGCCGAGGTCGGCGCCCGGAGTGCTCGCCGTGATCTCGCGGAAGTCGGCCGCGGTCACCAGACGGTCGCGATGCTGA
>JBBRZQ010000079.1:0-20164 GCA_038236535.1 Actinomycetales bacterium
TCACCCTGTCCGGGTGGCGGAATGGCAGACGCGCTAGCTTGAGGTGCTAGTGCCCTAACGGGCGTGGGGGTTCAAGTCCCCCTCCGGACACTTAAAAAGAGGGCCTCTGACCTGCGAAAACAGGTCGGCGGCCCTTTCTGTTTCCGTTCATGGGGACATCTTGGGGACAACCCGCCGACGCGAGGGCCAGACTAGGGTGTCCCCACGTGGGGACAAAAGGTGGGAATCATGGCATCACTGGAACAGCGACTACGCGGCGATGGGGGCACGACAGCCCGCGTCGTCTGGCGTCAGGATGGCCAGCGGGCAACGGAGAAGTTCGCCGTAGGCCGTAACCCCGTTCTCGCCGCCAAGCGGTTCCAGACCTTGGTGGAGGCGGCGGGCAACCGATGGCCCGAAGGCTGGGTACCTGGTCGCGGCTTCGTGGCCGAGGTGACGCCGGACGCCTCCGACAGCGAGCCCACGCCGCTCCTTGCCTTCGGCCTCCGTTACGTCGAACAACTCATCATCCGACCCGGTCAGCGAGCCCGCTACCGCGCCCAACTCAAAGCGCTGGCCGTCCTGGAGTTCCCGTCGCCCACTAAGCCGGGGACCACCTACCTGCCCTTTGGTCGCAACGTTGAGGACGTCACTCCGGAGGACGTCCGGCTCTGGCTCTCACGGTGGGAGCGAGGGCTCAAGACGAAGGCCAACTATCACGGCCTCCTGTTCGGCGTCTTCGCCTGGGCCGTTGAGGAGCACGCACTCATCATGGTCAACCCTTGCGCCAAAACCGCTCCATCGCGGCCCACCATCAAGGCGGAGCAGCCGGAGCGGACCTGGCTCACGGAGGCGGAGTTCATGACCTTCACAGACACGTTCATGGCTGAGGACTCCCGCGACCTCCTGCGTGTGATGGTGGGCACCGGCCTCCGCTTTGGCGAGATCACCGCCTTGTGGGTTGAGGACATCGACCTCTTCAAGCGCACACTCACCGTCCGAAAGGCGTGGAATCGCCAAGGCGAACATGGCGAGACTCAGATCCCCAAGTGGCTCGCCAAGCGGATAAACGCCAAACACGAGATGCGCGGGCACTATCTCGGCATCCCCAAGACGTCGAAGTCGCGGCGAACCATCACCGTCGCGCCATCAGTCGTGACGATCCTTCGCCGTGCGATGAAGGGCAAGTCCCTTGATGACTTCGTGTTCACCACGGCCGCCCGTTCCACCTCCAGTGCCTCTCTTCGCTGGATGGGCGGCCGACCGATCCACGCGGGCGACTTCTCTGACCAGAGATGGCTCCCTGCTCTCAAGGCTGCCAAGGCTGAAGGCTTCGCTAAGCGGTTCACACCGCACGACCTAAGGCACACCCACGTCGCCTGGCTTATCGCCGCCGGTGTGCCCCTCCCGAACATCCAGCAACGCCTTGGACATGAGTCGATCACCACAACCATCGACACCTATGGGCACCTTCTGCCTCAAGGCAACGACCTGATTGACGCCGCCCTTGACGCGGGCCTCGGCGGCGAGAAGATCACCATCTCCACCTGAAATCGAGAAGGTCGACGGTTGGACCCCGATCCGAAAGTTTTGGCGACATGAGGCCCACGGTTCGCGAGAATCAGCAAGGCCGGCGTCCTACTCTCGGCAAACCCGACCCTGGATCAGTAACTGCGGCACACGCGCACACGACGTCTGCTAAGGGCGGCGCTGCCGAGGACCCTGCCGAGGTGGCGTAGACGCTACCGTCCGCTGCCGGGCTCCGCGCCGAACCCCCAACCTTCTGATCCGTAAGCAGTCTGGCCCGCATCCGCCTTGTGCCGGAAACGGCCTGAATAGGCCCTGACCTGCGGTTTCCAGCCTGACCATCGTGCCGGTCTGGACGCCTGACACCGCTGCGTCCGTGCAGTTCCGGTGCATTTCCTGACGCATTCCTGACGCGCTCCCCCGTCCAGGGCAGCGGTCGAGTCAGCCCTGCCCACCCCCAGCGAACCCGCTCGAAAGGCCATCACCGTGACCCGAGAAACCCCACCGCCGCACACCACCCTCCCCGCCGCCGGCACCCTCGTCGTGGAGGAACCGCGGTTCGCGATCGTCCCCGAATGGGTGATCGACGCCACCGTCTCCGACGGCGCGTTCCGCCTCTACTGCCTACTGCTTCCTCTACTGCCTGCTGCTTCACTACGGGAACGGCTCCGGGACCCGGATGCCGTCCCGGCAAACCCTGGCCCGGCGCCTGCGCCGCTCCGTCGACGCCATCGACCGGGCGATGCGCCAGCTCACCGACGCCGGCATCGTCCGCGTCGAACACCGCCGCAACGGTGAGCAGTTCTTGTCCAACCGGTACCACGTGCGCACCACCGCCCCGGCCGCGGTGGCGACCGCCGATGGGGGTAGCCGCAGTTCTGCGGCTACCCCCGAACCCCCCAGAAACGGTGGCCGCACATCTGCGGCTACCCCTGGCCGCAGTTCTGCGGCCAGGGTGGCCGCAGAACTGCGGCCCAACCCAGAGATCCTTACCGACAAACCCCCTCCCCCTACCCCCTCACACCGCGGCCGGTCTGCGCCGATGCTGGTGAGGAGGCAGACCACGATCTGCTGGAAGCCTGCGCCATCACCGACCTGGACGAGCTGGCCCGTCAGTGCATGACCGCCCGCCAGCTCCTGGGCAAACCGACCGCCCGCTGGACCGCCCGGTGCCTGACGGTCGTCATCAAGCTGGCAGTGGTGACCAGAGGGTGGCCACCGGCCTCGATGGAACAGGCCCTCCTGGCCGTTGCCCGGGACCGGGAAAGCCACTCCCCCGCAAGGGTGGCTGAAGCCGGACCGTGGTGGGACACCGCGGCTTCCGGACCCGGCCAAGCCGGCCAAGCCATTGACGCCAACGAACTCGCCGAAATGGAGGCACGACTGGCCGAGACCGACGGCCTACGACCCGCCATCCAGGCACAGGCCCGCGCCGAGCTGACCGCCGAGGGCATGCCCGTCATCCGCAGCACCGTCGCGCGCCGTGCCTGCGCAATCCTCGACCTCCATCAGTTGCCATGGACTCCGGGCAGCCCACTCCAACCCCGATTCCCTGCGGCCGATCAGCGAGTGTGTCGAACCGAAGCCCCCAACAGAATGCGTGCGATGTTGTAGCCAAAGGCGCGTTCAGCTCCTCGATCGCGTTCATAGGCGCGAATGTGTCTCTGACAAGGCACGGGAGGATCGCGGAGAGCAAACTTCGAGCCCTACACCTGCCGCCAGTGCGCGGAAGGGCCCCAGAACCGGGGGCCCTTTGCCCATGTCAGGCCTGCCAGAGCGGGTTTCGGGGACGCCCGGTGGGCTCAGCTGGCAGCCATCGCCCCTGTCATCGTCGTCACGTCGAGGGCGCGCTCCAACTGGTCGTCGGTGAGCTCGCCCCGCTCCACGTAGCCGAGGTCGCGGGTGGCCTCTGCGATGGTGAGGCCGGCCTTCACCGCATGCTTGGCGATCTTCGCCGCCGCCTCGTAGCCGATGATCGGGTTCAAGGGGGTGGCGATGGACGGCGACGACTCAGCCAGCGTGCGGCAACGCTCGACATCGGCGACGATCCCGTCGACACAGCGGTCTGCCAGCAGCCGGGAAACGTTGCCAACCAGCGTGATGGACTCCAACAGGTTGCGGGCCATCACCGGCAGCATCACCAGCAGGTCGAAGTTGCCCTGCGTGCCGGCGAACGTGATCGCCGTGTCGTTGCCGATCACCTGGGCTGCCACCATCACCGTCGCCTCCGGCAGCACCGGGTTCACCTTGCCCGGCATGATCGATGAGCCGGGCTGCAGGTCGGGCAGCGAGATCTCGCCGATGCCTGCCCGCGGCCCGGAGCCCATCCAGCGCAGGTCGTTGGCGATCTTCACCAGCGACACAGCCACGGTGCGCAGCGCCCCGGAGGCCTCAACGACCGAATCCTGGGCTGCCTGAGCCTCGAAATGGTTGCGCGCCTCGACCAACGGCAGGCCGGTGTGCTCAGCGACCAGCGCGATCACGCGCGCAGGGAACCCCGCCGGAGTGTTGATACCGGTACCGACAGCCGTGCCGCCCAGCGGCAGCTCAAACAGGCGGGGCAGCGTCCCTCGCATGCGGTCGATCCCGTTGCGCACCTGGGCGGCGTAGCCGGAGAACTCCTGGCCGAGCGTGATCGGGGTGGCGTCCATCAGGTGCGTCCGGCCGGCCTTCACCACGTCTGTGAACTCCGCAGCCTTCGCCTCCAGCGACACGGCAAGCACATCGAGGGCTGGCACCAGCGACTCCGTGATCGCCTGCACTGCCGCGATGTGGATCGAGGAGGGGAAGACGTCATTGGACGACTGCGACGCATTCACGTGGTCATTCGGATGGACGAGCGACCCGAGCCGGCGGGCAGCGAGGGTCGCGATCACCTCGTTGGCGTTCATGTTCGACGAGGTGCCCGAGCCGGTCTGGAAGACGTCGATGGGGAACTGGTCGTCGTGGCACCCGGCGATCACCTCGTCCGCCGCCGCGACGATGGCCTGCGACACCTCCGGCGCCAGCACACCGAGTTCGGTGTTGGCGATCGCCGCGGCGCGCTTGATCTGGGCCAGCGCTGCGATGTGAGGACTCGCAAGCCCGCGTCCGGAGATCGGGAAGTTCTCGACCGCCCGCTGGGTCTGGGCTGCGTAGAGGGCGTCCTGGGGTACCCGCACCTCGCCCATGGTGTCGTGTTCGATGCGGAATCCGGTCATCAACTGCTCCCTTCCTCCCCCCACCCTAGCCCGGTGATTTCATGGGTTTCTCGTGACTTGAACGGCGAAAGTGCTCCTGACTTGGCAATGAGGTTGTTGAGGACATCATTCGATCAAACGCGAGGAGCCCTTTCAAAGGTGTAATTCCACCCAATGTCTTGCGAGGTCGGGCATTGAGCTCCGTGGCGACGTCAAGCAGCCGCTGAGGCGTGTGGACGGAAAGTCAGTGCCCTTGGGGAAGTACTGGCGCAGTAGCCCGTTGTTGTTCTGGTTGGATCCGCGCTGCCAGGGTGAGTGGGGGCCACAGAAGTAGATGTCCATCTTTGTGGCCAAGGTGATCTCGGCGTGCTTGGCCAGCTCAGTTCCCCGGTGTCCCAGGTCAGTGACTTACGCAGGTGCTCCGGCAGCGTCTTGATGGTCGTCAGCAGGCCGTCACGCACGGCTTCGGCGCTGTGGTCGTCCGGCAGGTGGACCAGCATCACCTACCGGGTCTGCCGTTCCACGAGTGTCCTGATCGCCGAGCGGCAGTTCGACCCAAGACTAGCGAGACCTTCCGGGTTTTTTTGAGTTTGGTGGTATCGCTGCTGGTCAGGGCCGTGCCGTGGGTGTTCGGGTGTATGACCTAACTGTGGGCTGTCCACTTGGTGAGGTCGAAGATTTCGGTGAGCTGGTCTTGGGTGTTGGTGGTCTCGGTGAGCATCCGCCGGGCTTTGGGTCGTCCGCCGGTTGATGGGTAGATCAAGACGATTTCTTGAATGCCGGCCGACCTCTGCGGTGGACTCGCCGTCGGGGCATCCGTCCCGCCAGATGTCCCAGCCCGGCGCCCGCTGGTCGATCTGCTCGGCGGTCAGGCCCTCGAAGTCTCCGTAGTCGAACTCCGCAACGAGCGGGTCGATGGTCATGGCGTGCGCAGGCAACGCGATCGCCGCGGTCTCGGTGGCGCGTAGCCTCGGGCTGCAGACCAGCGCCGCGCGCTGTCCGTGCAGAACGCGCTGAAGAAGCGACGGCAACCAAGCAGCGTGCGCTCGACCGTTGGCGGTCAAGCCCGCATCATTGGTGCCCGTTTAGCGGCCGGCCAACGTCCAGCCGGTCTCACCGTGAGGGACGATGGCCAGCCTCATCTGTTCCATCGCCTTGTCGGCGCGACCTTCCCGTACGCGCGGGCAGGCGGGAACCTTCGGGCACGCGCACGGGCTTTCAGGTCGGCGTCGATCGCGATGGTGGCGATCTTCACGATGGGTCAGGTCCTTGGCCTGGCGCCGCTGGGCGCGTTGGATGGGAATCGCTCGCGGTCAGCGCTTTACCGCCACCTGCTGGTACGTGCGCGCTACACCAGTCACACCGGCGGCGGTTGTCGGTGCCGGGGTGGGCGTTGCCGTTGGCGTTGATCTGCTGCCCGTAGGGGCACCGGCTGTTGTCGTGGTAGACGGGGTCGCCGGGATCAGTGTCGGTGTGGAAGGCGGCCACGCTCGCGCCGGCCGCGGCCGTGGGGGGATCGAGAATCTTGTAGGCCAGGAGCTTGATGCGGTCGCTGGCCAGGGCCCAGATGATGGCGTATCCCCAGACGAACGCGGCCCAGCCCCAGCCGAGCGGGGTCATGAAGAGCCCGTAGACGGCGATGAGGGTGGCGATCCCCTGGGTTCCGAGCACCGCGAGCAACAGGATGCGGGCGGGGCGGATCGACCAGAACGGCCCCCGGGTGCGAGTCAGGAAGATCGTCAGGTGCCCGGCGACGGACAACATCAGGTACATCATCGTCTGCAGGCGGGGGTGACCCAGGTCGAAGACCCGCTCGCCGAGGTAGAACAGCCCGAACGCTGCGATCGGTCCGACGACACCGAGCACCGTGGCTATCCCCAGGACCAGGCGCATGTTCCAGGCCTCGGGCTGGTTGCGATAGTGGACGTTGTCGTAGGCGATCGACAGGATCGCGCCGTCGTTGAGCAGCGCCAGCATCACGATCATGATCGCGGTGACGGGATAGAAGTTGAACGCGAGGATGGCCAGGGTGACGAAGATCAGCACCCGCAGCGTCTCGGCGATGCGATACATGGCGTAGCTGTTCATCCGCTGGAAGATCTTGCGGCTTTCCTTGATCGCGTCGATGATCACCGTCAGCCCGGGGGTCAACAGAACGATGTCTGCGGCGGCCCGTGCGGCGTCGGTGGCCCCGGACACCGCGATGCCGCAGTCGGCCTTCTTCAGGGCGGGGGCGTCGTTGACGCCGTCGCCGGTCATGCCGACGATGTGGCCGCCCTGCTGCAGGACGTCAACGATGTGGTACTTGTGCTCGGGGAAGACCTGGGCGAAACCGTCGGCCGCTTCGATGGACTGCGCGACGTCGGGCGTCTCGGTCTTCTTCACGTCACCTAGGCCTGCGGCGTCCAGGATGTCGGTGCCAAGACCAACTTTGGCGGCAGTCTCCTTCGCGATCGCCAGGGCGTCGCCGGTCACCATCTTCACGCTCACGCCCATGTCACGGGCCGTGGCGATGGTCGAGGCGGCATCCTCACGCGGTGGGTCGAACAGTGGCAGCACGCCCAGGAACTGCCAGGGGCCGCCGCCATCGGCGCGGGCCACGCCCAGAGAGCGGAAGCCTCGCGCGGCGAAGTCGTTCACCGCCGCGTCAACAGCGGGCTTGATGTCCGCACTGTTCGCGGCCAGGGTCAGGATGACCTGCGGGGCGCCTTTGCTGACCTTGAACGTCGCCGTGTCAGCGGCTGTGCCGGTGCCGGTGCCGGTGACGGTGGCTTCGGTACGTTTGTGGACCGGATCGAACGGCTGGAAGTGCGACACGGCATACCCGTGCAGGTCAGTGGGGTCGCTGAGGGCGCCCAGGACGGCGAGGTCGATCGGGTCGTCGTTCTCAGCGCGGGAGGCCAACGCCCCGGCAAGGATCACCTGGGCGGCGGTGACTCCCGTGACGCTGAAGGGGTCGCCGAGGGTCAGTGCGTTCTGGGTCAACGTGCCGGTCTTGTCCGCGCACAGCACATCGACGCCGGCGAGCTCCTCGATCGCCACGAGCCTGCTGACGATCGCCTGCTTCTTGGCCAGCAGCCGAGCACCCACAGCCATCGTCACCGACAGCACGGTGGGCATCGCGACCGGGATCGCCGCAACAGTCAGGACGAGGGCGAACTGCAGGGTGGTCAGGACCGGGTCTCCGCGCAGCAGGGAGGTTGCCGAGATGGCGGCGACGAAGACGGCCGCCAGGACGATGAGGTAGTTGCCGATCTTCAGGACTGCCTTTTGGAAGTGGCTGACGGTGTGGGCGTCCTGGACAAGCTCGGCGGTCTTGCCGAAGTAGGTGTGCGTGCCGGTGGCGTAGACCAGGGCGCCGATCTCGCCGCGGCGCAGGATCGACCCGGAGTACACCGCGTTGCCTGGGCCGCGCGCGGCCGGCAGCGACTCGCCGGTCAGCGCCGACTGGTCGACCTCGATCTCGTCGCCGTCAAGGAGGCGCGCATCAGCCGGGACGATGTCACCCAGACGTAGCCGGATCACGTCGCCGGGCACCAACTCACGCGCGGGTGGCGTGACCCACTTGCCGTCGCGCCGGACCCGTGCAGTGGTCGCCAACTTGGCCCGCAGTGCGTCGATCGCGTTGCCTGCCTGGCGCTCTTCGCTGTAGCCTACGACGCCGTTAGCCAACAGCAGGATCAGGATAATGGCGAAGTCGGCCCAGTGGCCCACTGCTCCCGACAGGATCACCGCGACCTCGATCATCCACGGGATCGGCCCCCAAAAGTACGTGAGGAACTTCAGGATGGGGTTCGTCTTGTGCTCGGTGATCTCATTGGGGCCGTACTGGGCCAGCCGCTTGACTGCCTCCGCCTGGGCCAGCCCATCCGGTGAGCTCCCGAGCTGCTTTTGGACCTCAGCCATCGGCAGCGACTTCAGGTCGTGCTTGGGGTCAGGCGCCGCCGGGTCGGCTGCCGCGGTCTTGTTGGTGTCAGCGCTCATGATGGGTCTGCCTGGATATCCCAGGTCCAGTCGCGGATCTCGGGGAGGTCCTGGCCGTGGGTGTTGATGTAGAGGTTGTGCTCGACGAGCTTGTCGGCCATCGTCTGCCTGAGGTAGTCGCCGGTCGCGCCGAGCTGCGGGAGGCGGTCGATGACGTCCTGGACGAGGTGGAAACGGTCGAGCCGGTTCTGCACCCGCATGTCGAACGAGGTGGTGATGGTGCCTTCCTCGGTGTAGCCGCGCACGTGCAGGTTGCGGTTGGTCCGCCGGTAGGTCAGGCGGTGGATCAGGGTCGGGTAGCCGTGGAAGGCGAAGATGACCTGCTTGTCGGTGGTGAACAACGCGTCGAACTCACGGTCGGACAGCCCGTGTGGGTGTTCGCTGGCTGACTGCAGCTTCATCAGGTCCACGACGTTGACGACGCGGACCTTCAGCTCGGGCAGGTTCTCACGCAGGATCGACACCGCCGCCAGCACCTCCATGGTCGGGGTGTCTCCGCAGCAAGCCAGCACCACGTCGGGCTCGGCGCCGCGGTCGTTGCCGGCCCACTCCCAGATCCCGATGCCCTGGCTGCAGTGGACCTCCGCCTGCTCCATGGTCAGCCACTGCGGCATGGCGCGCTTGCCGGCGACGATCACGTTGACGTAGTGGCGGCTGCGCAGGCAGTGGTCGGTGACCGAGAGCAGGGTGTTGGCGTCCGGCGGGAGGTAGACGCGGACGATGTCGGCTTTCTTGTTGACGACGTGGTCGAGGAAGCCGGGATCCTGGTGGGTGAAGCCGTTGTGGTCCTGCTGCCAGACGTGGGAGGTGAGCAGGTAGTTCAGCGAGGAGATGTCGCGGCGCCACGGCAGCGCCTTGGTGACCTTGAGCCATTTGGCGTGCTGGTTGAACATCGAGTCGACGATGTGGATGAACGCCTCGTAGCAGTTGAACAGCCCGTGGCGCCCAGTGAGCAGGTACCCCTCCAGCCAGCCCTCGCACTGGTGCTCCGAGAGCATCGAGTCGAGCACCCGACCCGACGGCGCCAGCCACTCGTCACCGGCAATCGTGGCCGCGTCCCACTGCCGGTCGGTCACCTCGAACACCGCACCGAGCTTGTTGGACAGCGTCTCGTCTGGGCCGAAGATGCGGAAGTTGCGCTGGTCGTCGTTTCGGGCCACCACGTCGCGCAGGAAGCTGCCGAGCACGCTGGTGTCCTCGGCGGTGACCGCGCCCGGGGCGGGCACGGCGACGGCGTGGGTCCGGAAGTCGGGCATGTGCAGGTCGCGCAGCAGCAGCCCACCGTTGGCATGCGGGTTGGCCCCCATCCGCCGCTCCCCCAGCGGAGCCAGGGACGCCAGGTCAGCGAGCAGCCGCCCGTCCTGGTCGAACAGCTCGTCGGGTTTGTAGCTGCGCATCCAGCTGTCCAGCTGCTCGACATGCCCCGGATGCGCCTCGTCGACCAACAGGGGTACCTGGTGGGCCCGGAACGTCCCCTCGATCTGCAGGCCGTCGACCACCTTCGGGCCCGTCCACCCCTTCGGGGAACGCAGGACGATCATCGGCCACCGCGCCCTGGTCGCGATACCGCCGGTGCGGGCATCGGCCTGGACACCGCGGATAGCCTCGATTGTGTCGTCCAGGACGGTGGCCATCAGTTCGTGCATCGTCTCGGGGTCGTCGCCTTCGACGTAGCGGGGTTCCCAGCCGCAGCCACGCAGGAACTGGTCCAGCTCCTCGCCCTCGATGCGGGCCAGCACGGTGGGGCTGCTGATCTTGTACCCGTTCAGGTGCAGGATCGGCAGCACCGCCCCGTCGCTGACCGGGTTCAGAAACTTCGTGGACTGCCAGGCGGTCGCTAGCGGCCCGGTCTCGGCCTCCCCGTCGCCGATCACGCAGGCCACGATCAGCTCCGGGTTGTCGAACGCCGCCCCGAACGCGTGACTGAGGGAGTAGCCGAGCTCGCCGCCCTCATGGATCGAGCCCGGTGTGGTCGGGGCGACGTGGCTCGATATGCCGCCGGGGAACGAGAACTGGGTGAACAGCTTCTTCAGGCCGGCCTCGTCCTGGCTGACGTCGGGGTAGATCTGCGAGTAGCTGCCCTCCAGATAGGTGTTGGCCACCAGCGCAGGGCCGCCGTGCCCCGGCCCGGCGATGTAGAACATGTCCAGGTCGTACTTGACGATCGCCCGGTTCAGATGCGCGTAGATGAAGTTCTGCCCCGGCGTCGTACCCCAGTGCCCGACCACGAGCGGTTTCACATCCGACAACACCAGCGGTCGCTTCAGCAACGGGTTGTCATACAGATAGATCTGGCCGACCGACAGGTAGTTCGCGGCCCGCCAGTACGCATCGATGGTGCGCAGTACCTCCGGGGTCAGCGACGGAGCGGGGTCGGGGCTGGTGGTGCCCCGGTCGGGGGTGAGTGCGTCGGTCATGGCTTCGTTCCTTGTCGATTCGAGGAGGGTGCTGGGTCGGTGTCGGCGGACTACTGCCGCACGATGTCGTCGCGGTTGCCCGAAGAGGTGATGGTGGTGCCCGCCTCGCCGCGCAGGATGGCCGCGGCATCGCTCAGGGAACCTATCGCCGAAGGCCGCCCGGTGGCGGTGGTGAACCGGGCGCACGCTTCGACCTTGGGTCCCATGGATCCGTCCGGAAGGTGCAGGTCGGCCAGCTGGTCGACGCTGATGCGCTCGATGGGGTGAGCGTCGGGGGTGCCGAAGTCGCGCATGACGGCCGGCACATCGGTGAGCAGCATGAGCCGGTCGGCGTGCAAGTCCACGGCGATGCGGGCGGAGGTGTAGTCCTTGTCGACCACTGCCTCGACACCGCTGAGGTGACCGCGCTCGTCCCGGATGACCGGTGCGCCGCCGCCACCGGCACAGATGACGACCGCGCCTGTGTCGAGCAGGCTTTGGACCGAATCCTGTTCGACGAAACCCAAAGGTTGTGGCGAGGGCACGACCCGGCGCCAGTCCGGCCCGTCGGCGCGGATCTGCCAGCCAAGTCGGGCGGCCAGCTTCACAGCCTCGCCGCGGGTGCGGACCCGGCCGATGAACTTCGACGGCGAGGAGAAGGCCGGGTCCGCCTTGTCGACCACAGTCTGGGTCACCACCGCGACGATGGGCCGGGCGACCCCGGCGTTGTGTAGCTCCTGGGCCAGCCAGTAGCCGATCATGCCCTGGGTCTGGGCGCCGAGTGCGTCAAGTGGATAGGCCCTGGTCAGTGCCGGGTCGTCCTGGCTCTCCCTCGCCAGGAGCCCGATCTGAGGGCCGTTGCCGTGGCACACCAGCAGTTGGTCCTGGTTTGTCAGGGGCGCGAGTGCCGTGGCAGCGCGCTGGATGTGGTGGCGTTGGATGACGGCGTCGGGCCGGTCCTTGCGTTCGAGCAGCGCGTTGCCCCCGAGGGCGACCACGATCAACACGCCTGCCACCCACCAATCGGGACAACGTCGCGACCAGGACCACCGCGTGATGTGCAGCCGGTTCTCGGCCAAGTCCAAGACACCCCAGTGGGCAGTCTCGACGGGATGACGCCTGCTGCCGACGGCACTGCTTCACGCATCACAGCCTCTTCTCCAGCCAATACCGCTCATCGGTGTTCAATGACCGGAAGGTCACCCTCAACACCAGAACCATATACCCTATGGGGGTAGGGGGTAACCCCAAAATAGCACGGCGTTCATGTCGCCTGGACCCTGGCCAGGCACTACGTCTCCAAAACAACGGCTGGCCACCAATGAGCACACGAGGACTTGGTCGGCTGTCTCGCTGGGAACGACACCGGCACCGGGATGGTGGTCGACTCGATGATGGTGGTCACAGAACGGGGAACGGCCTACGACCGGCGATTCCAGGTTCTGCGGACAGAGCCCGGTCCAGACCGGGGACACGGCATATACCCGTTGGGGGTATGTTGTAGACTGCGTGGGATACCCCCACCGGGTACCTGTTTGAAGAAGGAGGACCGTGCACACCGAGCCGGCGGGGCCCGCGTCACCTGCGCTGCAGGCACCACCCCAAGACGCGCCCATGACGACTCCGATCCTTCCCCCCGAACAGGTCTGGGCCCAACTCACGTGCAAAAGAGAGGCACACCATGGCACATTTCCTGGCATCGACAGGCTGTGGCTGCCGCCTTGTCCCAAAACGAGCTCAGCCCTCACTCCTGTCGAGTTCCTCGCGTGCTCGTTGTGGCTGCGGAAAGAGATGACCTGCGGCACAATTCGACGGGGGACGAGGCGGCGGATCCTGTTCCGCGAAGCCACCCCCCGCCCTGACATCCGCAGCCTGTACTTTTTGGGCTGCTGGAGTTCACTGAATCAGTTGTCGACGCAGCTGGCTGCGGCACGCTGGACGGTGGGCAAAGGACAGCAGCCGCCGGGACCTCGGTGGCCGTCCTGCTCCACCGGACAAACTCTCGCCGTTTCGACGCGCCGCAGACGGACTCGGCGCAGCAGCCGAGTCCGTCTGCGGGGCACTGCTCGCGCGGGAAAAACGCAGGAACCACCGCACTTCGCAGAACTCGTGAAGGAACTCACATGTTAGAGAAAGTCGTCCGTGGTCCGCGCTCTCAGCACACAGCCCGCCAAGGGTCCTCGGGTGCTGCTGGTGATGTCCTCTCGATCCTGCAGTCGGCGGTAGGGGTGCCGTTGCCTATCCGGATTCGTTGCTGGGACGGTTCGGTAGCAGGTGACCCTGCTGCGCCAGCCACGGTGGTGTTCGTCCGCAGACGGGGGCTGCGTCGACTGTTGTGGGCTCCCAGCGAGCTCGGCCTGGTTCGCGCCTTTGTGTCCGGAGATGTCCAGATCGAGGGCGACATCTTCGCCCTGCTCGATCTGCCCGAGGTGATCGAACGAGTCGCCCATGATCAACCCATCGGCTTGAGCTCGCGGCAGCGCCTCGCAGCCGCGGTGACCGCCGCCCGGATAGGTGCGGTTGGGCCACCACCGCGCCCGCCCGCGGAGGAAATACCTCGACTGCGCGGCCGGCTGCACAGCCTCAGCCGCGATGCCCAGTCGGTTTCCCACCATTACGACGTCGGCAATGAGTTCTACCGGCTGATCCTGGGGCCGAGCATGGTCTACTCCTGCGCCTACTGGGCGCAGGAGGCAGGCCCGGACTACGGCCTGGACCAGGCCCAGCGGGACAAATGCGAACTGGTCTGCGCCAAGCTCGGCCTGCGCCCCGGGATGCGGCTGCTGGACGTGGGCTGCGGATGGGGCTCGCTGGCGATTCACGCGGCAACCCAGCACGGCGTGAGCGTGGTCGGGGTCACAGTCAGCCAGGAGCAGGCCAGCCTGGCTCGCGAGCGGGTAGACGCGGCAGGCCTGGGCGAGCTGGTGGAGATCCGCCTGCAGGACTATCGCGACGTCCACGACGGACCTTACGACGCCATCTGCAGCGTGGGGATGGCCGAGCACGTGGGACGCACCCAGCTACCGGCATACGGCCAAACCCTGATGGACCTGCTGGCACCGGGCGGTCGACTGCTCAACCACGCCATCGCATCGGTGCGACCACTGCCCACGGACTCCAAAGACCACCCGGGCTTCATCGACCGTTACATCTTCCCCGACGCAGAGGTCCTCACGCTCAGCAGCACGGTCGACTCCCTTGAGCAGGCCGGTTTCGAGGTGCGTGATGTCGAGGCGCTGCGCGAGCACTACGCGCTGACTCTGCGCGCCTGGGTGACTAACCTGCGCGACTCCTGGCAGGAGGCCCAACGACTCGTTCCGCCATCGCGAGCACGCACCTGGCTGCTCTACCTCGCAGCCAGCGCGCTGGCTTTCGAGCACGGCAACATCACCATCTTCCAAGTTCTCGCAGTCCGACAAGGCGAACACGCAGCCAGCAACCTACCGTTGACCCGAGAACAATGGCTCGCCACAGCACCCTCAGGCGACCAGAGCGAGCCGGATCGCCACGACGAGCAGGTCAACCTCGGTGAGGCGACGATGGCCCCCCGGCGGGCCGCCGCCAGTCCTGCCCGCCACCCCGACAAACCGGCCGGCCCTTCGGGGGCCGCGACGGCGCACGCCATCGGTTCCAGGCCCGGCCGGCGATGACGCGCCCGCCGAACGCCGCGGGCCTTGTCCTGGACCACTTGGATGCCGTCCTGTTCGATCTCGACGGGGTGCTCACCGACACCGCCAGCCTGCACCAGGCCGCCTGGAAGGCCACCTTCAACGAGCTGTTCAGGCACCTCGCCCCCGGCCCTGGGGGCCCGGGGCGCGTGGCGCCGTTCACCGCGCAGGACTACCGCCGCCTGGTCGACGGCCAGCCCAGACTGGACGGGGTCCGCCATGTCCTGGCCGACCGCAAGATCCGCCTGCCAGAAGGCGAGCCCTTCGACCTGCCCGGGCTCACCAGCGCCCAGGGGGTCGCGGCCAAGAAGGACGCCCGCTTCGCAGCCCTGCTCGAAGACAAAGGTCCACAGGTTTTCCCCAACGCCGCTGGCCTGCTCGAGCGTCTGCGTGCGGCGGGGGTCTTGATAGGAGTCGTCTCGGCCAGCCGGCACTGCGCCGACGTGCTCGCCCGAGCGGGCCTGGCCGCGCTGGCCGACGTGGTGGTGGATGGCCAGGTGGCCGCCGCCATGGACCTTGCCGGAAAGCCTGATCCGGCCACCTACCTGGAGGCTGCCCGCCGCCTGGGGGTCGACCCGGCCCGGGCGGCGGTCGTCGAAGATGCCCTGGCCGGGGTGGCCGCCGGTCGGGCGGGCGGCTTCGAGGTCGTCGGCGTCGACCACCACCAGCATCCCGAGGCCCTGCGTTCGGCCGGGGCTGACCTGGTGGTGGACGACCTGGGATCCCTGCAGTGTTCGGGCGCCGGGCCGCTGGCCGACGGCTGGCACCTCACCTACCGCCCGACCAGCGAGGTCGCCGAGGGGATGAGGGAGACGCTCCTCACGTTGGCGAACGGCTATGTGGGCACTCGGGGCGCCGCCACCTGGGCCACAGATGACGGGGTGCGCTATCCGGGCACCTACCTGGCCGGGCTCTACAACCGCCTCGAAACCGACCTCGGCGACCAGCACGTCGAGCACGAGAGCATCGTGAACGCCCCCAACTGGCTCGCACTCACCTTCTCCGCCGACGGCGGGCCCTACCTCGGCGAGGCGGGCGTGGAAGTCTCCGGCGAGGAACTGCGCCTGGACCTGCGCGCCGGGGTGTTGCGCCGCCGCTACCAGGTGAGCGACCCGGCCGGGCGGCGCAGCACGGTCACCGAGCGGCGCCTCGTCTCGATGGCCAACCCCCACCTGGCGGCGATCGCACTTGAGGTGGTGGCCGAGAACTGGACGGGCACCCTGAGCGTCCGCTCGGGGATCGACGCCACCTGCTGTACGGACCAGACCGCCGAGGCGAAGCTACTGTCCCACTGCCACCTGACCCTCGCAGGCTCGGGCGGCGATGACACAGGGGTCGTCTTCCTCACCGCCCGCACCACCACCTCGGACGTCCTCATCGCCGAGGCGACCCGCACCCGCATCGACGGCGCCCAAGAGCGGCCGGAGCTTCGCTGCGACCCCGACGGCGTCGCCCACGAACAGCATGTTGCCCTTGCCGCCGGCGCGCGCTGTCACATCGAGAAGGTCGCCGCCATCTACACCTCGAAGGACCGGGCCATCTCCGAGTCGCTCGGCGCTTCGCGCCAGGGCGCTTCCCAGGCCCCAGGCTTCGCCGAGCTCCTCGTCGCCCACCGCGCCGCCTGGGCACGGCTCTGGTCGCAGGCCAGGATCGAGATCGTCGCAGCGGAGCGCGCGGCCGGGGTGGTCAACCTCCATCTGTTCCACCTCCTGCAGGTCGCCTCGCCGCATGTCGGCGAACTCGACTGCGGGCTCGGCGCCCGCGGTCTTCACGGAGAGGGCTACGAAGGACACGTGTTCTGGGACGAGCTGTTCGTCTTTCCCGTCTTGAACCTTCGCTTCCCCCACACCAGCCGGGCGCTGCTTCGCTACCGTCAGCGGCGCCTGCCGGCGGCCCGCCGCGCCGCGCGCGACGCCGGTGAAGCCGGTGCCCGGTTTCCCTGGCAGTCCGGATCAGACGGACGCGACGAGACGCCCACGGTGCTGTTCAATGCCCGCTCGAGGCGTTGGATGCCCGACCGCTCAGCCAACCAGCGGCACGTGGGCCTCGCCGTTGCCTACAACTACTGGCAGCAATGGCAGAGCACCGGGGACGACGCGTTCTTCTTCGCCGACGGCGCCGAGGTCATCTTCGAGGTGGCCCGCCACTTCGCCCACCTGGCCAGCTTCGACGCCGAGCTCGGGCGCTATCGCATCACCGGGGTGATGGGCCCTGACGAGTTCCACGACGGCTACCCCTGGACCAAAGCGCCCGGGATCGATGACAACGCCTACACCAACGTACTTGTCGCCTGGCTGCTGGCACGGGCCGTCGAGCTGGCCCAGCGACTCGTATCCGACCGGGGCGCCGACGCGCTCGGGTACTTCGGCATCGACGACACCGAGCTCGCCCGCTTCGGCGAGGTCTCGCGCCAGCTGTACGTCCCGTTCCACGACGGGCTGATCAGCCAGTTCGCCGGCTATGAACGCCTCCGTCCGATCGACCTCGACGCCTACCGGGCCCGCCACAAGAACTTTGGTCGCCTCGACCTCATCTTGGAATCCGAAGGCGACAGCGTGCGCCGCTACCAAGTCGCCAAGCAGGCCGACACACTCATGCTCTTCTACCTCTTCTCCCTCTCCGAGCTGCGCGAGGTCTTCGGCCGTCTCGGCTACGAACTCTCCGACGACTGCGTCAAGAACACCATCGCCTACTACTCGGCGCGCACCACCCACGGCTCCACCCTCTCCGAGGTTGTCCACGCCTGGATCTGGGCGCGCGTCGACCGCCGGGCCTCGTGGCGGCACTTCACCCAGGCGCTGGCGGCGGACATGGCCGACACCCAGGGCGGCACCACCAATGAAGGCATCCATCTCGGCGCGATGGCCGGGACCGTCGACCTCCTCGGTCGCTGCTACACCGGGCTCGAGACCCGCGCCGGCATGCTGGTCGTGGACCCCGCCCTCCCCGAAGAGATCCACAGCCTTACCCTCGCCCTCAACTACCGGGGACATCAGCTCGACCTTTCCGTCGAACGCACCCATGTCATGGTGTCCTCCGCCCCGGGCCAGGCCGTCCCCATCCGGCTCCAAGTCGCCGGCGAGCAGCTGACGCTACACAACGGACAGCGCATCCGCCGTCACCTGGGAGAGGCCGGCGCCGCCGAGCTTGAGGCTACCGGCGCCCATGCCCCCCGAGCGGCGGGCCCGGGCGTCGGAGGCAGCCGCAGACAAGCCCTCTCCGCCAACGCCGTCTTCCCATCCGACACGACCCAACCACTCAAGGACAAGGCCATGGCAACCACCACCGACCCCGTCTGCGGCATGACCATCGAGCAGTCCGTCGCCGCAGGCAGCGCCACCCACGACGGCCTCACCTACTACTTCTGCTCGCGTACCTGCCAGGACCACTTCGAGGCGGAACCCGACACCTACGCCGCCGCCGACCGCTAGGAGCATCCGGGAAGGCGACCCAGGCAGCGCCAATTGTCCCATGACCTCCGCAGTCGAGCTCTGTGCACCATCCCATGCCAACGCTTCGGATACCCCCCAGAAAGGGGCCGCCGGCTGGTTCTTCGATCTGCCAGATGTGGGCGTTTGGGAGAAGCACAGAGCGAGTGCCTGTCGAGTTCCTATCAGATACCCAGGCCGCTGCGGGGTTGATCGGGTAGGCTTGGTGCCGGATGGCGACTCGAGAATATTGCCCGTCCCTGTGGGCGTGTGTCTTGCGTTTGACCTGTCCCTGGATCTACCGGCACCGGGTGGCCCAACCGTCTTGGCTTGATCAGGAGCCTGTCCGCTTGCGGGCGTGGACCTTCACAGTGTTGCCGCGCCAGGTTACTCTCTTCCAGGCCCGGCACCGACCGCGTTTCGCCCTGGATGAAAGGGCTGCTTGCCTTGTCCGCGGCCACGTGCGTCCTGGGGCTACTGGGGGCCAAGTCGTACTACCTGGGAACCCACCCCGCAGAGCGACGGAACTTCTTGACGCCCGGTATGTCGATTCAGGGCTTCGCGCTGGTCGCGGCGGCTACGTTGTTCGGTGGTTCCTTGCTGTTCGGGCTCTCGCCCGGCCTGCTGCTTGCCATGATGGTAGGGCGCTTCGGCTGCCGTCTCGGCGGAGGCTGCGTCGGCCACCCCATCAGCTCACGCTGGGGGTCTGGTCCTCGGACCGGAGCCTTGGCATTCGCCGAGTCCCGGTGCGGCTGCGCGAGTCCTCACTCGCCGGGGTCGTCGGCACCCTCGCCCTCTTCGAGGTGGTCCTGTTAGGGCCAGCGCCGGGGGTCGTCTTCGTCGCCGCGATTGCCGCCTACACGGCTGGCCGCCGGCTGATCTTCCCGTTGCGGAGGATCCCAAGGACGACCACCCACGGGCCTTCTCGATCCTCTGCATCTCGGCTTGGCTGGTGTCACTGGCAGCCATGATGGTGATGTTCCTGCGCTGGGCAGGCAAGTCATCCGGTCGATCAGCAGCAGCCCCGCTTGCGGGGCGCATCCTTCGTCTTCACGCTGGTGACCGAGGATGCCACAGTGTCCTGCACACCCCCCGCGGAGCTGCCCTTGGTTCCGTCCGCGTTGTCTTGGTCGCGCCCTTGGACGTGTCCGCCTGCGGGACCGGACTTTCCGTGGCCACCATGCATTCGGAAATGCATGAATACCATCCCGGCAAGGACGAGGATCAGCACCCAGTTGCGGGTGAGGAAGTCCAGCATCTCCAGCACTCCTTCTCATAATGCCTCCCGGCCATGAAGGGGGCTTCTTGCCGCGGCCCGAAGATCTTGGGGCCTTCAGCCTCGCGTCGGGCCATGAAGTTAAGGGCGAGGAACGGTAAAGGTTCCGTGAAGAGGCACTCCCAAAGCGGTCGCTTGGGCCAAGGCAGGCGAAGGTCCGGCGCATTGGTCTCAGAAGATGCGCAAATTCACCCTGGCTGACGAGGTCCGTGACCGGCCGCCGAGCGTGGCAGCTGGGCACCGGAAGGCGTAGTTCGCCGTTTGCAGCCAAGACCATGGCGCTTGGTGATGTGGCCGGGATGCAGATCGGCGATGACCAGGGGCATCTGCTGAGGATGATTGCCAGGCTCGTGGTGCGCGTCGTGCAGAGGAGGTTGGCACGCTCACGGGCTACTCCAGAGCCCACAATCGCGCCAGCCGGGTGCCGAGCCTTGGACCGGCTCGGCGTCACCTCTTTCATCATGGGCGCCGTGACCACGCCGGTGGTGCAGGCTATAGGTGTGCGCATGACAATGATTTCTGTCATGGCCTTCGCTGGCATGATCTTCGTCGGCGTCTGGGCCAGACGACATTTCTCGGCCTCGGCCGTGCGGCACTGGCACCGTTCGACGGCGCCGACCATCATGGCCGGTCGGCTGCGCACTCGTGTCGTGGGCACGGGCACACCAGCAACCGTGCTGCTGCACGGGATCGTCGCATGCGGCGACTACTACGGCGCCAGCTACGA
>JBBRZQ010000080.1:0-20069 GCA_038236535.1 Actinomycetales bacterium
ATCGCGAAGTACGCCTTGAGATACTCGTCATATGCCTGCGCGACGGTGAGCTCGGTGGACCACTCGCAGTTGTAGCCCTCGTCCTCGGCCTGGATGCAGGGCTTTGCCACGGCCTTGCGCAGCTCTTCGCCGTCGATGTTCTGGACGGTCTTCAGCTCCATGAACCGGGCGCCGGTCAGGTAGGCGACGAGGATGTTGTGGGCGAGCTGGGTCTGCGGCCCGGCGGCGGGGCCCACCGGCGATGCCAGTCGGTCGCCGAAGGAGTCCGTGATGAGGCGACCAGGCTCGGGCTGCCAGAACTGGCTCTGATGCACACCGAAGATGGAACCGCCCCGGCTCCACTCCTGCAGCGCCCAGCTCATCAGGTGGCCGAAGGACAGTGGACGCATCAGGTCGCTCATGCGAGATCCTCCCTGCCCTGATCGAGGGCCGGCTGGTCCGCCCCCGTCAGAACGACAGGAGGTGTCGTCCGGTCGCGCATCTTTGCGGCGGCCAGGAATGCACGTGCACGACCATTCTCACGGCAGGAGCGGGCTGTGAGGCAGTGCCGAAGGTCCCTCGTCCGGCGTTCCCCGCGCCGGAGTCGAGGCCGCGGGAAGCCCGGCAGGTTGGTAACCGCGTCCTTGTCCATCAGCGACCTCAGGGTGCTCATGAAACAAAGGTACATCTTGAGTCTACTATGCCGCAAGTATTGCCACCTGCGGTAGAGATGATGTTACACTTGCCGGTGTAAACCCAAACATTCTGAAGATATGCGCTCCGCCACGGCATACGAGTCACACGAGGAGCTGAAGGGCCACATGGACTTCCAGGAGCAGCTGCACACGTTGGACGGCCTCGACAGCGCCGGTCTCTACCAGGACGACTTCCTCCTGACCTGGGACAAGTCGCCGGATGAGATGCGGGCGGTCCTGGCCGTCGCCGACGCGTTGCGGGCGCTTCGCGAGAACAACAAGAGCGCCAGGATCTTCGACTCGGGGCTCGGGATCTCGCTGTTCCGGGACAACTCGACCCGCACCCGCTTCTCCTACGCCTCGGCCTGCAACCTGCTGGGCCTGCAGGTGCAGGACCTCGACGAGGGCAAGTCCCAGCAGGCCCACGGCGAGACCGTCAAGGAGACCGCCAACATGATCTCCTTCATGGCCGATGTCATCGGCATCCGCGACGACATGTACATCGGCAAGGGCCACACCTACATGACGGAGTTTGCCGACTACCTCAAGGAGGGGCACGAGGCGGGTGTCCTCGAACAGCGCCCCACCCTGGTCAGCCTCCAGTGCGACATCGACCACCCCAGCCAGTCCACCGCTGACCTCCTGCACCTGATTCACACCTTCGGAGGGCTCGAGAACCTGCGCGGCAAGAAGCTCGCGATGACCTGGGCGTACTCCCCGAGCTACGGCAAGCCCCTTTCGGTCCCCCAGGGCATGATCGGCCTGATGACCCGGTACGGCATGGACGTCACGCTGGCCCACCCGCAGGGCTACGACGTGATGGCCGACACCCGCGAGATCGCAGCCAAGAACGCCGCCCGCTCCGGCGGCTCCTTCACCGTGACGCACTCCATGGACGAGGCCTTCGAGGGTGCCGACATCGTCTGCCCGAAGAGCTGGGCTCCGTTCCAGGCCATGCAGGAACGCACCGACCTGTACGGCAACGGCGACGTCGACGGCATCGCAGCGCTGGAGCAGCGACTGCTCGGGCAGAACGCGGAGCACAAGGACTGGGCTACCACAGAGGCGATGATGGCCAAGACCAAGAACGGCGAGGCGCTCTACATGCACCCGCTGCCGGCCGACATCACAGGGCTGTCCTGCGACGAGGGCGAGGTCGACCAGTCAGTGTTCAACCGCTACCGCGTCCCGCTCTATCAGCAGGCCAGCAACAAGCCCTATGCCATCGCCGCGATGATCTTCCTTCAGAAGATCAAGGACCCGGCAGCCAAGCTTCAGGAGCTCTGGGACCGCGACCTGCCCCGCTGGCAACGCTGACGCTCCTGGGCGCCCACCCGGCACCCCTTGCGGCCAGCATCAGCCGCATCCCCTGTTACCACCGCACGATGCTTTGGAGGCATTCAATGACGACAACCGCGCAGATCGACTTCGCCAAGGTCAAAGAGGCCGCGGAGGGCTACCGCGCCGAGATGACCCGGTTCCTTCGGGCCCTCATCAAGGCCAAGGGCATGAGCTGCCAGGAGGAGGAGAAGTCGAGGCTCATCCAGCAGGAGATGCAGACGCTCGGCTACACCAAGGCTGAGATCGACCCGCTCGGCAACGTCCTGGGCTACATGGGCACCGGCGAGACCCTGATCGCCTTCGACGGCCACATCGACACCGTGGGCGTCGGCAACATCGAGAACTGGACATTCGACCCGTTCGATGGCTATGAGGATGACGTCAACATCGGTGGCCGCGGCGCCTCCGACCAGCTCGGCGGGGTTGTCTCAGCGGTCTACGGCGCCAAGATTGCCAAGGACCTGGACCTGCTCTCCGACAAGTACACGATCCTGGTGACCGGCACCGTCCAGGAAGAGGACTGCGACGGGATGAACTGGCTGTACATGATCGAGGAGTCCGGCATCAAGCCGAAGTTCGTCGTCTCGACCGAGCCCACCGACAACGGCATCTACCGCGGACACCGTGGCCGGATGGAGATCCGGGTGGATGTTGCGGGTGTCTCCTGCCACGGTTCGGCCCCCGAGCGCGGTGACAACGCGATCTACAAGATGGCCGACATCCTGCCCGAGATCCGCGACCTCAACGAGAGGCTGCTGGACAACGACTTCCTCGGCAAGGGCACCGTCACGACCTCGGAGATCTTCTTCACCTCGCCGTCGCGGTGCGCGGTCGCCGACAGCTGCTCGATCTCGCTGGACCGCCGGCTCACCGACGGAGAGACCTGGCAGAGCGCCATCAAGGAGATCGAGGAGCTCCCGTCGGTCCGCAAGCACGGCGCGAAAGTCTCGCTGTACAACTACAAGGCCAAGGCGTGGACCGGTCTCGAGTACGGCCAGGAGTGCTACTTCCCGACCTGGGTCGTTGCCGAGGACTCCCCCGAGGTCCAGGCCGCAGCCAAGGCCCACCAGGCGATGTATGGCGAGCCGCGGATCGACAAGTGGACGTTCTCCACCAACGGAGTGTCCATCGCCGGCCGTCACGGCATCCCGGTGATCGGGGTCGGTCCCGGCAAGGAGGCCCAGGCCCACGCGCCGAACGAGCTCAACTGGAAGGACGACCTGGTGAAGTGCGCTGCCATCCTGAGCGTCATCCCGACCATCTACTGCGACGAGCAGGCCTGACCCCAGTCCAGGAGTCCGTGGCGGCCCGCTCATGAGACGGCCGCCCCGGACGCCCTCCGAAAGGAAGACAACAGCAATGTCGCGCATCCTCGTCTCTCTGGGCGGTAACGCCCTTGGCACCGACTTCGACGAGCTCGTAGAGTCGGTCGGCGTCGTGGCCAAGCCGATCGTGGGCCTTATCCAGGCGGGGCACGAGGTCGTCATCTGCCACGGCAACGGGCCGCAGGTCGGCATGATCAAGAGCTCCATCGACCATGGCAGGGCGAGCTACCAGCAGTCCCTGGTGCCGTTGTCCGAGGCCGTCGCGATGAGCCAGGCGTACGTCGGGTACCACCTGCAGAACGCCATCGAGAACCAGCTGAACGTCTTCGGCCTCGACAAGACGGTGTGCACTGTCATCTCACGGGCCCTGGTCGACCCGGACGACCCGATGTTCAGCCGGCCCACGAAGCCGATCGGCGCCTTCTTCACGGCCGAGGAGGCCGAGGTGCTGAGCGGTTCCGGCAAGACGATGATCGAGGACTCCGGCCGTGGCTACCGTGAGGTCGTCGCGTCCCCGATGCCCACGGACATCCTGGAGAAGGACGCGATCCTGAGCCTCGTGAACGCCGGCCATGTCGTCATCGCCGGAGGCGGCGGCGGCATCCCCACGGTCTTCAAGGACAACTGGTACAAGGCGATCGACGCCGTCATCGACAAGGACTACGCGTCGGTGCTGCTCGCGGCCGACACCGGGTGCGACGCCATGGCCATCCTCACCGGTGTCGAGAAGGTCTCCATCAACTTCAACACCCCCGACCAGCAGGAGCTCGACCAGCTCACCGTCGCCCACGCCGAGAAGTACCTGGCCGAGGGACAGTTCCCCGAGGGCTCGATGCTGCCCAAGATCCGGGCGGCCCTGAGGTTTACCGGGTCGGGACCCGGTCGCAGGACCCTGATCACCTCGCTGGACAAGCTGGTCGAAGGCCTCAACGGCCGGACCGGCACCTGGATCGTGCCCTGACCCCACGCTGGCGGGCCGTCAGGGCCAGCCGGAATCATCGCAGAAGGAGCGCATATGTCCACTCACCCGAAGGTTGCCGTGAGTCCCGACCCCCCGGCACGGCGCCCTGAAGACGCACGCCTGCCGATCCCGGCCACTCTCGGCTACGGGATGCAGCACGTTCTGTCGATGTTCGGCGGTGTCATCGCTGTTCCGATCATCGTCGGGGGCGCGGCCGGGTTGAAGGGGCCTGACATCGCCTTCCTGATCTCCTGCGCCCTCTTCGTCAGCGGCCTGGCCACCGTGCTGCAGACGCTCGGCGTGCCGTACCTCGGGGCCCGGCTGCCCCTGGTGCAGGGCATCTCCTTCGCGTCGGTGTCCACCCTCGTCGCGATCGTGGCCGGACACGGCCAGGAGGGACTGCGCACGGCCTACGGCGCGATCATCGTCGCCGGACCCATCGCCTTCTTCATCGTCCCGTTCTTCGCGAGCATCGTGCGGTTCTTCCCGCCGGTGGTGACCGGGTCGATCATCACGGTGATCGGCATGTCGCTGCTGCCCGTTGCCGGCAGGTGGATCAGCGGACAGCCCACGTTCTTCGTGAAAGGCCAGACAGTCGCCAACCCCGCGTTCGGCGATCCGGCAAGCATCGCCCTGGCCATGTTCACCGTGCTCGTCGTCCTGATCCTCAGCAAGTTCAGGATGTTCGCCCGGATGGCGATCCTCCTCTCGCTCGTGATCGGGACCCTGGCCGCCCTGGTCACCGGTCAGGCGCAGTTCAACCTCACGAATGCGTCCATCGTGGCCCTGCCGCAGCCGTTCAAGTTCGGGATGCCGATCTTCGCGGCCGGAGCCATCGTCAGCATGCTCATCGTCATGCTGGTCATCATGGTCGAGACGACCGCCGACATCCTGGCCGTCGGCGAGGTCATCGGCACCGACGTGCCCGCCAAGCGCGTCGCCGACGGCCTGCGGGCCGACATGCTGAGCTCCGCCGTGGCGCCTGTCTTCAACAGCTTCTCGGCGACAGCCTTCGCGCAGAACGTCGGGCTCGTTGCCCTGTCCGGTATCAAGAGCCGCTTCGTGGTGGCGGCCGGAGGCGGGATGCTGATGCTGTTCGGCCTGTCCCCGCTTCTGGCCGCAGTGGTGAACGTGATCCCGCTGCCCGTCCTGGGCGGGGCCGGGATCGCCCTTTTCGGCTCCGTGGCCGCGAGCGGCATCCGCACCCTGTCCAAGGTGAGCTACGACGCCAACAACAACCTCATCATCGTCGCCGTGTCCCTGAGCATGGGCCTGCTGCCCAGCGTCGTGTCGAACTTCTGGCACCAGTTCCCGACCTGGTTCAGCGTGGTCGCCGACTCGGGGATCAGCGCCTGCGCTGTCATCGCCGTGCTGATGAACATCTGGTTCAACATGATCGGCACCGGCAGGCACCAGGGCTCCACCCTGGTCTCGCACGGTCCGGCCCGCGGCATTGACCAAGAGCGGATCGGCTCCCTGAACAAGAAAGGCGACCACCCGCTGACACCGACGCCCTAGAGCTCGCGAAGGGCTCGCAGGCGCATTGTCCAGGCACCCGGCCCGCCCGTACCGATGGGCAGGTCATCAACGCTGGTGATGGGCTGTATACCGGCCACTGAGCTCGCCAGGAAGGCCTCGTCGGCGGCGAAGAGATCGTCGGAGGTCAGGTGGCCCTGGCGCACGGCGAGCCCCAGCCCGGGGCCGCCCGAGGCGATGACCCACTCGCGGGTGGCGCTGACCAGGATGCCGCAGTCGAGCGACGGGGTCGCCAGCCCCGCCGCGCCGACCAGGAAGAGACTGGCTGAGGTCCCCTCGGCCAGATACCCGTGGGTAGTCAGGAACAGGGCGTCATCGGCTCCGCGGCGCCGGGCCTCCAGCTGCGCGTAGACGAACTCACCCCGACTGGTCGACTTGACCGTCGCCAGCGGGCTGGCCGGGTCACGGCGCACGTGCGAGAGGACCAGGCGCAGACCGCGACTCATCAGCTCTGGAGTTGGCGGGGCGGCCGGCCACGCCTGGACGACCAGGTTCGGGCTGACCTGATCGGGCGGGAGCAGCGCGCGCCCGTCGACAGAGCCCCGGCTCACCGTGACCCGGACTGCGGCCCGGGTATCGGGACCGTCCAGCCGGTTGGCCCGGCAGACCTCCGCGATGGCCTGTCCCAGGTACCGCTCGAGGTCGCCTGGCAGGGGAATGCAGACCACCTCGGCCGAGGCCCGAAGCCGGCTGGCGTGAACCTGGAACTCGAGAACATGCCCGCCGACCACGCGCATCGTCTCGAAGATGCCGTCGCCGACCTGAAAGCCGCGGTCGGTGACCGTGAGCAGGGGCTTGTCGGCCGGCTCCAGCCTTCCGTTAAACCAGACGATGCCCGGCCCCGGCATACCACCGTCCGCCTCCGCACCCTCGCGCACGCCACCACTCATGCCAGCAGTCATGCCACGAAGGTACCCCCCGGGGCGTGCGGCCTCGAAGGAGCGCAGGCAAGGGCCTGAAGGTAGCGGGAGGCCCACCGCTGCACGTCGTTGTCGCAGACGCGCCGGCGCAGCGCTGTCATCCGGCGCCGTCGTTCGTCAGCGGGGGCAGTGATGGCGGCCATGATCGTCCGTTTGAGGCCCTCGATGTCGTGCGGGTTGCAGCTGAACGCCTCGTGCAGCTCGTGCCAGGCCCCGGCGAACTCGGACAGCACCAGGGCACCGCCGAGGTCAGGCCGGCAGGAAACATACTCCTTGGCGACCAGGTTCATCCCGTCTCGCAGCGGCGTCACCAGCATGACATCAGCGGCCAGGAAGGTCGCGGCCATCTCGGGCCGGGGAACGAACTGACACTGGTAGTGGACCGCGGCTGACCCGGACACGGAGTAGTCATCGTTGATCCGTGCGATCGTGGCCTCGACCCCTGCGCGCAGCCGGCGATAGGCGTCGATGTGCTCCCGGCTCGGCAACGCCACCAGCATGAGCGTCACCTCGGGAGGGGCGATCGCCCTGTCCCGCAACAGCTCCTGACAGGCCTTCAGCCGGGCCGGGAACCCCTTGGTGTAGTCAAGCCGGTCGGCACCCAGCATGAGGATCTCCGGGTTGCCGAGACCGGCCCGGATCTCCGCGGCGCGGGCAACGACCTGCGGGGTGCGCGCCAGCGTGTCCAGCGCCTTGAAGTCCACCGAGATCGGAAGCGCGCCGACCCGGACCGTCCGCGGCGAGCGGCCGCCGGGTCTGGTGACCGTGGCGGTGTCGCCGTCAGTCGGCATGGCGAGCAGACGGCGGCAGGAGCGCAGGAAGTTCTCGGCATCCGCGGCGCGCTGGAAGCCCAGGAAGTCCGCGCCCAGCAGGCCCTCCAACAGCTCCCCTCGCCAGGGCAGCTGGGCGAAGAGCTCGACCGGCGGGAACGGGATGTGGTCGAACCAGCCGATCCGCAGATCGGGGCGCAGCTCGCGCACCATCGCCGGAACCAGCTGGAGATGGTAGTCGTGAACCCACACCGTGGCGCCGGGCGCCGCGACCTCGGCGACGGCCCTGGCGAAGCGGTCGTTGACCGCCCGGTAGGCGTTCCACCAGCTCCGGTGGAAGTCCGGGACGATGACGTCGTGGTACAGCGGCCACAGGAGGCCGTTGCTGAAACCCTCGTAGTACTGCTGGATCTCGTGACTCGACAGGCCTACCGGGCGCACGTACAGCCTGTCCTGGCGGAAGGACCCGGCGGGCCTGGCGGGATCGCCCGGCTCGCCCGGCCAGCCCACCCAGGCAGCGTCGCGGTCACGCATGACCGGTTCCAGCGCGGCCACCAGACCTCCCGGGCTGGGCCGCCAGGGGCTCACGCCCTCGCCGTCAGCGACCCGCTCAACGGGTAGCCGATTGGCGGCAACCACCAGATCGAACGTCGTCCCAGTCACAGTCACGACCACCAGCTCCCCAGGTCGAGGGTCTGCTCAAGCGTACGAGCCACACCCCTGCCACCACCAGATCTACGCCCGTCCGGGAGCACTGCGGTCGGTGAACTGCTGACGATGGCTTCCCGGCGACCGGTGCAGGCTTCGCGCTCAGCGGAGGCCGGCGAACAGGTCGTCCTCGGGCGTGGCGGCGCCGGTGCTGTCCTGGACCCGGATGAAGGTCTCGATGCCCATCAGGCGGGCGAAGAGGTCCTTGCCCATCCGAAGGAAGAAGATGTTCTCGCCCTGGCTGGCATGCGCCCCGAGCGCATCGAACTTCTGGCCGGCGAACTGGCTGGTGTCCAGCCAGGTCGTGATCTCGTCGTCGGGTGCCCCGATCTCCGGCATCTGCCCGTCGGCGGACGGCTCCGGCTCATCCCAGTCCACGCCATACTCACGCATCATCTGCGCGAACTCCTGCATCTTTGAGCGCGGCCAGGTCGTCCAGTACACCTTCGCCGGAACGTCCGTGGCGGCCACCGCGGCCATCGTGATGCGGTGGGCCTGGATGTGGTCAGGGTGGCCGTAGAAGCCCTCCGGGTCGTAGGTGACCACGACGTCGGGCTGGTAGAGCTCCATCAGCGCGCCGAGACGGGCCGCGGCCTCGCTGACCGGAGTGGTCCAGAACGAGCCGGGCGAGTCGTTCGCCGGCCAGCCCATCATCCCCGAGTCGGCGTACCCGAGCAGCTCAAGGTGGCTGACGTTCAGCACCGCGCAGCTCGCCTCGAGCTCACGCGCTCGCAGGGTGACGACCTCGGCCGGATCATGGCCCTGCTCACCGGGTTTCACGCCGCCGGGCCCGTCGCCGCAGGCCCCGTCGGTGCAGGTGACGAGCACGGTCCGGATCCCCTCGGCCGCGCTACGGGCCAGCAGGCCACCCGTGCCGCTCGCCTCGTCATCCGGATGGGCGTGCACGGCCATCAACGTCAGGGACCGGTCAGCCATGAACCCACCCTACGGAACGTCGCAGCGGCGCGCACTCAGGGGACGATCACGACGCGAGCCGCCAGATGGGCGTCGGCGCGTACCAGGTCGCCCACGACCCCGGGTGCCAGCGCCACCTCCTGGTCCCCGGTGCTGATGACGGCCAGCAACAGGACGCTCTGGCCGCCCAGCGCCGAGGCGTCGAACGTGAAGGTCACCGGGCGGGGTGTGCGGGCGTCCACCCCGGCAGTGGGTGAGCGCACCCTGGAGGCGGGATCGGCATACGACCAGGGCGCGGGCATGGCGGCCGGCGGGGCCGCGGTCAGCGCTGAGTGGACAGCGGTGCAGGCGTCTGCCTCGATCCGCGCCGCCTCCCAGGGCTTTGCCGCCCCTGAGACATCGCGCTGCAACAGCGTTACCCGAACCTGCGCCGCGTCGATCGGGCGGCTGTCGCGGTGGTGGACGAGCACATCCACGTTGATCCTTGCCGCCGGCACGCGGGTCTGTCCGTCCGCCGCGTGTCGCATGGTCACGAGCTCGAGCAGGTCAGCCTCGGTGGGCTCCCCGCCGTCCCACATCGGCGCGAACACGTGGGCTGCGTCAACGACCTGCCCCCACACGTCGGCGTCGATGACCTGCAACGCGTTGGCCGGAACCGGGTTGCCGCCGACGTTGTGAGCCCTCCTGAAGACCTCCAGCCGGCGGCCGAAGGCCTTCGACCACTCCCCTGTCGGCCGGCACCCCGGGTCAACGGCGTGCAGGGCGCTCTGGAACGCCCACAGCCCGGTCAGACTGTGGTTGTTGACAGTCATCGGAAACGCCGGCGTCGGTGGCATCGACCCAGGCGCCGGGCGCACCGGCACGTCGGGGCTGCGAATCCAGTCGGCGGGCAGCCCGGGGTCGAAGGTGACCAGGGGGAAGTCGGCGGCGGCGGTCGAGGAGGCGCCCCGGCGGCCGTCGAACGTCCACGACCGCAGGTAGGTCAGCGGGGCCGGTGTCGCTGCGGCCAGCTCCAGCTCCCAGACACCGCGCGCCTGGACAGCCGCGCGGAGCAGCGTGCGATCGCCATAGTGCAGCACGGCGAGATCTTGCACCGCCGCCTCCGGCAGGCCATTCGTCAACGGCGTCCAGCTCCACTGCGGTGGCGGGCCGGCATCGTCGAGGTCGCCCTTCCACACGCCGACCGCAGTGCCGACGTAGACGGTGCCGATCTCGCCAGCCGGGTCGTGATCGACCACCACCGCGTAGGCCGGGGCGGCGGTGCCTTCGCCGCGCAGCCCGGTGCTGAACCACTTGTTGGCGCCATCGAACCACCACAGCGTGTCCATGTTGTCGTCGTCCCTGGTGCTGGTGGTCGCGACGTAGAACGACCCGCGGGCGTTGCGTTCCGGGTCATGGACCGCGATATCGCTCCACTCGGCGCCCTTGACCGGTGGCAGGAAGTCGGACGGGGACGTGATGTCGTCGTTGCTGACCGAGGTCCCGCACTTGGTGCCCTTGTCCGAGATGGTGTCGACGATCCACGTGCCGTCGACTCCCTCGCGGTAGATGTACACGGCCCGGCGCATCAGCACGAGCAGGCGTTTCGGGCTCAACCAGCGCAGCGCGATGACCTTGCCGTCGGAGTCGCTGAACTGGCAGTCCGTGGACGTGTTGTCATGAGTGCCGCGCCGGGGGTCCTCCTTGGACGGGATGGTGACCCAGGTGTTCTTCACGCCTGCGGTGCCGCTCCAGTCGTCGCTGAGCCAGATCCGGTTGGTGCCGATGGCGATTCGCAGGCCGCCATCGGCTCGTTTCACCGTCGCCGGGTTGGAGTAGAACGATGATGCCTCGCTCTCCTCAGTCTCGGAGTCGACCCTGTTGTTGTCCGTCGTACGCCGGAACACCGGGTTGGTCCAGCTACCGTCGCCGTACCAGGTCGCGCTGTGGTACTGCCACATCAGGTTGTCGGGGTGGTCGGGGTGAAACGCGACGCCACCGCCGTCTCCATACCCCTTGCGGGCCCACACCGTGTCGCCGACCCGGACCAGCATCCCGTTGTCCTGGGTGCCGATCGCCATACTCAGGTCGTTGACCGGGTGGGAGGCAAGGTAGCCCGGCTCCAGCACCGCGAGCCCGCTGTTCAGCGAGACGAAGGTCCCGTTGCGCGTGTTGTCATCGGCGGGCACGGTGCGCGAACGGAAGACGCCGCCGTCGCAGCCGACATACAGGTCAAGTCCGGCGGGGCCGGGCGCGTAGCGGATGAGGTGCACGTCGGCGTGGACGCCGTAGCCGATCCACGACGGGTCGAACCCGATGGTCAGGAAGCGACCGGCGTTGTTGGCGTCGTTAAGCGGGTTGAAGTCGAGCTGGTAGTGGTCGCCCGCCGCCGTCACCGTGCAGCGGACCAGCGCGGCGTCCCACTCGTTGTCGGCGTTACGGGTGCCGGAACCGCCGAGCAGGATGACGTCCGAGTGCTCCGGGTTCACGGCCAGGGCGAGGTCGTATCCCGACTGGTCGTGATCGGTGCCGCCGAACAGGAACTTGGGCACCTTGTCGACCTTCTTGGCCACCGGGCCATCCGCTGTCATGCCGATCCGCCAGAGCGCCGGTTTGGCGCCCAGCACGTAGACCACCTCCGGCTCGCTGGGCGCGTAGGCGAGGCCAAGGCGGTTGTCCACCGATCCGGGCAGGCTCACCTCGTCGAACGGACCGGACGGGCCGTCCTCGGACATCCAGACGCCCTTGTCGAAGATGGCCACGTACAGGCGGGACGGCTCCCCGTCATGTCGCGGCACCCAGACGACGTCGGAGATCACCTGCTGCTCTTGGTCACCGACGTTGAACGGCTCCTGGTCAACACGCGGCCAGGGCTGGTCCACCACGTTGCCGCCCGAGTGCGAGAACAGGCCGAGGCTCGACGCGACGACGTAGCGGTCGGCCTGGTCCGGGTCCTGGACGATGCGGTAGGTGCCGTAGCCCTCGAGGTTCGCCGCGACCCGGGTCCAGGGGTTGGTGAACGGGTCCGAGACGGCCGCGGGCCCGCGGGCGAACAGCACCCCGACGCCACCTATCTGCCCTCCGGGTATGCCGTGTCGCCGCGGGGTCAGCTCACCGGTTCCGACCACGACCACATCGTCCGCCGCGTCGGCGGCGGCGCCGAAGCTCACGTGCAGGCAACCGCAGGCCAGGGTCATCGCCGCCCGGTTCTCGTCGGACAGTGACGTCGTCGCCCAGCCGCCCAGCGGACGCCAGGTGGTCGCCGCGTCACCGCTGAACCACACCCCGCCGCCCGCCGCCGCGGCGTACACGCGCCGGCCGTCAGGGCTCGCCCACACGTCACGAACCCGCCCGGCAATGCGGGGGCTGCCCGATGCCTGCCCGCGCAGCACGGTCGTCGGGCCGATGGGCACCCATACCGGCCCGGTACCCGTTGGCACCAGCCCGGTTCCCCCGGGCGGGGCCGCCGGCTGGCCCGGCGGACTGGTCGCTGCACCGGTGTCGCGCGCGGCGAGCGCCCGGGCGAGGTCGAAACCGACCCGCACCCGGGCGTTGTAACCGGCCCGGCGCTGGGCGTTGTCGTTCTCGATCGCGTCATCGGAGGCCGGCCAGTCGTAGCGCGTCACGACGCACCTCCCGCCGGCGGAGGTGGCGGCGGGGGTTGCTGCGAAGATGACGGCGGCGATGCCGGCTGGGCGGGCGCGATCGGCGAGATCCGGATGTAGCCCTCCTCGATCTGATGCGGCAGCTCCGGCAGCAGGGCCGTCTGGGTCGCCGCGAGGATCGGGTCGTCCTTCCACGTCGACGGTGTGTCGCGGCGGGTCCACAGCTGGTCGGTACCGAAGGCTGAGATGGTGGGCAACCGCACCTGACTGGGGTCGAGCAGCACCGGGCCGATGCGCGCGGAGGGCGCGATCACCGCCAGCCCCGGCTGCACCCAGTCGCGGGCGAGGGCGAGGTCCTTGCGGGGCTGCACGCCGGAGGTCAGGTGCACCTTGCCGGCCGGGTGCATCAGGATGGTCAGGTGCACGACCTGCCCCGGGTGCACGAGCAGCTCGTCGTCAGCCACCAGGTAGGGGTGGGTGATGGGGCGCTCAGCAGGCATCGCCGCGCCGTCGCCGAACCGCCCCAGCTGGCCTTCCCAGGGCGAGGTGGCCAGCGCCGCGTCACGGACAACCTTGTCGACCAGGTGCACTGTCGTGTAGTCGTCGTCGACGAAGAAGGCGAGGGTACCGTCGTCGCTGCGGGTGATCTCACCGATCCGCACCGGAAACGCGCGGTCGGCCAGGTCGCGGTAGGCGGCCTCGCGAGCCTCGCGCACGCCCGGACCGGAGAGGTCGAGCTCGTCCAGGTCGTCGTCGATGTCCAGGCGCAGCGTCGCGCGGACCACGGCGACCGGCCGGCCCACCAGACCGGCGATGTGCTCGGTGCCCATCGAGGCGAACGTGTCGACGGTCCACAAGGTCGTGTCGATGGCGCGCAGCAGAGCGGACAGTGCCGACTCGGGCTGCTCGTCGCCCACCGACAGGCCCTTGCGGGCCACCGCGTCCGCGGCGACCATGCCGGCTGCCACATGGCCTAGCAGGAGCTGTGCCCCGGCCAGGCCCTGGAGCGGGCCCGAGTCGGCAGGCCCCGCGCGACCCGGCGCGATCTCCCACATCACGCCCCCGCCGACCGGCGACTCCATCAGCTGGCCGAGGGGTTGCCCTGCCACATCGAACAGCTCCAGCGCCTCGTCGATGTGGTCGGGCAGCAGGAAGCCGGCCACCGGGTTGACCATCTGCAGGGGATCGGACTGGTCGATGGTCGCCTCCCGCGAGGCGTCCGTCAGGTCTGCTGCGTCGACGAGCCGGAAGAGCCAGCGGGAGGGTCGCGGAATACGGGGATGGACTCGCAGTGCCGGGGCGGTGGTCAACGCATCGGCGGCAGGGGGGACCTCGTCTCGGGCCGGCACCTGGACGCCCTCGACCGGCACCTCGAGCGTCCGGCCGAAGGCGTCGACGAGGCGAGCCCGGGTCAGCCGCACGCTGCCGGCGACCAGAAGCTGCGGCGGGCCGGCGGGGGTCACCGGGGCCAGCGCGCCGTCCACCCGCGGACGCACGACCCCGTTGTCGGCAGGCAGTCCCAGCAGCTCGTCTCGCATCCCGTCCAGCCCCGCGGTGACGATGTCGAGGTGTTCCACGGCGTCGGCCAGGCCGGACAGGAGCGCCTCGGTCGACTCGTCGGCCTCTCCCTGGTTCACCTTGTCGAGCGCGTCCTCGGCGCTCGCCCAGGCCTCGATGCTCTTGGCGAGCACGATCGCGGTGCCGGCATGCAGCGGGGCCCTGCCCGTGAACGTGCGCAGCGGCGCTGTCGCCGGTGGCTGCGCAGCGTCGGGGCCGGGCGGCTCGAGGTCGACGGGGCCGAGCGTCCAGCCGTCGAACCGGTCGGCGAGCGCGGTCTCGGCCTCCCACTCGAGCCAGATCGGGACCCAGGGCTGGGTCCAGGCTGTGACGGCCACGGGGGACGCATCCACCCCCTGCACCAGCGAGAACCGGCGCAGCTCGTCGGCGACCAGCCGCCCGGTCATCGTCGATGCGAACCCGGGCGCCCCTGCGCCCAGGCCGGCCGGCGCCGGGGTGAACGCCGATGTGCTGCCGTCGTACGTCGCGGCGGTTCCATAGCGCAGCACGACCTCCCCCAGGAGGCGCCGCGCCGCGAGCCCGCTGTCGGCCCCGCCCTGGGCGGCGGCCACGTCGGCGAGCCACTTCCACAGGTAAGGGCTCTGGGTGAGCGCCTCGCGGGCCAGCGTCATCAGCTCGGGCGGCAGGGCGCCGGAGCTGAGCGTCGGCAGCAACCTCGAGCCGTCAACCAGCCCTGCGTAGCCCTGGGGCACCTGGCTCGGCCAGCGGCAGAACAGCCGCCCGTCCGAGGAGAAGCGCGAGTCCCCCTGGTGTCGCAGGCTCCGGCATGGCCCGCGCAACGCCACCATCGGGTCGATCGGGCGGAAGAACCGTGGTGCCGGACGGCGGATCTCGCGCACCTCGGAGCGCTGCGGCCGCTCGGGATCGGCGGGCGCCCAGGAGTGCACCTTTGCCCGCAGCATCGCTGTCGTGAGCAGCTCGGTGCGGTCCCGTCCGGCCCAGGAGATGTCGACTCCCGGACCCGGCGCCGTACCGGCTGCCGCCCCGGTCCGGGCGACGGCGCTGCGGGCCGCGCGACCGGCGTCAAAGGGTCCGGAGGTGGCGCCGAGGGTGACCCGTTCGACCCCGCCGTCGCCGCCGGGCAGGGACGCGAAACCGGTGGTGTGCTCGTGCTCCTCCACGTCTACCAGACCGTCAGCGGTGCCGAGCCGTGGTAGCAGCTGACCGGTGAACGCCGAGAGGATGCGTTCCAGCCCCCGCCGTTCGTCGGCGGTGTCGGCGCCCAGGCCCGCGGCGACGAGCGTCGCCGCGAGGTCATCGCCGGAGTGGCCGAACGCGACCCCGAGCACCGACGGGTCGGGCCGGGAGTCGGCCACCACCGGTCCCCCGACGGGTACTCCGTGCACGGCCCCGTGCAGCAGCGCCGAGCGGGGCCAGCTCGGCTCGGCCACCAGGACCGAGGCCGCGGCATCGGCAAGAACCGACACTGAGGGCAGGTACTCCTTCACCGGCTCGGCAAGCATCGCCAGCTTGTCCTGGACGGCGAGCGCGTCCGCTCCGGCTGCCAGCCCGCGCGCCCCCGGGCCGGGTGCCGGCTTGACCCCCGAGGCGGCCTGGTCGGCGCGGACGGTGTAGCGGTCGGCGGTGGGGACGAAGGCCTCGCGGCGGGCCGCCGTGATGGTGCGAGAGAGATCGACCGAGTCGCCGCCCTCAGCGTCGGTCGTCAGCGCCCAGCCCAGCTCGCCGAGCCGGGTGTGCAGGCTCGTCGTGGTCTGCGCGCCGTCCAGCGGGTCGAGGGCCGGGTCCGACCACCAGCCGGCGACGAGGTAGGTCGCGAGGTCGTCGAGAGCCCCGCCGGGAAGTCCGGCCGGGAGGTCGTCCAGCGGGTCGTACAGGGCGAAGCGCGAGGCGCTGGCGTCATACCCCGCGGTCCACACGATCGACCCGCCCGCGCTCCCGTTGAGATCCTCGCGAGCCACCGTGCGCCCGGACTGTGGCAGGGTCGGGTCGGGCTGGCCGGTCCAGCTCGCCAGCGGCGTCACTCGCGCGGTATCGGCCTCGATCACCCAGCCGCGGACATACGGCGTCAGGGCGGCGCGGGGCGCGACGAGGCGCAGCACGACCCAGCGGTCCGGCAGCGCGGGCAGGTCAAGGCGGTTGGGCTGACCGGTGCGGTCCTGGAGCGTGCCACCCAGCAACGCATCGGGAAGCGCCCAGTGGAGGTGGACGCCGGGCGGCCGGGGGGCGCCGTCGGTGAACGGGACGGGCATCGGCTCTGGCGGCGCGCCGTCGGGGGCGGTCAGGACGAACGGCAGCCGCACGAACTGCTCGGCCACCGCGGGACTGCCGGGACTCACCGGCGGGACATACAGCGCCTGGACATCCACCGGGACCAGCACCCGGCTCTCGCGCAGCAGGCCGGAGTCCCAGGTCTTGATGGCGTGCACGTCCGCGTCGGCGCGCAGCAGCGCCGACCACCTCGGCGACACCATGGCCGCCCTGATCTGTTCTGGGTCGAGCTGTGGACCGGGTGGCAGGGGTGGCATGGGTCAGGCCTCCGCGGTGAAGGTGGCGACGAGGTCGGCGAGGCTGAAGCCGAGCTGGGGCCGGAACAGGTCGGCAAACTCGGCTGGGGTGCCACCCAGCGACGTGTCGCCAAAGACCTGACGGTAGGGAAACCGGATCATCTGCAGCGCCAGCTCGGCGCTGTCAAGGTCGTCGCCGACCTTCAGCAGGGCCTTCTTCTCCACGAACTGGGCAACCAGCTGGTGAAGGTTGACCACGCCGGGAGCCCCTGGCCGGAACGGTATGTCGACGCGCACCTTGTTGCCGCTGTTGGGTGGCACCTCGACGTCCTCCGAGGTCGTCGCATCACGGCCCGGCACCCAGGCGGCGAAGGTGTTCGCGGCGCTGGCGTCAAGGCGCACGCCGAACTGGACACCCTGGCGCGGCTCCTCGATGTGCACGACCGCCGGCACTCCGTCCAGCAGCACGAGCAGCACCGCCGGGGCGAGCCGCTCCATCCGCAGCACCTTGATCCGGCGCGGGTCGGACTCGGGGATGTTCTCGTCGTCGCGGGTGGCCGGCTCGGCGGAGTAGGCGCGCACGTGCAGGCCGGGCCACCCCGAGATGGCGCTGGACCGGATCAGGAAGCCGGTGATCGTGCCTGCCGGTGCCTGGACGACGTCCTCACCGCCGGGCAGCCGCACCCGCCGCTCCTCCTCGTCGATCTCGGACCGGACGACGTCATAGACCGCCGCGAGCTCGGCGCGGTCGGAGGAGTTCACCGTCCCCACGCTGAGCGCGCCCTCCACCAGGGCGTCGGTCCAGGCCCGGTCGAGGTAGAAGAACCGGATCGACTCCTTCGGGAGCAGCTCCGAGTCAGCGACGAGGTAGGCGAAGGGCACCCCTTCGAGGAGCCTGAGCCGGGCCAGCCACTGACGGAGCTCGAACGGCACCACCCGGTCTCCGAAGGCGTCTCCCTGGTCGGCCGTGGTGAGCTGGGCGTCGGCGACAGCCTCACGCGCCCAGGTGACGGCCAGGCTGGCGCTTACCGCGGTGAAGCCGTTCATGGCGTCTCCTCCTGCTCGCCGACGCGCCGCCTGCTGGCTTCGGCGATGACGTCGTCCAGCGCGTCGCCCGCTCCCGCCGCGGCATCCGGTGCCGTCGCGCTGGCCGGTTTCCCGCCAGGTCCGGACGGGCCCGCCTTGCCACCGAGGGAGTCGTTGACCATCCGGGTCACCGATTCGTCGAGACGGGCCCGGAGCTGGTCGGCCGCGCTGCCGTCGAAGGGCGGTCCGTCTCCTGAGGGGCTGTCCGGGACGGGGGTCTGCTGCAGTGCCGCGAGGGCGCCGATCCGGGCGGCGGCGTTGCGCACCGCCTCGACGGAGAAGCCGAAACCCGTGGCGATGGTCTCCTCCAGGTCGGCGCCGACGTCAACGGGCCGTCCGGGGTCGGCCAGCGGCCGCGTCGGGGCAAGGACAGTGAACGGGTCACCCGCTGCGGAGAGGACGACCCGGCGGCTGAGCAGTCGGCCGAGGTCGAAGGCGCGGTCTTCGCCAGACACCTGGAAGCCGAACCGTCCCAGCCCTTCGAGGGCGGCCGAGGTGAACCGGTGGGCACGGCTCGCGCCGAACTGCTCGCGGCGCCAGCGCAGCTGCGCGGCCACGATCGCCGGCTGGGACAGCGCCAGCAACCGCCCGATCTCGAAGGCCGACGCCAGGCTCAGGTCCTCGCGGCCATCGGGGGTCACCCGGCGCAGCTGGTCGCTGACATGGGCCAGCGGGAGCCTGACGCCGGGGTTCTGCGGATCGGCGCCGCCGGGGCGGGGGGTGAGGGCTCCGCGATACCAGGCCCGGCCGGCGTCGCCGCGTCGCGTCTGGTGCGGCAGCCCGACGTGGCCGGTGTCGGTGAGCTCGGGCTCGGGACGGGTCGCCGGCGGCGCGGGCGGGGTGCCCGGCGGCGGTGTCTGCGGCGCCGGCGGGGCAGTGCCCAGCAGGCCGACGTCGAGCCCCTGCATCAGCGTCTCGAAGGACCCGGTGCCGGTGGCGGTGAAGCTCCAGTGAGCGAGCACCGGGAAGCGGTAGGTCTTCTCGAGCACGATCTGGTCTATCGGGTAGCGCCAGCCCATCCCCATCGCGTCGCGAACGAGCCGACCGGACTCCTCGGCCGACGAGCTCAGCGCGACCTGGGCGATCTCCGAGGGAGCGGTCTGCCAGGTCGACGCGCTTGCCGTGCGCGAGGTCGTGCTGACCCCGGGCGCCCGGGCGGGGGCCTGCTGACCGGTGGTGAACGCGGCCTCCCCTGTCACGGCATCGGGAGCAATGCCGGCGAGCGACACGGCCTGGCTGCTGACCGTGCCCATGACGTAGTGGTCGGGGTCGACCGGGGTCACCAGCGCGGCAAGGTTCTGCACGTACTCCACCGCGACGAACGACAGCGACAACGGTGGCACCGGTGGCAGTGCTGCGAGCTGTCCCTCGAGATTGACCAGGCAGGCGAGGTAGCGGACGGGGTGGTCCGGGTCGTCCGGTCCGGTGGCGCGGTGGTACTGCGGGAGGCGGTTGGCCATCACCACTGCCAGGAAGCCGTCATCGTCGCCCTGCGACAGCTCGGTGTCGCCCGGGTCGACCTGCCGCACATGGGCCAGCAGCGCGACGTCCTCCCGGGTCGGGAAGATGGCGTCCACGACCGTCTGCGAGACGCCCAGGTACACGCTGGTCGGTACGTCGGCCGGGCCCTGCAGCGTGACGTCGGAGGTGACGCACTGGGCCACCGGCGTCTCACCGGACAGCTGCGCCTCACCCTCGGCGACCACGACCAGCGCGAGCCACGGCATCGCGTCGGGCGCATCGGTCCCGGGCCGGCGGTCCCACGGCAGCGTCCGCCGCTTGAGCACTATCTGCGGCAGCCGGTTCTCGAACGCGCCCTCGGCATTGGCCGGCGGAAACGTCGACAGGATCTGGTCGGGGGGCATCACGAAGCGCGGCGAGTCGATGCGAACGTGGCCGTCATAGGGTGCGGCCGGTCCGCCGGCGACGGACTGCGTGCCGGACAGCACGTAGTCGCCGGCCTTCAGCGGCGGGACGGCCCGGGCGTGCAGCGTGAACTGTCCGCGAGTGGGTGCGGTCATGGTGTTGGCCTCCCGGGCTGCCGTGTCTTCTTCTCCGGTGGTGTCTTCTCCGGTGGTGCCGCGACCGGCACGGGGGTCACCCCGGGAGCCCAGCCCAGCGAGACGAGGTCGTTGCCGGGACCGATGAGGGGACGGATGATGGCGTCGACGCCGTGACGGGTCAGCCGGTCGACGAGGTCGCCGAC
>JBBRZQ010000081.1:0-19686 GCA_038236535.1 Actinomycetales bacterium
GCGGTCGTGGTCAGGAACCATGAAGAAACGATGTAGGAAACCCGGAGACGTTGGGGCGGCCGTCCTCCAGTCGCTCGCGGTGGCTCGTCTGGGTCTACAGCATGACCAGGGGGACGCCGGTGAACACGCCGCGATGGCGGTAGGCCGAGAACAGCTCCCAGGCCGGGTCCGACCTCTTTGGGGTTTAAACGCCGGACTGGGCGCACGATCAATCACAGGATCGGGGTTCAGACTTCAGGAAATCTTCATGGTTATGCCTGCCTAATCGTCATGGGGGGAGCGAAGTCTGAGCATCGCGGTACGTGACGAAACCTGGAAGGGGTGGCCCTCGTGTTCGCTGATGTGTGGTGCGGGCAGTTGACTGTGAGCGGCTGGGCCCTGATGGGACTCTTCTGGGCGACCTTCATGGGTCTGGTGCTGTGGGCCGTGAGCCGGCTGTTCGGCCGTGCCCGGGGGGCCGGCGGCGCAGACGGGGCCGAACGTGAAGTGTGTGACGCCGACGACCTGGATCTGCGGTTGGCGCGTGGAGAGCTGGACGTCTCCCAGTACCGAACATTGCGCGAGGAACTCACCTCCTCCGGGCGTCACTGAGAGCGCAGACTGGTGATCACCGGCTCGTCGGTTCAGCGCGACCGTTCACTCGAGGACGGTCGTGCTGCCCCGGAGGGCGATGCCTGGCGGCCCTCAAGCGGTGAAGGGGAGGCTGAAGATGAACAGTGAGACCACGGTTCTGCAGGTCGGCGGATTGAACTGGGCCACCTCGGCCGCTGTCGTCGAACAGACGCTTCTGCGTCGCCTGGGGGTGCTCGCCGTGGAGGCGAATGCCGTCTCGCAGACCGCGAATGTCACCTATGACCCGGACCGCACCGACGTCGTCCAGCTGTCCGGCTGGGTTCGCGACTGTGGCTACCACTGCGCCGGGGTGTCGGTGCCCGAGCACGTGTGCGATCCGATGGCAGTGCCGGCTGCCACGGCCACCCCGAAGGTCCACGCGGTTCACGAGGGGCACGAGGCGACGGGCCTGTCGCCGCAAGATGCCATGGGTCACGGCGGGGGTCATGGCGGTATGTCGATGCAGGACATGGTCGCCGACATGCGCAACCGCTTCCTGGTCGCAGTGGTTCTCTCGGTGCCGATCCTGCTGTACTCGCCGATCGGGCGCGAGGTCATCGGCTTTACCGACCCAGCCCCGGCCGGGTTGAGCGACGAGGTCTTCTGCCTCATTCTGTCGTTGCCGGTGATCTTCTACTCGGCGTGGATCTTCTTCTACGGAGCCTACCGGGCGCTGCGGGCCAGGACCCTGGACATGATGGTCCTGGTGGCAGTGGGGGTGGGCACGGGCTGGTTGTACAGCGTCGGGGTCACCGTTGCCGGAGGTGGTGAGGTCTTCTACGAGGCCGCCACCGTCCTGACCTCTTTCGTGCTGCTGGGGCACTGGTTCGAGATGCGGGCCCGCGGCGGGGCGAACGACGCGGTCCGCACGTTGCTCGAGCTCGCTCCAGCGAAGGCCGTCGTGCTGCGCGACGGCGAGGCCGTCGAGGTGCCGACCGCCGAGGTCCAGGTCGGTGACCTCCTGCTGGTCCGCCCGGGTTCGAAGATCCCGGTCGACGCGGTGGTGGAGCAGGGGCAGTCCGAGGTCGACGAGTCGATGGTCACCGGGGAGAGCCTGCCGGTGGCCAAGGACGCGGGCTCGGAGGTGATCGGCGCCTCGGTCAACACCACCGGCGCTCTCCGTGTGCGTGCGACCAAGGTTGGCGCGGACACCGCCCTGGCGCAGATCGTCGCCCTGGTGCAGGAGGCGCAGAACTCCAAGGCACCAGGCCAGCGGCTGGCCGACCGGGCGGCGTTCTGGCTGGTCCTGGTGGCCCTGATCGGAGGCACCGCGACATTCCTGGCCTGGTTGGCGTCCGGCGCAAGCGTGCAGACGGCGATGCTCTTCGCGATCACCGTGGTGGTCATCACCTGCCCCGACGCCTTGGGCCTGGCCACCCCCACAGCCATCATGGTCGGCACCGGCCTGGGCGCTAAGCGTGGCGTGCTGTTCAAGAACGCCACCGCCCTGGAGACCTCGGCACATATCGATACCGTCGTGATGGATAAGACGGGCACCTTGACCAGGGGTGAGCCCGAGGTGACCGACGTCATCGCCGAGGTCATGCCGGAGGAAGAGATGCTGGCTATGGCGGCCGCGATCGAGCGCGAGTCCGAGCACCCGCTGGCCCGGTCCATCGCTGACCACGCGACGGGGCTTGGGCTGCCGGCACTGACGGTTACCGACTTTCGCAACATCCCCGGCCAGGGTGCCGCCGCGATAGTCCAAGGCCGCCGCGTCCTCGTTGGCAACCCCCGTCTCATGACGGCCGAGAACGTCCACCTCGGCGTCCTGGCAGGGCGCCGCGACCAGCTGGCAGCCGCGGGCCGGACCGCGGTGCTGGTCGCCGTGGACGGAAACGCCGTGGGCGTGATCGCCCTGGCTGACGCTGCCCGACAGACCGCGGCTGCGGCGGTGTCCGCCCTGCACCAGTCGGGGATACAGGTGGTCATGCTCACCGGGGACAACGAGGCAACGGCCCGGCGCATCGCCGACCAGCTCGGCATCGACACCGTGATCGCCGAGGTCGCGCCGCAGGACAAGGCCGCGAAGGTCGCCGAGCTCCAACAAGCCGGCAAACGGGTGGCGATGGTGGGTGACGGTGTCAACGACGCCCCCGCCCTGGCCACAGCCGACCTCGGCATCGCCATCGGGGCCGGGACCGACGTCGCCATCGAGACCGCGGACGTGGTGCTCATGCGTTCGGACCCGCTGGACGTCTCCGTCGCGTTGCGCGTCGGCAAGGGGACGGTCCGCAAGATGCGGCAGAATCTGGCGTGGGCCGTGGGATACAACGCCATCGCTCTGCCGATCGCAGCCGGTGCCTTCGCGTCCGCCTACGGGCTGGTGCTGCGCCCTGAGATCGCGGCCCTGATGATGTCAGGGTCGTCGGTGATCGTCGCGGTCAACGCGCTGATGCTCAAGCGTCTGAAGCTTCCTGCACCAGCGCCTGTGGCCCCGGCCGGGGCGAGAGAGCCCGCGCCAGCTAGGTAGCCGAGGGACCCGACGCGGTGAGCAACCCATCGCCACTGCCAGCTCCAGGCGAGTAGTCGGCTATCCGCGAGGCAAGACAATCAGAAAGGTTGATCCCTGAGCGGTCCCGGGGCTGGTGACGCTGAGCTGCCCACCGTGGGCCTCGATGAGGGCCTTGGCAATGGCAAGGCCGATGCCGGACCCTCCGTGCGTCCGATCCCGGGCGGTGTCGACCCGGTAGAAGCGCTCGAACACATGCGGCAGATGCTCGGCCGGGATGCCGTCACCGGTGTCTGTCACCGACAGCGCCACCCCGCCGGTTCGGGATATCGCGGCGCAGATCGTGACCGTCCCGCCGGCAGGGGTGTGACGCAAGGCGTTGTCCAGCACGTTGCCCAGGACCTGTCCGACCCGTTCCGGATCCAGTGACAGCTCTGGCAGCCCCGCCGCGATGTCCGAGACCAGCCGAACACCTTTCGCCTGGTAGGCCTCGGCTGCCGCATTGGCCGCGGCTGCGACCACCAGTCCTGGCTGCACCGCGCGCAGGTCCAGGCGAACCTGTCCCTCCTCAGCGCGGGAGACGGTGCTGATGTCCTCGGACAAGCGGGCCAGGCGCCTGGTCTGGGAACGCAGGAGCTGTGAGGTCTCGGCGTCCAACGTGGCGACGCCGTCCTCCAGCGCCTCGAGGTAGGCCTCCAGTGTGGCCACCGGGGTGCGCATCTCATGGCCGAGGTCGGCCAGCAGTCTGCGGCGGGTCCGTTCGACCGAGCCCAGCCGGCCAGCCATCTGGTTGAACGCTGCGGCAAGTGCGTCGAACTCCGGGCCGAGCCCTGGCCCGGGGACCCTGATGTCGTAGTGGCCCCCGGCAACCTCGCTTGCCGCCGCGGCGATGGTGGCCACCGACCTTCCGATCCGCCGGGTCTGGTACACGCTTACTCCCAGCGCGGCCACCAGCGCAGCCAGCAGCGCCATGGACAGTGACAGCGTGTTGGCCGACCGGTAAGCCATCTCGGCGTGCGTGATCTGGGCAGGTGTGGATCCGACGTTGGCGCTGGTGAGGTGCTGATGGAACAACGACGGGCCGACATTGGCGGCAATCAGCCAGGCAGTGAGGGTGCCGGCAACCAGGACGAGCGACTGGGCCAGGAGAAGGCGACCGGCCAGGCCGGCGCCTCGACGTGTTGGCTCGATGGCGGACTGCTTCATCTGCCGTCGCCCATCCCGTAGCCGATACCCCGGATCGTGCGCACGTACCGGGGTGAGCCGGGATCGTCACCGAGCTTGCGGCGCAGGTGCCCGACGTGCACGTCGACCAGGTGCTCGTCGCCGACCCAGGTCTGGTCCCAGACGGCATCGATGAGCTGGCGGCGGGAGAAGACCAGCTTGGGCCGGGCCGACAACACCTGCAGGACATCGAACTCGGTGCGGGTCAGTCCGATCGCCTCATTCTCGAGGTGGACCTCGCGGCCGGGCACGTCGATACTCAGTGCTCCGAACACCCGCGGCGGCTCTTCCACGACGTGCCTGGCGGCCTGCCCGCTGGTGGTGGAGGCACGCGGACGGCGCAACATCGCGTGGACACGCGCTAGCAGCTCGCGAGGGCTGAACGGCTTGGTCAGGTAGTCGTCTGCCCCGACCGAGAGGCCGATGAGCTTGTCAACCTCGTCGGTGCGGGCTGTGAGCATGATGATGTAGCAGTCGGAGAAGGTGCGTACCACCCGGCAGACCTCGACGCCGTCGATCACCGGCAGCCCCAGGTCCAGCACCATCACGTCAGGATCGACATGGCGGGCCTGGTCAATCGCCTGCTGACCGTCGCCGGCCATCGACACCTCAAAGCCGTCGCGGGTCAGATAGGACCCCACGAGGTCGGCCAAGGCTCGTTCATCATCGACGACCAGCACCCGGAAACCGGTGGGGGTTGGTCGTGGGGCTGGCTTGCCGGCCGGTTGGCTCATGTCCCCCAGTGTGGGCGACTCCGCACGCAGAAACGGCATCATGGCCGTTCTCGACCACCGGCTTCAGCAAACCTTCATGGAAACCATCGTGATACTCACACAGCCGGAGCGCAGTTTGGGGGTGAGCCGGTCGCGGGGACCGACCCCCGGCAAGGAGAGGCAACGATGGCCTGGTGGGGTGATGGAGCCGGAGGGGGCGGCATGCTGGTCATGGTCCTGGCGATGGCGGGGTTCTGGGCCTTGGTTGTCGGCGTGACCGTGGCGCTCTTTCGCGGTGTCCATGACGATACAGCCGTTCGTCGCCGCCGATCCGGCGCCGAAGACGACCCGAGCCAGGTGCGGGAAATGCCGGTGGCGCGACGGAGATCGCATGGTGCAGTTCGCGGCCCGACCTTCAGCAAACCTTCATCAAAAACCCGCCCGAATCTTCGTTGATCAGGCGGACTGTGAGGTCATGAGTGAAGGTGCGTCGACCCCCGCATGGGAAAGGCAGGGCCGGGGTTCGGCAGGTTTCAGCGCCCCGGCCCAGGGGGCCGTCGTGCCGGTCTTGGCGTCCGTGCTGCCCATCGCGATGAACACCAAGGACCAGATCACAGCGGACATGGCTGCCAACGGGGTGCGCACTCCCTTCCTGATCGAGGACGGCACCATGTCCACGGCGTACGGGGCCATCGGCGAGGGCATGCACGCGGGCCTGCCCGGGCACAGCTTCGTGCTGATCGCCAAGAGTGGGAACCAGCGCTGGTACGGCGAGTACCCCTCGATATGGCTGTCCAACGCCGACCTGCTCAAGGAAGTCCGCTCGCAGCTGACCCCGAACCAGGTGACTTCTTGACCATCGCCTACGTCGGTCTCGCGTTCCTCGCGGGAATCGTATCTTTCGCGTCACCGTGCTGCCTTCCCATGGTGCCGGCCTATCTGAGCTACATCGTCGGAACGACCCCGGCGGACTCGCCGAGGGCGCGGCGGGTGGCGTTCCGGCAGTCCCTGGCATTTGTTCTTGGCTTCACCATTGTGTTCGTCGGGCTGTGGGTCTCGCTCGGGCTGGTCGGATACCTCCTGCGGGACTACGTGCCGATCCTGCGAGTGGTGGGCGGCGTCATTCTCATCGTGATGGGCCTGCACGTCGCCGGGCTGATCCAGATCTCGGCGCTCTACCGGCAGGTTTCCGTCCCGACCGAGCGCCTCATCGGAAAGTCGGACACAGGGGACGGCACAGTCAAGGTCCTTGCCCCCAGCTATGGGCGCTCGACCCTGATCGGGATGGCTTTCGCCGCCGGCTGGACCCCCTGCATCGGACCCCTCCTGGGTGGCATCATCGGCCTGGCCTCGCTGAACTCGACCGTTGGCCAGGGCGCGGTCCTGCTCGTGGTCTACGCGGCGGGTCTGGGGATCCCGTTCATGCTGGTCGCCGTCGGTGCGACCGCGGCGAACCGCAAGCTCGTGTGGTTCCGCAAGCACGAGGCCGGTGTCTCTCTGGTGAGCGGCGCAATGCTCATCGTGGTCGGCTTCCTGATGATCACGAACCTGTTCGTCAAGCTGTCCGGCGCACTGCCCCGCTTCGGTATCTGAGGAAGAGTTCACATGAGCCAAGACACACGCAGACGTCTGGCCGAACCCGGGCGTCGTGAGTCGCTGGACGCTCTGGACGGCGGCCCGACCATCTCCGGCGCGGACGTCCTGAACCAGCTCTGGCGGTTCTTCATCTCGATGCGCACCGGGCTCTGGCTGATCCTGGCGCTGGGGCTGCTGTCACTGGCCGGCACCCTGCTGGAGCAGACACCGGCCGAGACGGCGGCCGACCCGCAGTCGTATGCGGCCTGGCTCGCCTCGATCCGTTCCCGGTACGGCGGCTGGACGCCCGTGCTGGACAAGCTAGGCCTCTTCGCTGCATTCACGTCCATCTGGTTCAAGGCGATCACCGTGCTCCTGACGACCAGCGTCCTGGCCTGCTCGGTCAACCGGGCACCCCGCCTGTGGAAGCTCGCCAGGCACCCCCGCACCCGGATGAGCCAGAACTTCTTCACCCACGCACCGCTGAAAGCGTCCGTCCTCGTACCGGCCGCCCCCGACGCAACGACCGACTACGTTCGAGAGGTCTTGAAGTCTCACCGCTTCCGCACGGTCACCGACCTGGACGAGGACGGGGTGAACCTGTACGCCGACCGGTTCCGCTGGGGTCCCTTCGGCACCGTCGTGGCGCACCTGAGCTTCGTCATCATTCTCGTGGGCTTCTTCCTCAGCGCCACCGCCGGCTTCAAGGACACCAACGTTGTCGTAGCGGTGGGCTCGACGGTTCAGGTCGGCCACGGGACGGGGCTCTCGGTCAAGACCATGTCCTTCAACGACGCCTACTACCCGGACGGTTCCCCCAGCGACTATGCGAGCGATCTGATCCTCTACAAGAACGGTGTCCAGGTCGACAGGCAGACGGTCCGGGTCAACCATCCGCTCAAGAGCGACGGTGTCTCGTTCTACCAGTCGTTCTTCGGCGAGGCCGCGGCCATGAAGGTCACCAACTCCGTCGGCACGACCCTGTACCGCGAAGCCGTACCGCTGGTATGGACCTCCGATGACGGTTCGAAGAGCATCGGCCAGTTCATCGTGAAGGGCAAGAAGCTGGCCGTCGAGATCGTCGTCCCGGCCTCGGGCAAGGTCGACCCGACCATCAAGGCCGGGCAGGTGGAGGTGAACGTCTTCCAGGATGGGACCAAGGGCGCCATCGCGACCCAGGTCGTGGACCAGAACAAGGCAACCACGCTCGCCGGGCTGACCTACACCTTCGAACGTACCCGCCAGTTCACCGGCCTGATCGTGGCTCACGACCCCGGAGTCCCCTTCGTCTGGGTGGGCTCGACGCTGCTCGTGCTCGGCCTCTACCTCGTCTTCTTCTTCCCGCACCGTCGCATCTGGGCGCGCATCCGCAGGACACCCGGTGGCAGCGAGGTCCTCTGCGCCTCCACCCTGAATCGTGACATGGCGTTCACACCGAAATTCCACCAGCTGGTCACCGAGATCGAGCTCGCCGGCACACCCTCGGGCACCAGCCATGAACCGGGAAAGGACGAGGTAGGGCAGCACGATGCTTGAGCATCGTGGCTTACGGCGCGTCAATCAGAAGCAAGGAAACACCCCCTCATGAGTTCACTACCCACACTCGCCAAGCCCAAGACGTGGCAGCAGAGCCTCCGCGAGAGCCGGCTCGGCACTCTGCTCGTCCTGGCAGTGACCGCCGCCATCGTCCTGGGCGGGGTGTATCTGGTGAACCGTCCCACTGCGTCCGCGGCCGGTTTGCAGGCCATCGCCCTTTCCGGGCCGGCTGATGGCGCCCCACCAAAGATCGGCAGTCTCGCTCAGGATTTCACCGCCACGACCGTGGAAGGCAAGAAGGTCTCGCTGAGCTCGTACAAGGGACAACCGGTATGGCTGACGTTCGGCGCGACCTGGTGTGCCGCGTGCGTCGCGGAGGCGCCGGACGTCCAGTCCGCGTCTGAGAAGTTCAAGGCCAAGGGCGTCGTCGTCCTGGCGATCTTCATCCGCGAGGACACCACGACGGTGCGCGACTATGCCAACCGCGTCGGGCTGACCTTCCCGAAGGTGGCTGACCCAGACACACGTATCGCTTCGGCCTACCGGGTATACGGGATCCCGGCCCACTTCTTCATTGACAAGGCGGGCATCCTGCGTTCGGTCAAGACCGGCGGACTGAGCCCCGAGCAGATGGCCGCCGCCCTGACGGAGATCAGTAGATGACCGCGCCGCAAGCAGGGGAAGCCGTACACGGAGTGACAGGAACCAGGAGATGACGCGAAGACAACAGCGTGCCAGCGCACCGACCATCCGACACGAAGCCGTGCGACGTGAACACCGGCGTAGCGCACGCCTGCGTGACCAGTTCATCGTGGCCACGTCGTGTCGACGTCAGCTGAATCCCGAGATGGCCCGACCCGAGCGGAGCGAGAAATGAGCAGAAAAGGACAACGTGAAAGCGCCCGAGCCGCCCGTCTTGAGGCGGTGCAGAGGCAGCAGCAACACAGCGCTCGCAAGCGTGCCGGGTTGATCGTGGCTGGTTCGGTGGCAGCGGTGGCGCTGGTGGGCGGTGGGTCCTGGGCGCTCATCGCTCACAGCGGGTCAGGGTCGTCCACGCAGGAGAAGGTCGCGCTGACGGGCCTGCAGACCTACCCCGGTCTGGCCCGCGACCATGTGACCGGAGCGGTCGTCTACCCCCAGACGCCGCCGGTCGGGGGCAAGCACTCGGCCAGCTGGCAGAACTGCGGCGTGTACACCGCGCCGGTGCCGAACGAGAACGCGGTTCACTCCCTCGAACACGGCGCCATGTGGATCACCTACCGCCCGGACCTTCCCGCCTCCGAGATCGCCAGGATCCTTGGCGACACCTCCGAGGAGGCGTATGCGCTGGTCAGTCCCTATCCCGGGTTGCCGTCTCCCATCATCGCGTCCGCCTGGGGAGTACAGCTGAAGCTCAGCTCTGCCAGTGATCCTCGCCTGAAGTCCTTTGTCGAGACGTACAAGTCAGGAAGCCGCGCCCCCGAACCTGGTGGCGAGTGCACAGGTGGCGCTGGCACCCCGAAGGGATGACCGTGCCTGAGTCGGGAGAAGTCGGTCGCCGAGGTTGACACATGACCAGCAGGCCTTCGGCCGAAAACTGAACCCGGTCAGGCTTCTTGGCAGCAGCCGTCGGCAACCTGTGCCTCAGCACTGACACCGACCAAAGCCAGGTCGTGCCTGCGCGCATCGCCCTGTTCACGTTTGCCACCGCAGCAGGACCCGGACTTCGCGAGATCTGCGACGACCTCGTAGTTCGTAGCGGCTGACCCGTCCAGGAGGAGCTCCCCGAGGAGTGCATGCACTTGCGAGGCCGCGTCGGTGGCGCGCATGGCGGCGAACGTCTCAGCATTCTTGTGCTCTACGAGCGCCGTGTAACTCCCATCGGCGGCGCGCAGCAGTCGTCGGCCTTGAAGCCCGTCGACCTCGCGAAGCTGGTCGTTCGACCAGGCGAACCAGGCCCGGAACTCGGCCTCACGCTCGGTGGGGACTTCAGGGAACCGGGCGATGGCGATGAACATGCGTTCCTCCGTCGGTTGATGCTCAGGTTTCAGCGGTGCAGCGCACCGCTGGTTCGACCCGACCATCGGCCAGGTGGGGGCGTTCCTCAGCCTCTCGCGCCAACCCCTGCCGTACTGTCGCGGTTCCATGAAGATGCCATGAAGATGAGGCTGCTTGGACCCGAGCGGATGCGGACTTCATTGAACGTTGACCGTCTTCCCGGGGTGTTCTTCACGGCGATGATCCACGGTTGTCCCAGGACGTAGAACCAGATGGGCCACCAACCCTGACTGTGTCCGCGAACGGAGAGACACGTGCGGCCGGTCCTTTTCTCGGTCTTTGGCTTCGACATCCAGTCGTATGGGGTGAGTAAGGCGCTGGCCGCGCTGGTGGCCGCCTTCATGCTCGCCCGCGCCTTCGAACGGCTGGGGCTGAGGCGGGACTCGGCGTACTCACTCGTGATGTGGGCAACCATCTGGGGTTTCGTCGGCGCCAAGATCTACTACCTGCTCGAGCAGCTACCGAACGTCGATCTGCACCACCTGGGTGGGATGGGCTTTACCTGGTACGGCGGCCTGATCGGCGGGGTCGTGGCGGCGCTGGTCGTCGTGCGCCGCCACCAGCTCCCGCTTGGTATCGTCGCCGGTGCCGCCGCAGTCCCGCTCACCATTGCCTATGGCGTCGGCCGGCTCGGCTGCCTTCTCTCCGGTGACGGTACCTACGGCAAGCCCACGTCTGTGCCCTGGGCGATGACCTTCCCCAACGGCGTGGTGCCCACAACGGTGCCCGTCCACCCCACGCCGTTATACGAAGCGCTCGCCGCCGTCGTGATCGCTGCGGTCCTGTGGGCGCTGGCCAAGCGCTGGAACCCGGCCGCCGTCTTCGGCGCCTATCTCGCGCTGAGCGGGATCTCCCGGTTCCTCGTCGAGTTCCTGCGCATCAACGAACCTGCAGCGCTCGGGATGACCCAGCCCCAGATCTGGGCGCTCGTCTGCCTCACAGGCGGCGTGATTCTCATCGTTCGTACCCAGTACCTGGACCGTGCTCAGCCAACAGCAGTTGAGGCGCCCGGCGCTGACGAGCTATTGACCGCATCAACAACAGGAAGGCCAGAACAATGAACACCAACATGCAAGGTCACAACCACGGCGGGAAGAACCATCTCCTCGGGATGCTCGGCATCGGCGCAGTCGTGCTCGTCGTCCTGCTGGCCACCGGAAGTTCTCTCCGGACGGCCTTGCCGTTCGCTGCCTTACTGGCCTGCCCGCTGATGATGGTCGGAATGATGTACATGATGATGCGCGGCGGCAACGGCCAGCAGCACGGCAACGACACGACCAACCAGCCCGACCCCACCCACGCCACTGACAAAGGCAACCTCCGTGCACCCGAAACGTGGCAGGACTCGCCCAACATCACCTCCCCTCAGTCCCCTCAGGACACCACCCGGCCGTGAGCAGCCGCCTGGACGAGCCTCGGCTGCGCGCCGCTGATACCGAGCTGGTCGTCTGTGCGACGCCGGGAGTCGACGAGTAGGCGTCAAACTTCGGCAAACCTTCACAAAACGATCATCAAACTCCGGGTAGTAAGGCGCGAGGCTTTGATGGTGTCGGCCATATGGGCGGGCTCTCACCGAAAGGCCAGGCCCGCATGTCAGAGCTGTCCCGTCGCCACGTCCTCCTCGGAGCCTTCGGGCTTGCCGGTCTCGCTGCGGTGAGCGCCTGCGGGGGCACGGCCGAAAGGTCGACCTCCGCCGAGGCCATCGGCCGTTCCGAGGCGGTACGCCGCAGCACGGGCCAGCGTGTGGTCACCGCCAAGCTGACGCCACGGGCGGCAACGGTCGACCTCGGCGGTCCGGTGGTCAACACCTGGGCCTACGGCGACACGGTGCCGGGACCTCTGCTTCGGGCCCGCGCCGGCGACCTTCTGCGGGTTCAGGTGGACAACCAGCTACCGGCCACGACCAGCGTGCACTGGCACGGCATAGCCCTGCGCAACGACATGGACGGTGTGCCAGGCCTGACCCAGGCCCCGATCAACCAGGGGACCAAGTTCACCTACGAGTTCACCGTCCCGGACCCGGGTACCTACTTCTACCACCCCCATTCCGGCGTCCAGCTCGACCGCGGCCTGCACGGGGCCCTCCTGGTGGACGAGGTGGCCGATCCTGGCGGCTACGACGTCGAGTGGACCGTGGTGCTCGATGACTGGGTCGACGGCACCGGCCGCACCCCCGAACAGGTCCTCAACGGGCTCACCTCGATGTCGGGCGGCGCAGCAGCCGGCTCAGGCAACATGGGCGACATGGGTGGCATGGACATGGGCAGCGGTATGGGGGAGGGGATGACCTCACCGCTGCTGGGAGGCGCCGGCGACATCGCCTATCCGCACTACCTGGCCAACGGACGCGTTCCCGCCGCGCCGGTGACCCTGACCGCCAAGCCGGGACAGCGGGCCAGGCTGCGCCTGATCAACGCCGGCGCGGACACCGCGTTCCGGGTCGCGCTCGGCGGCCACCGGCTCACCGTCACCCACAGCGATGGCTTCCCCGTCGCGCCGCTGACCACCGACTCGCTGCTGATCGGGATGGGCGAGCGGTATGACGTGCTGGTCACCGTCGGCGACGGGGTCTTCCCGCTCGTCGCGCTCGCCGAAGGCAAGCAGGGCAACGCCCTTGCCCTGGTGCGCTCCGCGACAGGAACACCGCCAAAGGCATCCGCCCGCCCCACCGAGCTCGCAGGGAAGGTCACTCTCAGCACCGACCTGACCAGCGCAGATACCGTCCGGCTCGAGACAAAGGCAGTGGACCGGACCCACAACCTGCTGCTGAGCGGTTCGATGGCCCCGTACCGGTGGAACCTCAACGGAAAGACCTTCCCCGACACCGACCCGCTACAGGTCGAGGCGGGTCAGCGGGTCCGGCTGCGGTTCCAGAACATGTCGATGATGTTCCACCCGATGCACGTCCACGGTCACACGTTCGGCCTGGTCAACGGCGGGGCACGCAAGGACACCGTCATCGTGCGCCCGATGCAGACCGTAGAGGTGGACCTCGACGCCAACAACCCCGGCCAGTGGGCCACTCACTGCCACAACATCTACCACGCCGAGACCGGCATGATGACGACCCTCTCCTACCCTTCCTGAGCGATCGATCTCGCCACAGCGGAGTCGATCATCGGCGCAGGTCATCGCCACCGCCGTGGCCGCTGGCGGGATCGGGGATCAGCTGGTCGTTGTCGGGTTCGGCGTGGTCAGCGGGGAGAATCGGCGCAGCCGAAGGCTGTTGCTCACCACGAACACCGAGCTGAACGCCATGGCCGCACCGGCAATCAGCGGGTTGAGCAGGCCGAGTGCCGCCAGCGGGATAGCTGCGATGTTGTAGGCGAAGGCCCAGAAGAGGTTCCCCTTGATGGTCTTCAGGGTGGACCGGGACAGCCGGATGGCGTCTGCTGCCGAGCGCAGGTCCCCTCGGACCAGGGTCAGGTCGGAGGCCTCGATGGCCACGTCGGACCCGGTGCCCATGGCCAGGCCAAGGTCGGCCTGGGCCAGTGCGGCGGCGTCGTTGACCCCGTCGCCCACCATCGCCACGATGCTTCCGCCCGCCTGCAGGGCTTTGACTGCCGAGACCTTGTCGGCAGGCAGGACCTCGGCGATGACATCTTCCGGCCCGATGCCCACGAGGGCGGCGACCGCGTGGGCGGCCCGGGTGTTGTCACCGGTGAGCAGGATCGGCCGGAGCCCGAGGGTGCGGAACTGGGCGATTGCCTGAGCGGAGGTGTCCTTGATGGTGTCGGCCACCACGATGACTCCGCGTGCCGCGCCGTCCCACGCCACCCAGACCGGGGTCTGGCCGTTGGCCTCGGCAGCCTCGGCAGAGGTGATCAGGTCGGCGGGAGCGAGGATGGACCACTCCTGCTCGAGCCAGCTGCGGCGGCCCACCAGAACTGCGCAACCATCCACCACACCGGTGACACCGCGTCCGTCATGATTGCTGAAGCTGTCGACCGTGGGAAGGGCGCGGTACGTCCCTGACTCGGCCGGCAAGGCTTGCGAGGCTGCGATGTCAGCCCTTGCCGCATCGGCGATGGCCTTGGCGATGGGGTGCTCGGACGCATCCTCGAGGGCGCCGGCCAGAGTCTGGACCTGCGCCACGGTCTCATCGACCGTGGCGTGCACCGCGGCCACGCTCATCCGGCCGGTGGTCACGGTTCCGGTCTTGTCGAGCACGATCGTGTCGACCCGGCGGGTGGACTCCAGAACCTGCGGGCCTTTGATCAGGATGCCGAGCTGCGCGCCGCGGCCGGTGCCCACGAGCAGGGCGGTCGGTGTGGCCAGTCCCAGAGCGCAGGGGCAGGCGATGATCAGCACGGCCACGGCGGCGGTGAACGCCGCGGTCGGGGAGTGTCCGGTCAGCAGCCAGGCCGCGAGAGTGGCCAAAGACAACAGGATCACGACGGGGACGAAGATGCCGGACACCCGGTCGGCCAGCCGCTGGACCTCGGCCTTGCCGTTCTGGGCGTCCTCGACCAGGCGGGCTATCTGGGCGAGCTGGGTGTCGGCACCGACCCGGGTGGCCTGGACCATGAGGCGCCCGCCGGCGTTGACGGTGGCCCCGACCACGGCGTCACCCGGGCTGACCTCCACCGGGATCGACTCCCCGGTCAGCATCGAGGCATCGACGGCCGAGCTGCCGTCGGTGACGATCCCGTCGGTGGCCACCTGCTCGCCGGGGCGCACGATAAAGACATCCCCGACAACCAGCTGGTCGGTCGGGATGCGCACCTCGCTGCCCTGGCGCAGGACCGCGACGTCTTTGGCACCCAGGTTCAACAGGGCCCGTAGCGCAGCACCCGAGTGCTTCTTGGCTTTGGCCTCGAAGTAGCGGCCGGCAAGGATGAACACGGTGACCACGGACGCGGCCTCGAGGTAGATATGCCCCGGTCCGCCGTCGCGTGAGGGCATGAGCTCGAACCCCATCCGGGCGCCGGGCATCCCGGCCCCACCGAAGAACAGCGCCCACAGCGACCACAACCAGGCAGCGCTGACACCCACCGAGATGAGGGTGTCCATCGTGGCGGCACGGTGGCGGGCATTGGTGAACGCGGCGCGGTGGAACGGGAGCGCCCCCCACACCACGACGGGGGAGGCCAGCGTCAGGGCCAGCCACTGCCAGTTGTCGAACTGCAGCATCGGGACCATCGACATCAACAGCACCGGCAGGCTCAGCACCGCCGAGATCACCAGCCGCTGGCGCAGCCGGGAGACCTCGTCGTCCTTCTCTTCCTGCTCAACGTCACCCGAGTGCGCCGCCGCGGCGGTGCTGAGCTTCGGAACGGGCAACGCAGCGGTATACCCGGTCGCCTCGATCGTGGCGACCAGGTCCTGCGGGGTGACCGTCCCGGCATACGTCACCTTTGCCTTCTCGGTGGCGTAGTTGACAGTGGCGCTGACACCGTCCAGCTTGTTCAGCTTCTTCTCGATCCGGGCCGCGCAGGAGGCACAGGTCATCCCGCCGATGACGAGTTCGACGCTGGTCTCAGCGACCTGGTCGGCGGCGATGATGGTGGTCATGGGATCCCTCTCCTCCGGCGCCTCCTCAGGCGACAGGTTGTCTCACGGTCGGTAGGTGGGTGCGGCGCACCGTGCTCGTGCCGGTTCAGCTGGTAGCCAGAGGGAGCAGGGACGCACCCGAGTCGAGGCTCTGCTGAACCTGGGTATCCGTCACGATGAGGACGTCAAGGGTCCCGCCGTCTCCCCGAGAGGCAGACATGGCCTGCGCGGAGTCGACCTTCGCGCTTCCAGTGGTCCAGGTCGCCCCGGCGTCGGTGGTGACTGCGAGGTGCCCTGTCGTCGTGACGCCGGTGGCCGTGGTCTTGTCGGCCCAGGCAGCGAGCAGGAGCTGTGGGGCACCGGGCAGTGGCGTCCAGGTAGCGCCCGCGTCCGTCGAGAGAAGGACCCCGTTGCCTGTCGTGGCCAGGATTCGCGACCCGTCAGGTGCGGCTGCCAGGGATCGTGGTTCGGCGGCGATCGCCGGCTGGGTCCAGGTCTTGCCGTCGGTGCTGGCCCGCAGAGCACCGTCATACCCGAGAACGCCCTTGCTGGATGAGGTCAGGGCGTGGAAGTCGGACTCACCGCCGCGGGAGCGCACCGCCCAGGTCTTGCCGGCATCGAGGGACTCCATCAGGCCGACAGGAGCCGGCAGGTCGACCCCGTCGGCGGGGTGGCCCGAGGCGTAGAAGTGCCCCGGCCCGGCAATGCTGAACCCCATGTAGTCGACATCCGGTCCAACCCGGACCGAGGTGCCCTTGTCGTAGCGGAACAAGCCCTGGTGGGTTGCCAGGTAGACGCTCCCGGTGCCGGGGTCGCGAGCAACGCCGTGGACATGCTCGCCAGGCAGTCCCCCGCTCTGGGCTGCGCCCTCCTTGGGCGACGAGGTTCCGGCGCCCGTACCGGCGCCACACGCTGACAGCAGAAGCACGCCGACAGCAAGCAGGGGGATCACGAGACTGCGCGGGGAGTGCGACATGGTGGGCCTTTCAGAACGGGATGACGATGATCAGTGAGGAGGCAGGGACCGGAAGACGCGCATGGAGTGCTGGCGTCACATCCGGTGGGTCATCGGGACGGTGAACATGGCCACGTTCAGAATGGCTAGGGCCACGATCAGGACCGAGAAGGGGACCATCGTCGAGATACGGCGTCCGGGACTCTGGTAGCGACGGTGCGCGATCCGCTTGGCCGTGTACAGCGACCCGGCGAGCCCGAGCGCGAGCAGGGCGAACTGCAGGATCTGGATCGTCGCGTTGCCCAGCAGCGCGGTGGGGCCGCTGTTGTGGGCTCCGAACAACGCGGTGACGGTGTAGAACACCGAGTTGCCTTCGGCCAGCAGGTGGAACAGGTTGTGCGCCACGTGCGCGGCGACGTCCAGCGGGATCAGGGCGTAGCCGAACCTGGCGAAGTTCTTGAGCGTGCTCTCCAGGTTGCCCAGCGAGGCGACCTTGGCGGCCAGGGCGAGCAGGGCGACCGGGATGGACACCCCGACCGCGAAGACGGCGGTGAAGATGACCGGGTAGCTGGTGATGCCGGTGGTCCGGTCGACCCAGGCGAGCAGGTCGGTCCAGACACCGAGCATGGTGACGTTCTGGATGATGACGATGCCCATGATCGCCATCGCCAGGAACGACTCCTCGATCTTGGGGGTCTTCAGGAACCACAGCTCTTTGGTGGGCGGGCGCACGGTCAGGCTGATCGCGTCGTTGGGGCAGGACTTGATGCAGTTCGCGCACAGGTTGCAGTTGGCGCTGGAGTCCATCGTCCGGGGGAAGCTGAACAGCGGGCAGGCGGCCACGGTGTCGGTGCCGTTGTAGCACGCGGCTTTGGCCGTGCAGGTGGAGCAGATGGTGGTGTCGGCGCGAAGGGCGACCATCCCGGTCCGGGCGTAGTTGCCGGAGAGCCCGCCCAGGAAGCACAGGTAGCGGCAGAAGGTGCGTCGCTGGTAGAACGCCCCGGACACGATGACCGAGAAGGTCAGCAGGAGCAGCAGGATGCCGGAGCCGAACGGGGAGCCGACGATCCCGAAGACGTGGTCGGCCCAGGTGATGGCCAGGAACGTGGCGTCGATGATCCAGATGCCGTACTTCTTCAGGAACGGTGGCACCGGGCGGTTCACGCCGACGATCTTCTGGACGAAGTCGGACAGCGCGGCGAACGGGCAGACCGCGCACCAGAACCGGCCGAAGAGCACGTAGATCAGGGGCAGGGCCGGCCACCAGAGCACCCACATCAAGGCGGTGCCGGCATTCTCGTGGGCCTTGGAGGGCCCGGCCAGCAGCTGGTAGGCGACCAGGCCGAACACGGCGGCGATCGGGATCTGGAAGGCCCCGGGGTACCAGCGGCTGCGCATCACCGCGGAGACGAACCGGTTCTTGAGCAGGTCCCGGCCCAGGGGTTCGCCCGGCTGTCGGTCGAACTGCGCGTCGTCCGGGTCAGTCCTGGCCTTCACGGCACGATCCAGGCGCGAGCCCCTCGGCCGCGGCGGGTTCTTCGGTCGTGTCTGGAGGTCCTGGCTCATTTCTTGCCCTGTCCGGCGAGGCGGGCGGCCCTCTTCGCTAGATCGGCGGCACGATCCTTGCGGCGAAGCATCCCGGCCGTGAGCAGCACCGCCGAAGTGGCTCCGCCGAAGGTGCCCAGCACGGGCGCGAGTGGCCTGTTGCTGGAAGCGCCTGTCGCGTCGCCGTGGCCGTGAGAGTCACCGGGCATGTCCATCCCCGGCATGTCCGGCGGCATGTCCGCCGGGATGGTGGGCTCCGGCGAGCTCGCGGACATGTCCATCCCCGGCATATCCGTGGGCATATCGGCCGGTGTGGGAGCCGGGGCGGCGGGCGCCTGAGTGGCGGGCGCAGGAGTGGTTCCTGACATGTCCATCCCCGGCATATCCATGGGCATATCCGGTGGAGGCGTGGGCGCCGGCGGGTCATTGAACCCGAAGGCGGCCGGGACCGCAGCAGCGCTGACAGGGGCGGCGGCGGATGCCTCCTGGGTGGAGGTGAGCACCAATGACCCGAAGACCGTCATCCCAGCAAGCGTGGCGCCCACCGACGCGGCACCGATCCGTCGCCGAAGGAGGGTCTCACTGGCAGATCGCCGGCAACTGGTCTTCTTGCTTGGATTGTCGGTCCTGATCATGGTGATGGTGGCCCAGCCTTCGCGGTGTCATGACACGGTTTGGGCCGTGATCACGACCCGAGTCTTCTCCATTACCTTCGGCTTCGTACCCCGTGCTTTCCCCGGTGATTTGTATGAAGGTTCCATGAAGTCCCTCAGACGTTGCACCTCCTCTGCCCTGCCCCTGGTCCCGGTCAGACTGAACTTTGCTTAGCCAAGCCTCTGTCCATGACCACAGGCCTGCATCACATCTGGGCAGCAGGCGACTGCGTGGTCACCCACCACCGGCATCTCGGCCTCACCTACCTCCCGCTCGGCACGACCGCACACAAACAAGGACGCACATCTGGAGAGAACGCACTGAGCGGGCACGTCCGCTGTGCGGGCAGTCTTGGCAACCAAGTCGTCAAGGTGTTCGACCTCGTCGCAGCCCGCACTGGACTACGCGAGCACGAAGCCAAGTTCGCCGTTTTCACCCCAGTCACCAGCCGAACCAGCGCCGATGACCATGAGGCGTATGGAAGGTGGCTCCCGTCCCCGTCCGACCGGCCGGCGCAGCATGGGGGCATCGACATTGCGATCCGAAAACCAGCGTCCTTCTGGGCTATGACGCTCGCTGTACCGGGTGCCGTGGGATTCGTGGCCTTCGCGCACGCGTTGTCTTCAAGTAGGTGCGGTCGTGTTTTGTCGACCGTCTACCGTCCTAATTGCAGAACGTCGCGCGGGTCAATGTGCTGAGTTGCTCGAGCCTGACGGCGATCTGCTCATGGGATTGTCTGCCGGCGATCGTTGCGTCAGAGCCCCCGAGCGTCCTCGAAAGTGTCGGTCGGACGCCGACGGCGTTCCTCTCTGCTTGTGGATCCTCGGTCCCAGCGCTCAGCCCGGGAGTGTGATCAGCTGCATGGTGCACCGTGGTCCGGAGGCATGAGC
>JBBRZQ010000082.1:0-19658 GCA_038236535.1 Actinomycetales bacterium
AGGGTCACCTTGACGGCGTCGGCGAGGATGTTCATTCCCCGCTCGAGACCGCGGCGAGCCTCCTCATCGAAAGCGATGATTTTGGCCATTCGGGTGGTACCTCCCACGCGAAACGGATGGTTAACCGGATGGCGCCCGCGACGGACGGGCCGGATACCCCGTGCGCCGTTCGCACGCGTTCGCCGACCCTCACCAAACAGTCTGAATTATCACTCTCATGGTGAGAGTGCTAACCCAATGATTAGCACTCGACCCCCTCGAGTGCAAATGACAGCCGGTACGCGGGACGGCATGTCGGTTGCCCGCCGCGCGACACGCTGACGGACTGCGCCGGGGAGAAGTGATCTCGGGCCGGCCTTGACCGGCCCCCTGCTCAGGCCTGCGCGTCCAGCCGCCGGGCCGAGCGGGCCCGCTGACGGGTGGCCCGAAGCCGGTTCAGACGTTTGATCAGCATCGGGTCGGCCTGCAGGGCGGCCGGGTTGTCGATCAGCGCGTTGAGCACCTGGTAGTACCTCGTGGCGTTCATCTCGAACAGCTCGCGGATTGCCTGCTCCTTGGCGCCGGCGTACTTCCACCACTGACGCTCGAAGGCGAGAATCTCGCGGTCGCGGTCGCTCAGGTCGTCCAGCGGGGTGGTCTCGATCTGTGTAGCTGCGTCCATGTTGGCCTCCGGGGGAATAGCGTGCACGCCAATCGTAACTGCCGAATAACACCCATGTCATTCTCCCTCGCCCGACGCGCCGACCCGCGGACCGGTTCACAGAACCACTCCGCAGCCCCGCAGAGGGGGCGATCTCAGGCCATCGTGTCCAGGATCGCGGCGATGTCGTCCTCGGTGGTCGTCGGGTTCACGATGGCAAAACGGGCCACCGTCTCGCCATCGTGCGAGGTCGGCACGACGAAGGCGAACTCCTCACGCATCATCTCGGCACTCCACAGGTGGTAGTCCTCGGACTCCCAGCCGAGCCGGCGGAAGACCACCACCGACAGGTCGGCTTCGCGCAGCGCCTCCAGGTAAGGGCGCCGGGCGATCTCAGCCTCGGCGAACCGGGTGACCTGCAGTGTCCGCTCGATCGCCTCCGTGTAGGCCGTGGTCCCGTGGGTGGCCAGCGAGAACCACAGCGGCAGCCCGCGAGCCCGGCGGGTCAGGCCGATCGAGTAGTCGCTCGGGTTCCACTCCGCGTCGGTGAGCACGTCCAGATACGACGCCTTCTGGGTGTGCGGCCCTCGGGCTGCCACGGGGTCGCGATACAGCAGGGCGCAGCAGTCGTACGGGGCGAAGAGCCACTTGTGCGGGTCGACGATGAACGAGTCGGCGTGCTCGATCCCGTTGAACAGGTGACGAACGCTGGGAGCGGCCAGGCCGGCGCCGCCGTAGGCGCCGTCAACATGCAGCCAGATGCCGTACTCACGGCAGACCCGGGCCACCGACTCGAGGTCATCCACGATGCCGAAGTTCGTCGTGCCCGCCGTGGCGACGACCGCGAAGAACGTCTCCGGGCCCTCTGCCTCCAGCACTGCCCGCAGGTTGTCCCCGCTGAGCCGCTCGTGCTCGTCGCCGGGCACGCTCACCAGATCGGCATCCATCACGTCGCAGGCGGACCGGATCGAGGAGTGCGTCCCCTGCTGGACCGCCACCTTGCTGGCCCGGAGCGCGGTGGAGCCAGACCCGGCATGCCGCAGGCGGGCCGCCGCCCGTGCGGCGACCAGAGCGGACAGGTTGCCGATCGTGCCGCCTGGGACGAACACGCCCCCGGCCTCTGGCGGCAGGCCGGCCAGGTCGGCGATCCATCGCAGGGCGACATTCTCGGCAAACACGGCTCCGGCGCCCTCGAGCCAGGACCCGGCGTAGATGCCCGAGGCCGCGACGACCAGGTCGAACATCACCGCAGCCTCGGTGGGCGCGCACGGGATGAAGGACAGGTAGCGGGGGTGGTCGCTGGACATGCAGGCCGGGGCGATCTCACGACCGAAGAGCTTCAGGGCGGCCAAGCCACCCATCCCCTGCGCGGTGATCGTGTTGCCGGCGGCGGCCTGCAGCTCCTGGAGGGTCTTCGAACCATCCAGCGGCACCGGATCAAGCCGCATACGGCCCTCCGCATAGCTCAGGATCGCCTCGCCCAGGGCCTCGGTGTCTTCGTTGAATCCATGCACGGGCGGAGTCTACGGCCGACGCTCGTTCGGTAGGTTGTCTGAGTGCCCATCACTCGCTCACTACCCGACCTGGTTCATCCGACCTGGGCCGCGGCCCTCACCCCGGTGACCACCCAGGTGGCCGCGCTGGGCGCGTTTCTGCGGGCAGAGCGGGTGGCCGGCCGCGGATACTTCCCGGCGGGTGACCAGGTCCTGCGGGCCTTCAGCCAGCCGATGGACGCCGTGCGGGTCGTCATCGTCGGCCAGGATCCCTACCCGACCCCGGGTCACGCGGTCGGCCTGTCGTTCTCGGTTCCCGCCAACCTGCACCCGATCCCGCGCAGCCTTCAGAACATCTATCAGGAGCTCGGGACCGACCTGGGCGTGCCCAGGCCACGCAACGGGGACCTGTCCCGGTGGACCGAGCGCGGCGTGCTGCTGCTCAACAGAGTGCTGACGGTGTCACCGGGGTTCAGTGGCAGCCATCGCGGCAAGGGCTGGGAAACCGTGACAGGGCAGGCGATCTCGACCCTGGCCGCCCGGGGAGGACCCCTGGTGGCCATCCTCTGGGGTCGTGATGCGCAGACCCTGGAGCCCGCGCTGGGGGAGGTCCCCTGCCTGAAGAGCCCGCACCCGTCGCCGATGTCCGCCCGCACCGGGTTCTTCGGCTCCCGGCCGTTCAGCGGTGCCAACGAGCTGCTGCGCCAGCAAGGCGCCGATCCGATCGACTGGAGCCTGCCATGAACAGCGACACCACTGCCCGCGTGACGCCGTCGGCAGACTCGGGGACGTCGGTGGCGCCCCGGACAAGGGCCTTCACCCGCTATGTCGCCATCGGCGACTCCTTCACTGAGGGGATGGCCGACCCCGACCCGGGGCGTGCCAACAGGTATGTCGGCTGGGCAGACCGCCTCGCCGTCCACCTGGCACGCGTGGCCCGGACGGCGGGCGAGCGCGAGCACCCCTTCGGCTATGCCAACCTCGCGATCCGCGGCCGGCTGCTGGCCGACATCGCCGGGCGTCAGGTCGACGACGCCCTCGCCCTCTGCCCGGACCTGGTCAGCATCGTCGGCGGCGGTAACGACATCCTGCGGCCGAGGGCCGACATCGATGCCCTGGCCGCCCGGCTTGAGGACGCGGTGTCCCGCCTGAGGGCCAGCGGGGCGGACGTCCTGCTGGCCACCCCCTCGGACCCCCGCGACGCCCCGCTGATCAGGGCCAGCCGGGGGCGGGCCGCCACCTACACGTCACACATCTGGTCTATCGCCCGGCGCCACGAGGCCCACGTGATCGACCTGTGGGGCATGGACGCGATCCGCGACTGGCGGATGTGGGCACCCGACCGGATCCATCTGACCCCGGAGGGTCACCGCCGGGTGGCGCTGAACGCCTTCACCGCACTGGGATTCACGGCCCCCGACGCAGGGTGGGACATCCCCCTGCCGGCGGCCGCGCCGGTCTCCAGAGCCGACGAGGCCAGGGCCACCGCCCAGTGGGCCCGAGAGTACGTCGGCCCGTGGGTGCACCGCCGGCTTCGAGGCCGCTCATCCGGGGACGCGATCACCGCCAAGCGGCCCTTGGTCACCCCGATCGACGGCTGAGGCCCGCTCGAGCGCTGACAGCCGCTCGCCCAGGTGACGCCGCAGGTCCGAAACCGCCTGCCGCAGCTCGCGGTAGGTCGCACTCTCCGCGTTGCCGGTCGGCTCGACCGAGCTGCTCCCGCCCGGCTCAGGGGTCGCCAGATCGACGGACCCGCCACCGCGGCCGCGCTCAGGGACTGGATCGCCATCGGCGTCGCCCTTGGCAGGACGCACCTGCGGCAATAGTCTTGCTTCCATGCCGCAGATGCGTATTTCTGAAGCCGCCGAGCTGCTCGGCGTATCCGACGACACGGTCCGACGAATGGCCGACTCCGGCCGTCTGGACACGGCGAAGGACGCCGCCGGAAGACTGACCGTCAGCGGCCGGGATCTCGCCGCGCTGGCCGCCGAGATCGCCAACCCGGCCCCGGTCGGCGCTGTCAACGAGGAGTCGGCCCGCAACCGGATGCGCGGCATCGTGACCCGGGTCGTGCGGGACACCGTGATGGCGCAGGTCGAGATGCAGGCGGGGCCGTTCCGGATCGTCTCGCTGATGTCCCGCGAGGCCGCCGACGAGCTCGGGCTGGACGTGGGCGTGGTCGCGATCGCCTCGATCAAGTCCACCCATGTCGTGATGGGGATCCCGACGTGAGGCGGCAGCCTCGGCGGCCCGCATCGAGCGCCTCTGCCCTGGGCACCTCCATCGCCGTGATGGCCGGTGCCGCCCTCGCCCTCGCCGGTTGCGGCGCGGCAGCCGGTAACAGCGCTCAGGCACCCGCCCGGCATACCGTTGTGGTGCTGGCGGCGTCCTCGCTGACCGAGCCGCTGACCGCCATTGCCGCGGACTACGAGGCAAGCCACCCCGGCACCGATATCCAGCTCAGCTTCGCGGCCAGCTCGACCGTGGTCAGCCAGGTCAACCAGGGTGCCCCGGCAGATCTGGTCGCACTGGCCGGCACCTCCGCCATGGAGCCCCTGGACAAGAGCCGGATCGCCAGGGACGGCGTGGCGTCGATGGCGACCAACACCCTGGAGATCGCCACCCCTGCGGCAAACCCCGGCAAGGTCAGTGCGCTTGCCAACCTGTCCCGGCCCACGCTCAAGGTCGTCCTGTGCGCGGTCACCGTGCCCTGCGGCAAGGCGGCGGTCAAGACCCTGAAGGCTGCCGGCGTGCAGGCTCATGTGGTCTCCTACGAGACCGACGTCAAGGCCACTCTGGCCAAGGTCCGGCTCGGCGAGGCTGACGCCGCGATCGTGTATCACAGCGACGTCGTCTCGGCCGGCAAGGGGGTCCATGGCGTGGCCATCCCCGCAGCGGTGAACCAGAAGCTCGACTACCCGCTGATCCGGCTGACCGACGACCCCGGGACGGCTGAGTTCGCGACCTATCTCCTGTCCGAGCAGGGCCGCAGCCGGCTGCGTGCCAACGGGTTCCTGACACCGTGAGACCGACGCCGTGAGATCCGCACGCTGGGCACGGGCCGGCCTGCTGATCCCCGCCTGGCTGGCCATCGCCTTCCTGCTCGTACCCCTGGCCGCGCTGCTGCTGAAGGCCGACTGGGCGGGGATGCCGGCCCAGCTGGCCAAACCCTCGGTCGCTCCGGCACTGCGTCTCTCCCTGCTGACGACGACCTCGGCTCTGGCCATCTGCATGGTCCTGGGCACTCCCCTCGCCTGGCTGCTGGCCCGCTCGACCCACCGGCTGACGCCCTGGCTGCGAGCGCTGGTCACCGTGCCGCTGGTGCTGCCGCCGATCGTCGGCGGGGTTGCCCTGCTGATGGCGTACGGCCGCGAAGGGGTGGTCGGCCGGACCCTGCTGGAGGTCGCCGGCTGGTCCATCCCGTTCACCCCGGTGGCTGTCGTGGTCGCCGAGACCTTCGTGGCCCTGCCCTTCTACGTGCTCGCCGTCGAGGGTTCGATGCGAGGCCTGGACCCCCGGTATGACGGCCTGGCCGCCACCCTCGGCGCCTCGCCGTGGCGGACCTTCAGAACGGTCGTCGTACCGATGGTGGCACCAGGCATCGCCAGCGGGTCGGCGCTGGCCTGGGCCAGGGCGCTGGGCGAGTTCGGCGCCACGATCACCTTCGCGGGCAACTTCCCCGGCCGCACCCAGACCGCGCCGCTGGCCGTCTACGTGGCACTGGAGAGCGACCCGCAGGCTGCCATCGCGCTGAGCCTGGTCATGTTGCTGATCAGCGTGCTCGTGCTCGGCGTCCTACGCGGCCGGTGGCTCCGATGAGCCTGCACGCCGACGTCCGGCTCACCCGGGGCCTGCTGCAGCTCGGCCTGGAGATCAGCGCGCAACCCGGTCAGCTCATCGCCGTGCTCGGCCCGAACGGCTCCGGCAAGACCACGCTGCTACACACCCTGGCCGGCCTGATCCGCCTGGCGCACGGGCAGATCCGGGTCGCCGGCTCCCTGTGGGACAGCCCCGCGGAGCACGTGTGGATGCCGCCTGGCCAGCGCCGGACCGGTCTCGTCCTGGCGGACCACCTGCTGTTCCCCCACCTCAGCGTGATCGACAACGTTGCGTTCGGGCCGCGCTCACGCGGGGTCTCCCGGGCCGGCGCGAGAGCGCGCGCCGGTGCCGAGCTCGAAGCTCTAGGCCTGGCCGACCGCCTGCAGGTCCGCCCCGGTGAGCTCTCCACCGGCCAGGCTCAGAAGGTCGCACTGGCCAGGGCTCTGGCCACCGATCCCGCCCTGCTGCTGCTCGACGAACCGCTGTCAGCCCTCGACCCGACGACCCGGGCACAGACCCGGGCCGATCTCGGCATCCGGCTCCGCGGGTTCGACGGGATCACCCTCCTGGTGACCCACGACCCTCTCGATGCCCTGTCCCTGGCTGATCGACTGGTCTTCATCGAGGCCGGCCGCCTGGTCCAGGAGGGAACCCCGCCAGAGGTCATCGCCAGGCCCCGTGACCCATATGTCGCCCAGGTGGTCGGCCTGAACCTCCTGCGCGGCCTTCGGGTCGACGGCCAGCAGGTGGACGTGTCCGGGACCACTGTCGTGGCGCCAGAGGTCCCCGCCGGGCCGGCTGTCTGCGTCACCATCGCGCCGTCGGCCGTCGCCCTCTACCCCACGCGCCCCCAGGGCTCACCGCGCAACACCTGGCCGGTCACCGTCAGCGACATACTGCTCATCGGCCAGAGCGCCAGGGTGAGCCTCACCGGACCGTTCACCTTGGTCGCCGAGGTCACCATCGCCGCGGTAGCCGAGCTGCGCCTGGCGGTCGGCCAGGAGCTGTGGGCCAGCGTGAAGGCCACCGAGGTCCGGGTCTACCCGGCGTAGGCCACGCGGTTCTAGCCAGTGGCCGGGCGGCGCTCTCCGGTCTGGCGGCCCGCGCCGGTCGCCATCTCAGCGGTGAGCGCGGCGGCGAAACCGTCGACATCCGCCTCCGTGGTATCGAACGAGGTCATCCAGCGGACCTCGCCGGTCTGCTCGTCCCAGACGTAGAACGGGTACTGCCGCTGCAGCCGCTCGGTCACCGCAGCGGGCAGGGTGGCGAAGACCGAGTTGACCTCGACCGGTCGCTGCACCTGCACCCCGTCGACATCGCGGACCGCCGCCTCGAGCCGGGACGCCATGGCGTTGGCGTGGCGGGCGTTACGCAGCCAGAGGTCGCCGGAGAGCATGGCCTCGAACTGCGCCGACACGAAGCGCATCTTGGAGGCCAGCTGCATCGAGAGCTTGCGCAGGAACACCATCCCGCGCACGGCGTCAGGGTGGAGCACCACGACACACTCACCGACCATCATCCCGTTCTTGGTGCCGCCGAACGAGACCACGTCGACCCCCACGTCGGTGGTGAAGGCACGCATCGGAACGTCCAGGGCTGCCGCGGCATTGGCGATCCGGGCACCATCGAGATGCACCAGGAGGTCATGGCCGTGGGCCCGCTCGACAATGGCGGCGATCTCGTCCACCGAGTAGAGCGTGCCGAGCTCGGTGCTCTGGGTGATCGAGACGACCTTGGGCTGGGCCCGGTGCTCGTCGCCGCGACCTCCCGCGGCCAGCTCCACCAGCTCGGGAGTGAGCTTGCCCGCCGGTGCCGGGACGGACAGCAGCTTCAGCCCGCCGACCCGCTCGGGCGCACCACACTCGTCGACGTTGATGTGCGCCGATGCGGCGCAGATGACCGCGTCCCAGCGCTCCGTCATCGCCTGCAGTGAGATGACGTTGGCGCCGGTCCCGTTGAAGACCGGGTACGCCGCGGCGTCAGTGCCGAAATGCTGCTGGAAGACCCCCTGAAGGTGCTGGGTGTAGACGTCCCCGCCGTACGCCACCTGGTGTCCGCCGTTGGCCCCGGCGATGGCTTCCAGGATCTCAGGGTGGATTCCCGCGTAGTTGTCGCTGGCGAATCCTCGGGCCTGCGGATCGTGCAGAAGTGCTGGGTGCGTCACTGGTATTCCGTTCGGGTCGGTAGCCCGCAAGGCTAGCGCGGCCGGAAAGCAGTATCCTTCGCGCCATGCCTGCAGAACGCCTCATGCCCAGCGAGGAATCCCAAGACCTCATCGACCTGACCCGCCAGATCTGCGCCGACAAGCTCGCGCCCATCGCCAGTGCCGCTGAGGAGGCCGCTGAGTTCCCCCGGGACACCTTCTCCCTGCTCGGCCGCGCCGGACTGCTCTCCCTGCCGTATGCCGAGGAGCACGGCGGCGGCGGGCAGCCCTACGAGGTCTACCTGCAGGTCGTCGAGGAGATCGCCTCCGCCTGGATGAGCGTGGCCGTGGGCGTCTCGGTGAACGCGCTGACCTGCTTCCCGGTGGACCAGTACGGCAGCGAACAGCAGCGGGCGGAGCTTCTCCCGGCCATGCTCAGCGGCGACCTGCTCGGCGGCTACTGCCTCTCCGAGAGCCAGGCCGGCAGCGATGTCTCTGCGATCTCCACCCGGGCCACGCCCACCGCGGACGGCTCCGGCTACAGCGTGACCGGCACCAAGGCCTGGATCTCGCACGCCGGGCACGCCGACTTCTACACCTCGTTCGTGCGCACCGACGACCACCCGAGCAAGGGCCTTTCCTGCTTCGTCATCCCGGCCGACACCGAGGGCATCACCTTCGGCACCCCCGAGCGCAAGATGGGCCTGGCCTGTGACACGGTGCGCCAGGTTCACTTCGACCATGCAGTGGTCGACTCCGCGCGGATGGTCGGCGCGCCGGGACAGGGCATGTCGATCGCCCTGCACGCCCTGGACTCCGGCCGGCTCGGCATCGCCGCGGCGGCGACCGGACTGGCCCAGGCAGCACTGGACCTGGCCGCGTCATACAGCAAGGAGCGTCAGCAGTTCGGTAAGGCGATCAGCGAGTTCCAGGGGCTGTCGTTCCTGCTCGCTGACATGGAGGCGGCCGTGACCTCGGCCCGGGCGACGTACCTGTTCGCGGCCCGCCTCAAAGACGCCGGACGGCCGTTCAGCAGGCAGGCCGCCGTGGCCAAGCTCATCTGCACGGACGCGGCCATGCGGGTCACCACCGATGCCGTCCAGGTGCTCGGCGGCGCCGGTTACACCCGTGACTTCCCCGCTGAGCGCTACATGCGCGAGGCCAAGGTCACCCAGATCTTCGAAGGCACCAACCAGATCCAACGGCTCGTCATCGCCCGCCAGCTGCTCCGCGGCTGACCACCCTTCCAAGGAGAACCCCTTGCAGATCAACGATTCCACGGTGGCGATCGTCACCGGCGGCGCCTCAGGCCTCGGCGAGGCCACCACCCGCCGCCTGAACGACGGCGGCGCGGCGGTCGTCATCATCGACCTGCCCTCGTCCCCGGGCAAGGACCTTTCCGCCGAGCTCGGTGACAGGGTCCGGTTCTGAGGAGCCGACGTGCGAGACGAAGACCAGGTGCTGGCCGCGATCGCGGTCGCCCAGCAGCTCGGCGAGCTGCGGGTTGTCGTCAACTGTGCCGGGGTGGGCACGCCTGGCCGGGTCGTCGGCAGGAAGGGCCCGATGAACCTCGACGACTTCCGCAACGTCATCGAGATCAACCTGGTCGGGACCTTCAACGTCCTGCGTCTGGCCGCCGCCGCGATGCTGGCCAACGAGCCGGTCGACGGCGACCGCGGCGTCATCGTGATGACGGCCTCCATCGCTGCCTACGACGGGCAGATCGGCCAGGCCGCCTACGCCGCCTCCAAGGGGGGCATCGTGGCCCTCACCCTTTCGGCCGCCCGAGACCTCGCCGACAAGCTCATCCGGGTGGTGACCGTGGCACCGGGGACCTTCGCGACACCGATGCTGGCCGGGCTGCCAGACGAGGTGACCGCCGCCCTGGAGGCTCAGGTGCCCCACCCCTCACGTCTGGGCCAGCCCCGCGAGTACGCCTCCCTGGTTGCCCACATCGTCGACAACGGCATGCTCAACGGTGGGGTCATCCGGCTCGACGGCGCTCTCCGGATGCCGCCGCGCTGAGACCAGGAGCAGCCGCCCGGCCACCGAGTCCGCCCTGCTGTCCCTCCAGCTCTGCCGCTTGCTATGTTCAGCGATCATTTCTGTGGACAACGCCAACTCCCTGTTCCTAGCATTGTGCTTAGAAGACCTGCACGCTCAGGGGGGCGACGAGCATGGACGAAAACATCGTGGACATCGTGGATCCCAGCACCAATGAGGTCATCGACCACTGTTACGGCCCGACTCCGGAGGGCAGCTGCCAGCTGGCAGCCAGCGACGGGACCGTGTTGTGCCACGGCAGCCGCATCTCGGGGCCGGGCACAGGGCCGGAGTACCGCAATCTCTGGGTCCCGCCGGACTCCCGGCAGTGCCCCAGGGCCTGGAAACTGGAGTCCCTGGGCTACTGAGCCGCCGAGTCAGCAGCGTGACAGCTCACTCTTGCGCGCGTCGCGGAGCCGGCGTAGAAATGAAGGTACCCACCCGGTAACGGGCGGAGGCGACGGCCGGTAAACGAGATCCTTTGCCGACGGGGACGGCCCGCTGGACTTGCCCGTGACGGGGCCAGGGGATACTGCCGCGCCGGCCGTTCAGTCTGGGAGCGTCACGCCCGGACAGTGAGACCCCGCCAACTCATACTTGGCGGGGTCTCCTCATTATCGCGCCTCCGGGCCGGGTGATCAGGACGCCGGCAGGATGGGCGTGTTGCTGTGCGTGGCCCTGCCGTGGTGAAGCTGCAGGGCACTGGTGATCAGGGCGAAGTGGCTGAAGGCCTGAGGGGTGTTGCCCAGCTGCCGATGCGCGACAGGATCCCACTCCTCACTCAGCAGCCCCACATCGTTGCGCAGGCTCAGCAGCCTCTCGAACAAGGCGACCGCCTCTGCATGACGTCCGGCGCCGTCGAGGGCGTCCACCAGCCAGAAGGAGCACGCGAGAAAGACCCCTTCGCCGCCCGACATCCCGTCCCCGCTGCCCGCCGACCTGTAGCGGAGCACCAACCCGTCCTGGGTGAGGTCCCGCTGGATGGCCTCGATGGTGCCGATGACCCGGCTGTCGTCCGGCGGCAAGAAGCCCACTCGGGGCAGGAGCAGCAGGCTGGCGTCAAGATCCGTGCTGTCGTAGGACTGCACGAAGGTGTTCAGCCCGGAGCTGAACCCCCTGGACATCACCTCGGCGTGGATCGTCGTGGCCAGGGCGGCCCAGCGGTCGGCCGGACCGGGCAGCCCCGAGCCGCGCACCGCGTGGACCATCCGGTCGGCCGCGACCCACGCCATCACCTTCGAGTGGGTGAAGTGCCGGCGTCGCCCGCGCATCTCCCACAGCCCGTTGTCCGGCTGGTCCCAGGCCCCCTCGAGGTGCTCCATCAGGGCGATCTGCAGGTCCCAGGAGTCGTCCGGGCCCGTGAGAAGGGCATTTCTGGTCAGCGAGAGGCAGTCCAGGACCTCGCCCCAGACATCGAGCTGGAGCTGGCCGGCCGCGGCGTTGCCGGTTCGCACCGGTGACGAGCCCTGATATCCCGCCAGCCAGTCGAGCTCGGTTTCGGGCAGGCGGCGTTTGCCGGTGATCCCGTACATGATCTGCAGCTCCGCCGGGTCCCCGGCGACCGCCCGCAGCAGCCACTCCCGCCAGGCCGCCGCCTCGTCGGTGTACCCGGCGGCCAGCATTGCCTGCAGGGACAGGGTCGCGTCCCGCAGCCAGCAGTACCGGTAGTCCCAGTTCCGCGGACCGCCGATCTGCTCGGGCAGGGACGAGGTAGCGGCGGCCACGATCCCGCCGGTGGGCGCGTAGGTCAGGGCCTTCAGGATGACCAGGGAGCACTGGATCGCCTGCATGTGCGGCCCCTGCGCCTTGCTCCTTGCGGACCATTCGAGCCAGAACGCCTCGGTGTCGTCCAGGGCCGTCTCGGGGTTGACCGGGTGGGGCCTGGGCAGATGGCTGGGCGTCCAGGTCAGCACGAACGGCACCCGCTCCCCCGCACGCACCGTGAAGTCGCACACCGTGCGCATGTCTTGGCCGCGCAACGGGACCCGGGTGCTCAGGTAGGCGGCGTCCGGTCCGGCCACAGCCCGGATCCCCCGTTTGTCCCGGCGGACCCACGGCACGACGTGACCGTAGTCGAACCGCAGGGCCAGCTCACCGCGCATCCGCACCGAACCGCGCAGTCCTTCGACGATCCGGATGACGTCGACAACCTCGTCCCTCGGCGGCATGAAGTCGGTCACCCGGACCCGTCCTGCAGGGGTCTCCCACTCGGTCTCCAGGATCAGTGTCCCCGGCCGGTAGCGACGGCTCGTGCAGGTCCCTCCAGATGCGGGGGCCAGCAGCCAGCGTCCGGCTTCTGGTGAGTCGAGCAGAGCCGCGAAGCAGGCCGGGGAGTCAAAGTGCGGCAGGCAGAGCCAGTCGATGGAGCCGTCCCGGGAGATCAGGGCTGCCGTGTGCAGATCTCCCACGATGGCGTAGTCCTCAATGCTGGCCATCAAGATCGTCCCCTCACCTCGACGACAGGCAGGATGCGCGACAACGTTCAGGTCGAACCGCTCATCTTCGAGCCGGAGGCGGGAATCGAACCCGCAATCTACCGCTTACAAGGCGGTTGCTTTGCCATTAAGCCACTCCGGCTTGCTCGTCAAAGGATAGGGGTTTGACGAGCAAGCCGTTGTGCCGGGCTCAGCGCCGGTTGAGGTACCTCTGCAACGCCGCAACGGTGGCCGGGTTCAGCGAGCGCGCGCCATCGCGGCGAGCCCCGATCTTCACCTGAAGCGCACGCATCGTCTGCGGCCCGATCGCACCGTCGGCCGGGACCCGCACCGTGCGCTGGAGAGCCTTGATGGTCAGCCGGCTGAGGACGCCGTTCTGGGCAGCGCCCACCCAGCCCTGGGTCGCCCGGATGGTCTTGGGGCCCATCCTTCCGTCGACCACCAGACGGCCGATGGCGACGCGCGTCGCGGAGCGGGAGACGGTGATCGCGGCGGTCGACCCGTTCGACAGGGTCAGGCCTGCCCGGCGGCTGCAGACGGGCCAGGCCCCAGGGCCCTGCGCCGCCAGGACCCTCCGGGCGACGCCGATCTGGGTCGCCTTGCTCGCCCGGTTCGCGCTGGTCGCGTAGCGGTTGCCGCCGAAGGCCCGCCAGGTCTGCCCCGAGAACTGCAGCCCTCCGTAGTAGCCGTTGCCGGTGCTGATGGCCCAGTTGCCGCCGCTCTCACAGGCGGCGACCCTGTCCCAGACCGTACTCGCGGCCTGGGCAGAGGGGCTTTGGCTGATCACCGTGACGAAGGCGGCCGAGGCGGCCAGGCCTAGTCCGGTAAGGCGTCTGCGGACCGGGTGAAGCGTGCGGGCAGCGGAATGCCTGGGTGCGGAATACATCATGGTTTCCTCTCCTGACGGGCGCCGGAGGGGTTAGCTGTCGGGTTCAGGCTGTCAGGTGCCCGGCCGGGTTTCCGGCTTCACCCCAAGGGCCGGGTGTGCCGGCTCACAAGTTGGGTCCCCCACCCTCGTCAGGCCCGGGAAATTCCCGGTCAGTGTCCGCCGACGAGGTTTGGCGCTGCGGACACACACGCGTGTGATGGCTATATCCAGTTGTCGATGGGCTGGTCGGTGCCGGAAAGCACCAGCCGTTCCCACAATGACGACGCGCAGTCTTCACGCGACGAGATACGTCCACCCTTCCATCGCCCGCCAGCGGCCGCAGGCGTTCCGGAAATTCGGGATGAATCCGCCTATATCACTAATTCTGGCGAGATGTGGCCGTTACCAGAAAGTGAGATGTGGCCACTACCAGAACGATAGGGAGACAGACCTCAGGTACTCCGTGGACCAGGGCCACCCGTCCAGCTGTCCGTGACGCACCCAGGCCCAGGCCCCGAGACCACTCCCGACCAGGACGAGGATCGCCACCACGAAATGGTTCGCCCGCCTGCCGGGGGTCACTCCGTCGAGCAGGGTCCTGGAGCCCCGCCGCAGGCTGCCCCCGGCCGGCCCCAGCCAGCACGTCAGCAGACCGAAAAGGCCACCGACAACCAGTGGCACCGACCTGCCCGGATGGGGGGCGCCGCCGGTCAAGGCCGCGGAGGCCAGGCCCACCGAGAACGTGGCGGCAACCGCCACGACAGCAGGGATCACCAGGGCGATCGCGCTCGCCACGACGGCCACCACGGCGTGCCACGGGCTGACCAGGACCGCCAGCGGGACATCGCGGCGCCGTCGCCCGTGCACGTCGCGCCGTGTCTGAAGGGCGGTGGCGGAACGGTCGGCGAAGCGGGCAAGCAAGGACCACACAACGACCAGCCCGATCGCCACGAACGGCCAGATGGCCGCCACACCCAACACCCCCACCAGCAGGGCAGCCATGGACCCCAGGCGCGACGACTCATCGGCCCAGAGCTCCTGGTCGTCATCGGAACGGCCCGGTTCGGGGGCCACGTCCCGTTCCGGGGCCCAGGGCTCAGACTGCGGGGAGGACGGATGCGGGTACTCGATCGTGGCGGAAGGACCAGCAACCTGTATGGCGACCGTCGGGGAAGCAGCGGAGGCGTACCGGTCGAGGGCCCGCACGATCTCGTCGGCCTGGGGGCGGTTTGCCGGGACCGGGGACAGTGCCGCCCGGAGCAGCGGGACCAGACGCCGGTCCACTCCCGACAGGTCCGCCTGACCGCGCCGGACCCGGTCGAGGACCACGTCCATCGGACCTCGCCCGAACGGCGGCGCGCCCGAGGCGGCAAACGCGAGGGTCGCCGCCCATCCCCACCAGTCTGTCGCCCGGGTGACCGGCGCACCTTCGACAATCTCGGGCGACAGGTAACCCGGAGTCCCCATCACCAGCCCGGTCATCGTCAGCCTGATGTCGTCGGCCACGTGCGCGATCCCGAAGTCGATGACCACCGGGTCGCCATCAAGAAGGACAACATTGGCCGGTTTGAGGTCTCGATGGATCACTCCCGCGCCGTGGATGGCATTCAGCGCCTCCCAGAGGCCGCGACCCAGCCGCGGCAGGTCCTGGCCCTGCAAAGGCCCGTTCTCGGCGACGACCCGGTCCAGGGAGGGACCAGGGATGTACCGCGTCACGATGTAGGGCCGGGGTCCTTCGGTGTCGGCGTCCAGCACCGCCGCCACCCGGGCGTGCTGCACCCTGGCCAGGGTCTCGACCTCACGCCTCAGCCGGTCGCGCGCCTCGCGGTCGTGGGCGATGTGCTCACGCAGGACCTTGATGGCCACCGCCCGCCCGTTCTGGTCGAGCGCCAGATGCACGACGCCCATGCCCCCCTCGCCCAGCGGCTGGATCAGCCGGTAGGGGCCGATCCGCTGCGCGCCCACGAGGGGGTGGCGCTGTCCTGAACCGAGCACGACAGACCCGTGCTCGTCGTCGCGCGTCAGACCCACCGTCATGGCCCCTACGTTATGCCGAGAGAACGGCATAACGGCGGAGGCGAGCCCGGCGGGATCTACTGCTGGATGTAGCCGACAAGGTGGTCGCGTTCGGTCTGCAGCTCGTCGATACGACCCTTGACGATGTCGCCGATGCTGACGATCGCCACCAGGGCACCGTCGGCGGCGACCGGGATATGACGGAAGCGACGCTCCGTCATGACCAGCGCCAGGTCCTCGATGTTGTCGTCCGGGCTGCAGGTGTAGACGTCGCTGGTCATGATCGTGGTGACGGTCGCATCCAGGACCGCGACCCCGGCGGAATGCAGGTGACGGACCACATCACGCTCGCTGACGATGCCGGTCACCGACGAGCCGTCATCACTGACCACGACCGCACCGATATGGTGTTGTTCCAGGACCTCCAGGAGTCGCCGTACCGTCGCATCGCTGCGAAGGGTCACCACCTCGTCGCCTTTTCGGCGGATCACGTCTGAAATGCGCATGACAAGACCGTAGTCCCTGCCCTTGGTGTCTCGCCAGCGGATAGCGGACAAAGGACCGAATGAGGAGCAGCCCCCGTAGGCTGGCCCCATTCCTGCTGAGGAGCTGATAGAGAGTGACCGCCGCCACCCCGATGTTCGACCTGGTTGTTGCCGCGAACCGACTCCCCCTCGACCGGGTGGTCGACGCCGGCGGCCAGAGCAGCTGGCGACGCAGCCCCGGGGGTCTGGTGACAGCCATGGAGTCGGTCATGCACGGCCGCGACGCCGCGTGGGTCGGCTGGGCCGGCGAGCCGGGCGCCCCGCCCGAGCCGTTCACCGAGGAAGGTATGTACCTGAAGCCGGTGGGCCTGTCGCCCACCGAGATCGAGGAGTACTACGAGGGGTTCAGCAACGACACCCTGTGGCCGATCTTCCATGACGTGATCGTCCCGGCCACCTTCCACCGCAACTGGTGGAACACCTACCGCACGGTCAACCATCGGTTCGCAATGGCCATCGTCGAGGTCGCCGCGCCCGGAGCCACGGTCTGGGTGCACGACTACCAGCTGCAGCTGGTGCCGGCGATGGTCAGGTCGATGCGGCCCGACGTCCGCATCGGGTGGTTCAACCACATCCCGTTCCCGCCGGTCGAGCTCTTCTCCCAGCTGCCCTGGCGCCGGGCCCTGGTAGAAGGCCTGCTGGGCGCTGACTTCCTGGGCTTCCAGCGCACCGCCGACGCCGAGAACTTCCTGCGCGCCTGCCGGCGGCTGCTGGGCATGTCCACCAAGGCTGACACCGTCACCTTCACCCCGCCCGGCGACGACCCGCTGGCTCGCCGGACGGTCCGGGCGAGCGCGATACCGATCTCGGTGGACTTCAAAGCGCTCGACGCGTTGTCTCGTACTCCCGCGGTCATCGCCCGCGCGGCTGAGATCCGGGCCTCCCTGGGCAACCCGAAGATCCTCATGCTGGGCGTCGACAGGCTTGACTACACCAAGGGGATCAGGCACCGGCTCAAGGCGTACGAAGAGCTGCTCCAGGACAAGGCGATCGCCCCGCCTGACGTGACCCTGATGACGGTGTCGACCCCGAGCCGCGAGCGGGTGGACGCCTACCGCCATCTGCGCGAGGAGATCGAGCGCACAGTCGGCAGCATCAACGGCGAGTACTCGGACATCGGCTCGCCTGCGGTCTACTACCTCTACCAGTCGTATCCCCGCTCGGAGATGGCCGCGATGTTCCTGGCTGCCGACGTGATGCTGGTGACCCCGCTGCGCGATGGCATGAACCTGATCGCCAAGGAGTACGTCGCCTGCCGGCACGACCTCGGTGGTGCCCTGGTGCTGTCGGAGTTCGCCGGCGCCTGGCACGAGCTGCATCAGGCCTTCATCTGCAACCCGCACGACGTCGAGGGTGTCAAGCAGACGATCATGCGCGCCGTCACCGCCCCCGAGGACGAACGCCGCCGCCGGATGAAGGCGCTCAGGAAGCGCGTGTCCGTCCACGACGTGCAGCGCTGGGCCAGCCGCTATCTCGACGCCCTGGCTTCGGCGCCCAACAAGCCCCACCGGCCGACCCGCGCCAGCGACGAGGAGAGACGTGGTGTCGAGCGGGCCAACAGGGCCACCCAGAGGGCGCTGGACAACGCGTCGGAGCGGATCGAGGAACAATGACCGTCCTGGACGCAGAGCTGCGGAGAGCGGTTGCCGATTTCGCGGCCCGGCCGCGGGTGCTGGTCGCGGTGGACTTCGACGGAACGCTCGCACCCTTCGTCATAGACCCCATGCAGGCCCGTGCGATGCCCGGCGGCCTCGAGGCCCTGGCGGCGGCGGCTGAGCTCGACGGGGTGACGGCAGCCATCGTGTCCGGGCGCGACCTGGCAACGCTGACCGAGCTCACCGGTTTCGCGCCCGGTGGGGGCGTGCTGCTGATCGGCAGCCATGGCGCCCAGACGACCGCTGCCGGCCAGGGCGGCCTGGACCAGGAAGCCGCCGCCCGGCTGACCAGGCTCAACACTGAGCTCGAGGCGATCAGGAAGCGCTTCCCGGCAGTGCGTCTGGAGCACAAGCCCTCCGCCGTCGTCATGCACACGCGGGGGGTCGACCCCTCCGATGCAGCAGCCGCCACCGCCGCCGCGCTCGAGGTGGGCGAACGCCATCCGGGAGTTCACGTGATGCCCGGCAAGAGTGTGGTCGAGCTGACCGTGACCGAGGGCAACAAGGGCACCGCGCTGCTAGAGGTGGCCAAGGCCACCGGCTCGGACGGCACGCTCTATGCCGGTGACGACGTGACCGACGAGCGTGCCTTTGCCTCGCTCGACCCGACCTCTGGCGATCTGAGCATCAAAGTCGGCGACGGCGTGACCCTGGCGACCCACAGGGTGCCCGACCAAACCTGCGTCGTAGCGCTGCTCGAGCTGGTTGTCGAGCTGCGACGGGCCCGGCACTAGCGCAATCGGCTCGGTGCGCTGAGCAGCGCAGCCGGCTCAGTGCGCTGAGCTCCCCCGACCGCCTGCGCGGACTGCCGCGCGTGCCGGGACAGCCGGCGCCTCACCGTTCGAGTGGGCCGGGGCTGCGCCGGTCGAGCCGCGGACGACCAGCTCAGGTCGGAAGACATACTCGGCCAGCGGGGCCGGGTCGCCGGCGATCTGATCCAGCAGCGCACGGACCGCAGCCTCGCTCATCGCCTGGACGCTCTGCCGGACGGTGGTCAGCGGCGGGTCTGTGAAGGCGATCAGCGGCGAGTCGTCGTAACCGACGACAGAGATGTCGCCTGGCACATCCAGGCCGCTCAGGCGGGCTGCCCTGATCGCCCCGAGGGCCATCAGGTCCGAGCCACAGACGATCGCCGTCGCGCCCTTGTCGATCAGCCGCTGAGCAGCCACGGCTCCGCCCTCGACACTGAACAACGTGTGCTCGATGAGGTCCTCGACGTCGGTCCGCCCGAGCAGGGTCATCATCGAGTTGCGGAAGCCGATGATCTTGCGGATGACCGGCACGAAGCGGTCCTGTCCAACGGCAAGCCCGATGGTCTTATGACCCAGCGCGACCAGGTGGCTCAGCGCGAGGTCCATCGAGGCGACGTCGTCGTTGGAGATGAACGGCGCGTCAACCCCCTCGATATAGCCGTTGATCAGCACGATCGGCAGGCCACGCTCGCGCAGCGTCACATAGCGCTGGGGGTCGGTCGTGGAGTCCGCGTGCAGCCCGCTCACGTAGATGATCCCGGCCACGCCGCGCTCGAGCAGCATCGTCACGTAGTCGTCCTCGTGCACCCCGCCTGGAGTCTGCGTGCACAGCACGGGCGTGTAGCCCTGTCGCGCCAGGGCGGTCTCGATGGCCTGGGCGAACGCGGGGAAGATGGGGTTGGTCAGCTCTGGGGTGACCAGCCCGACGAGCCCGGCGCTCTTGCGCCGCAGCCGGCTCGGCCGGTCGTAGCCCAGGACATCCAGGGACGTGAGGACCGCCTGCCGGGTCGCGTCGGCCACGCCTGGCTTGTCGTTGAGCACCCGGCTGACCGTCGCCTCGCTGACCTCCGCGTGCTCAGCGATGTCCGCAAGTCGCGCTCTCACCGCGTTTCCCCCATCATTCGTCGTTGCTGACATCGCCTAGCCTCTCTGCCAGGTCCAGATGTTGACCTCGGGTCCGTCTGCCACCAAGGACACGCTGTCACAGTTGACACTCAGATCCCGGCCGTAAGCCGGGTGAGCCTGGTCC
>JBBRZQ010000083.1:0-19455 GCA_038236535.1 Actinomycetales bacterium
GTCTCACTGGCCGCCGTCAACGTCGCGCCGCCGGCCATCAACACCCAGAACCGCGCCTGCTTATCGATCAAGTCCTTCTTCAACGACATTCACAACACCTCAGATCAGAACGGTGTTGCGACGACCGATTGAACTCGCCATCCCCTACCGGTTCACCTCCGGATTCGACTCGACCAGGACCGTCGACGCGGCAATGATCCCGGTTGGCGGCCGGCAGCAGAAGGTCACCGTGACCGTCACACCGCGCGACCGTGTGCCTACAACTCGGCCCCAGGCCAGCAGGGCCCGGGCGTCCTCGACATCGTGGTCTCCTCCAACCTGGCCGGTGTCTCCATGTTGGAGTGGAGCGGACCAGAGTGGACGCGGGACCCGGGAAACCCGCCCGGAGACAGCCTTCTGGATCTGCGGCTGGACAGGGGGCTTCCCGCGAACGCGACCTACACCTTCACCGTCACGCTCAACGTCCCCAACCCGAGCTGCGCCCCCATCCGGTTCCTGCCGAATGTCGGGATCAACGGTCAGCTCATGACCTCCAGCACCTATGTCACAGGCACATCGGTCGTCATCAGGGACGCCACGCTCGACGGCAAGAAGGGCAAGACACGCGGTAGTGGCACCTCCACGTTCTCAGTCTCAGAGGCCAACCACACCTGGTGGGCAGTGCACTCCGACGCGTTCGACATCAACTACTCAGGAACCGAGCACCCGTCCGCACCGTAGGACGGAGGCGTGTGGACTACGACTGCATCTCCGCCACCTCGACCGACACCACCCCCGGCCGGTTCTGAGCGGGAGCAGCGCGGGCCGCCCGGGTCACCACGGCGACCGCGACGGCATCGTTGGGTCCGGGCCGGACCTTCACGGCGAGGACGACCCTCCAAGTTGATCCAATCTCACCAAATCTGACTCAAGCCAGTTCAACCGTCTTGGTGATGTTGGGGATAGCCGCCGAGAGGACGATACTGCCCCGTCCATACGACACCGCTCCACAATTCCAGTGACCCGACCCTGTTCGGCGAAGGGTAGAAACCTGGCGGTTCGACCCTGGTGTCTGGCGAAGAGATCACTTGACCGCTTCCGCCATCGAGAACCCAGATCCCCGAGTAGTCCCAAGGTACGCGCCGGCCGAAGCCTTGCCATCTGCGGCCCTCGCCCAGCCAGAAACTACCAAATTGCAGGACCAAGGTCGTATAGCCATGTTCGAGCTCCTGCAGGTTGCGATGTCCAATCTGGCCCCACCAATGCATGACAAGCCAGAATCCGAACACCCCACAGCCGAGAACCAGGAGCCCAGACCCAAGCAGCGGAAGCCCGCTCCGTGGCACAAGCTCAAGAAGAATTAGAAGCACGCCGATCGATGCGGCACCCTTCGCCAGGAACCTGCGGAACATTCGCTGCGCAGTCGCCCCGAGCAACAGCCCAGGAGCTGTGGCAGGCACCGCCGGTAATTCTCCTGCTGCCCTAGCCTCAGAAAAACCTTGGACATCGCGTGGCCTGACTTCCGGCAGGCCACGCGCACCAAATTCTGGCATCTGTCCAAGACCGTTCTCGAGATCCGCCTACTCAGTCGGTCCAGATACCCTGGTCGACCAGTGCCACCGCACTGTCATAGATGTGGTCCGAACTGTCAGCAACCGCAATTCGCACGGTAACAGGCTGTCCCGGCGTGACATGGACCGCGCAGGTCAACGGAACGGTGAGTCCGTCCATACTGGTCGAGTAGCCGGCGGCACCCGCCGAGTTGTCCACGAAGTACGCCGGGTTGGCACCGGCGTTGACCGTATTGACCGAGATCGGACTCGTCGTTCCCGGAACAGTTGCACAGTTGGTGCCGTTGACCAGCACTTCCATGACGTCGTTGTAGGCGCTCCCAACGTATTCGGGATACTCCTCACTGGCAAAGACATACCTGACGTGAAGCGTTGAGCCCGTTGGCACCAAGGTCACCTCATAAGCCGCCGCATCGTATGTCTGTTGTCCGGCCAGGTCTGTCAGGCCGAGGTCACCAGGCGCCCCGAGATCTGTGCTGGCAAACTGATCTGGAGTGCCAACGGCATCAGCGATCAGCCCGGTGCTCAAGACCCACGTCTTCTGCCCTGGTGCGAACCCATCCAGGTGGCCCCATTGCGCGGCGCTGCCCACTGTCACATCCGAGACCTTGGTTACGCCAGCGCCCAGGAGTGTGTCCCCTGGCTGGACAGGAGGGACGTTTTTGCACCCGCTCGGCAGATCCCACGGCGATCCGGGGTAGGGCGTCGACCCATTGAGTGCGTCCAGAGTGACTGTCCTTGTGATGTCCCAGCTCCCAAGCCACGCTTTTGCGGTCACGCTGAGACTCCTCGTGAAATTGGCCTTAGCTTCCAGGCACGTGTTGAAACGAGAGTCCTGCGACGTAAAGGTCGGCCCGAACGTCGCGTCAATGGGATTGAGCTCGCCACCAACACCCGCGATCACGCCAGCCTCCGGTGTGCCCGCGCCCGGACCAACAATGATCTGGCCCCCGAGCTTCGCACCGATTGTTCCGTTAGCGGTGATCTTCGGAGTCAGCGGACTGGCGTTGAGAATCGCGCTTCCCGTGAAGGAAGCCCCGCTCGTCAGGCCAAGCGTGCCCGAGAACTGAACCCCTGCAGTCGCGGTCATACCCACATTTGTGACGTCCACGGCCGAGGCAAGACTGAACTGCGCAACGGGATTGAAGTAGAAAGAGATCGGGATCGGACTCGCGGTGATGGTGATGAGGGTCGGCGACAGCGGAAGTGAACAGTTCAGGCTCCCGCTCGTCTTCACCGCCATAGCGCCCGTTACTTTGGCTGTGAGTGCCATATCCAGGGTCGCACCTGTGGGGATGTTTTGCCCCAAGAAATTGTACTTGTCAATCTTTGCGTTGAAGTGGCCGCCCAGAGCCATCGAAGGCGAATAGCTGACTTCCTGGGTCCCGCTCCCTCCAAGACAGCTCCCGAGGGCGCTTGCCTTCGCGAGGGCGCTTGCCTTCGCGAGGGCGCTTGGCTTCGCGAGGGCGCTCGGGTTCGCGAGGGCGCCTGTTTTCAACAGCGACGCTGCAGCATCGCGCTGAGCGTGTGACGGTTGCAGGGTTGAGGCCGTCAATGGCGACTTGAGCAGGGTGGCGGCCGCGGGCACAGAGGGCTCACTCGAGAAGTCCGCAACAGCTACGTCGTAGTAGTCGAAGGCATCACTCAAACCACCTGCTACAAGCGTGAGGCTTCGCCCATCGTCCGAAATGCCGGTCACAATCCCCAGGAAGCCGCCCGGCAGGATCGTCGACACGGGCAGAACAACCGCTGAGCCCAACAGCCGAGTGGGCACTTGAGTGCCGAACGACACCTGCACACCCGTACCGTTGGTGGCCTCGGCAGCGATGTCGCCGGATTTGGCAAGCAATGTTGTGGACGAGGCAATGTAGGCAGCCTCGCTCGACCCAGCAGGAGCGGAAGTGCCGGCCACGACAACGATCGGTCCGGTCCACTTGTCCTTGATGAGCGTGAACAGTGAATAGGCGTACTGCGTTCCCGGCTTCAAACCGTGATCCACGGCAGACATACCGGACGTCGGCACGCCAACCCCCATTGTCAGACGTGCGGCTGGTTTGGCCCCGAGCGTGCGACGTAGCGAGAACTTCGAACCCTTCGGTGCCGCCCACGACAAGGAGAGGCTTGTTTCACCCACCGCCGTGGCGTGCAAGTCCTGGGCGGTCGTGACAGCAACGTATTTGACGTTCAGATCGACTGTGGCGCCACCCCGAACCTCAATCTCCGAACGCGTAGCCCGACCGGCATAAAGGCGCCCACCGAAGGTGACAGCCTGCGGGCTGACCTCATACTCGCCTGAAGCGAGGATCAGTGACGCCGTCACCGATGTGCCAGCCGGGCCCTTTGCAACAACATGGTGAGTCTTGCCCGAAATATCCACTCCGGCGGGCACCCCCGCCGGCGTCGATATGGAGACGCGCACGGTGCCGGGCTTGGAGGGTCCGTGGTGCCCATCTGGTCGAGGGAGTCCAGGTCCTTGCGGCCATCCCTGAAGGTATGCTCCCGAGCCTTGCTGCGGCCCAGCCGCGAAGGCGCGGATGGGTGAGGCCACGTTGCCCAGCAACAGGACGGCTGCGAACAATACGACGATCCTGCTGTTTCTGGTCATTCTTCCCCCACGTCGCGCTTCGACGAACTCCCAGGCATCTGCGCCTGCCGCGCAGAATTTAGTGGTGTTCTTCACGCAGAGTCAACGGATACAGAGAAGTGGCAAACCGTTGCCATCCAAGGGAGTTGTCACATGCGTCCTCGGGTCAAACCGCCCGGAGGGGCATCCAGCTGCGACGTCAAGCACCCCCAGAAGGCCTAGGCTCGCCCCATGGAGTGGGCGTCCGCGTGCTCGATGTGGTCATCAACGGCTTCGCGCACAGGCAAACCCGCCGTGCGCTCGCACTACGGCTACCCGACGGTGCTGACGTGGAACCTTGAGCGAAATGGGCGACAGTCACCCGCAAAGCCAAAGCCAAATGAGACGCACGTCACACGGTCCCGCACCAGCCAAACATGGCTGCCAGGTCCACAACGGGAGCTGACTGCACCGTGATTCGGCTCAAGGGGCGTCGTAGCGGTAGACGATCTTTCACCCGTCGGTCAGGGGCTCGTAGACGCCATAGATGGAACTAGCCGACGACCACTCGCCCTTCCGTTCCGGCAACCGGGCCCCGCCAGCGGCCCGTTGCCAGGAGGGCAAATCCGGCGCTGGTGGACAGGTCCCCAGGACCTCTGCCCGACCCGACCCGAAGCCCATCTGCACTCGACAGCGCCGGTCGAGATCTCGCTGTCCGGCGGGGCAACGCTCGGCAAGGCCAGCGCGACCCTCACCCGCCGCAGGAGCACGCCGGTGCCCCGCGGGAAGAGCGCGACCCTGGCCTTCTACGACGCGCAGCGCCAGAGCTGGACCCCGTGCCGACGAGGCTGTCGAAGGACCGCCGCACCCTCACCGCGAAGGTGACGCACCTCAGCCTCTGGACCGACGCGGTCTTCTGGGGCCTGCAGGACTTCCTCGGTGCTCTCAACATCTACTCGCGCGAGCCACGTCAGTGGTCAGATGAGGACATCGGGGTGGCCGTGGCGCTGGCTGACGTGGCGACAAGCTACGTGGCCAATGCCTCCAAGCTGCACGGCCAGGAGCAGCTCGGTGGCCGGCTGCTCACTGCAGTGCGGGAAAGCACACCAGCGCATCTCAGGGCGCTACGTGATTGACCGAGTGTACGTCCGGGAAGCGCCGCCGCCGCCGGTTCCCAGGACCCGATCTGTCAGCTGGCGGGCATCTCCCCGTGCCCCGTGAGCCAACGGCGTCCGGGGGTCGGAAGCGGCGTCGCGCGGCAGGCTTCCTGGCCCAGGCCGACCAGGTCTCGGCTCCAAGTTCGAAGGCACCATGTGGGAAACCTCCGTTTGGACGTTAAGCGAGAAGGTGAACAGATTCCCGTTTGACTGGTTCGGTGATGATCCCGGGACCGGGGCGTTATGCGACACGCATGCTGCGGCTGGCTCCCAATGTGGGCAGCTCAAGTCTTCTGGTCGTCGTGCGGGGGTGGGGGCACGAGCGTGCGTGCCCACGATGACCGTGTGTTCTCCCCAGATCTGTATCCAGTTGCGTCTTCGCAGGTCGGAGTGCGTGCCCCCTCGGGGGCACGCGGTATCGAGGCAGGAGTGGGCACGGATCCGGTGACGTGCTTTTCGGATGGTGAGACCTGAAAAGGGCTCTCTTCCGGAAGGACTTCCACGATGTCTCCGATGCAGCACATGGGGATGACCTGGCCGACGTTGGTCGAGCGCGTCGACCGCTCTGGTCGTTGGACGTCATGGGTTACCGCCGAGCCGGTTCTGGCATCGGTGGAGGGGTTACAGGAGTTGGTGGCTATCGCGGCGGACATTGCTCATCCGGGGCGCGCGGATGTGCTTTTGGCCGCGTTGGTTCGCCTCGGCGCGGTGGACAGGGGCAACGACCAGGACGCGGCGCATGCCGTGGCCCTGTTGTTGGCTAACGGGGCGGCGAATCTTGCGGGGCAGCTGAGGAACTTGTCGGAGGACATTGATCAGATGGTTGCCGGGCAGGTGTGGCTGCAGATCCGGGAGTTTCCTTGGCGGCGGCGCCGGCGGGCGATCGCCCAGAACATCCTGTTGGATGCTAGGCGCGCCGTGCTGCGGGATCTCGGTGTGGATACCCGCAGATGCAGCCGGGGAGTCGTGGTGATCTTGGTGGACACTACCGCGGATGGGGTCGCCACCGGCGACTTGAGGCGACTGGTGGAAGCTGACCACCTTGCCGGGTGGGGGGACGAACTCACCCTGGCGGCGGTCCTGAAGTGGGCCACCGTCAACGGCGTGGTCACCGATCATGACGCCGCGATTCTGCTGGAGCTGGCCGGCCTTGAGGTGGCCGGCAAGGTTCGTGGGCTGAACTCAGCGGCAGAGATCAGTGCCGTCGCGACGCGTCATGGGGTGAATGCGAAGACGGTGCGGCGAAGTCGCGATCGCGCGGTGAAGTCTCTGGCGGACGCGCGCCAGGCATACCTGCGTGACTGCGCGTAGGAGCTGGACCGGTCGGGGACTGTCCACGGGTATAGGCGCCGGTTGCTTACGCAGGTTGGAGCAGGAGCTCGAGGTCCAAACCAGAGAGGGCACCGCGGTGGACGTGAAGTGTGAAGTGAACTACCCGGCTCGGTCCGAGCTATTGGCAGAGCAGGTCGCGCAATTGCTCGATGTGATCGCGGCACTCGGGCCGCCCTGCCGGGTGGAGCCGGTATGAGCATCACAGCCACGCCGGTTACCGTCGCCGAGCTTCAGGCTGCGTTGCGGGCGGCCTGGTCAGGCGAGTTCCGCACCGGCAGCGGACACGGGATGACGCCAGTTCGCTCGCCCCAGTGTCAGCCCGGAAGGGCGCAACTGAGCGGCCGAGTGGTCATGGTGGTGGGATGCCATGGCGGTGCCGGGGCGTCCACTCTTGCCCTGGCGGTCGCGCAGGCTGCCGGCGAATCTGGTCGGTCGGCACGGCTGCTCGACTGTGCCAGTGCGGAACGCTCGGGCTTGCTGACCGCGGTCGACGCCGAGCTCGGCGTCGATGCCAGCGGTTGGCGCCACGGCAGACGCGCACGGTTGCCCATCGACCGTGTCGCCGAAGTGCTGGCATCAGCCGCCGACGTCCCGGCCCCATCAGATGGCCCCAGGGCGCAGGTCGAGTTCACGGTGGTGGACGCCGGGTGGGGTGCCGCCGACGTCCTGTCCGGCGAGTCCTGGCTCGCGCAGGCGAGCAGCTCGGCGGCCGTCGTCCTGGTGGCTCGCGCCGCGATCCCGGCGCTTCGCCAGCTCGAGTTCGCATTGGCAACCTGCCCGCCCGGAGCGGTCGTGGCGGTGCGCGGGTCCCGCCGATGGGACCGATCGGTGCACGCAACGGCGGGCCCGCTGCTTCTGGCCGCGGAGGCCGCCGGGCGGGTGGTGATGGTCCTCAGCGATCGGCACTTGGAGGTCGCCGGAATCACTTGCGCCCAGCTGCCCAAGCCGGTTCTGGAGGCCGGGCGGCAGATCCTCGCCCACATTCTGACCGCCCATCCGCAAACGCCGCCGGCGACCCATCAATCTCACCCGCGGCAACCGACCCCTGACGAAATGGACTCTGGAAATGATCACAGCACTGGCTGACCGCGCAATGGTGACCTTGGTCTCGGGTGTGTGTCCGCAGGCACCCCCCGGGATGCAGCAGTACCAGGACCAGCTCGTGGGATGGGTCAAATGGGCAGTCATCGGGCTTCTCGCACTGGGCGCTCTGGTTTCTCTTGCCGGCATCCTGGTTGGCCGGCTGTTCAGCGCACCTCACGCCTCGCGGGCCGGGGCGATGGGGCTGGCCGTCGTGGTGGTGTGCGCCATCTTGTTCGTGACCATCCTCGGCGTCATCAACGGCATCGTCGGCTCTGGCTGCTGATGATCACCGGCAACCGCAACCACAGCGCCGCCCCGGTGGGGGTGTGGGGCAGGGAGAAGGTGGTGGTCCTGCTGATCGTCGGCGCTCTGGCGGGAATACTGCTCCTGGTTGGCCTGGGCCTGGCGGTCTACTACTCCATCGACCCAATACCTGTGGCTGGCAAGACGGCCTCCAAGGCCCCGACCGAGGCAGGGGTCGCCGGGCCCCGCCGTCCCGCTGACCTGGATACGGCCCGACGAGACGATCTGGCCGCGCGTCCGATGCGCCCGGGCTCGGCGTCCGACGCACAGCCATCTGTCTTGTCGACCCGGGACCCCGGGTCTATCGTCCTGCCGCCAAGCACCACGGCCGGCCCGGCAGGTGTACTGACAGGTTTCGCGCACACCCCGGCGGGAGCGCTGGCTCAGCTCGCCGCGATCGACAAGGCCGCGCTGGACTCCACCAGTCTGGGTGGGGCACGCGCCGTCATCGACAAATGGGCGGCCCCCGGCGGGCCCACCGCCGCGACCTGGTCAGGGGTCAAGGCCATGGCGGACTTCCTGAGTGCCGCGGGCCTTTCCGCCGGGAAGGCCCCCGACCTTGCCCTGAGCGCCACACCCCTGATGGGTTTGGTCAAGGCCACCGACGGACCCGACTGGGTGGTGGCCTGCGTGGACTTCGAGGTCGATGCGACGCTGGCGCGGACCGCGCGGGTGGCCGTCGCCGACTGCCAGCGGATGGCCTGGCAGGGCAACCGCTGGGTGATCGGGCCCGGCGCGGAACCGGCCCCACCGCCGTCCATCTGGCCGGGTACGGACGCGGCCATCGACGCCGGATACAAGGAGCTCCGCAGTGGTTAGCCGGACAGCGCAAGCAGTCACAGTGATGGCCGCCGTCCCCACGTTCGGCATCGATCTGGGCGACTTCAGCCCGATGCAGTGGCTCGGCGACGCGGCCGCCGTGGCCACGGCAGACGGGTGGAAGGGCGCCATGGTCGCGTTGTGGTCGGCGGCCATGTGGGCGCTGGCGGTTGCGTTCCGGATCATTGACGCCTTCAGCGACCCGGACCTGTCCACCAATGGGCCGCTGCGCGCGATCCTGCCGTACACGTTCGGCATTGGTGCCTTCGTGGCGGTGTTGATGGTGCTGCTGCAACTGGGCGCGATCGCCTGGAAGAGGGATGGCCAGTCCCTGGCCAGGGTCTTGATCGGCACCGCCCAGTTCGGCGCCGTATGGACCGTGGGACTGGCTGCGGCCTCGGCGATCATGGCGGCGTCGGCGGGCCTGACCAAGGCCTTGCTGAGGGCGTTGATGAACGTCGACTCGTTCGCGGCCGTCGCCACCTCGTTCAGCGGACCTCGAGAGGTCACCGACACCGTCGCGGCAACGGTCTTGGGTGTCACGGGTTTGCTGGTTGTCCTGCCCGCCGCGCTGGGGTACGTGTTCATCCAGCTGGCTCGGTGTGCTGCGCTGATGATCTTGACCACGACGTCAGCGATCTCTGCGGCCGGGTTGACCAGTGAGATTGGACGCACCTGGTTCTGGAAGTCGCTACGCTGGTTCATCTCCGCCTCGCTGATCTCGCCACTGGCTGCGCTGGTGTTGGGCATCGGCGTCAAGATCAGCGAGGGGGTGGTCGCCGGTAGCGGCGACAAGAATGCGGCCGCGGTCGGTATGGCGCTGGTGTCCTGCATGCTGATCCTGATTGGTGCAGTGTGCCCGTTGATCGTGTTCCGGATGCTGGCGTTTGTGGACCCTGGCACTTCCTCGGGTGCCGCGGTGCGGTCTTCATTTGCCGCCTCTGGGGGCGTCGCGTCCCTGATCGGCGGCAAGGGCGGCGGCGCCGACTCGGGGAGCTCGGCCGGGACGGCACAGGACGCCGGTGGCCGCTCGATGGGGGAGTCGGACGCTGACTCCCAGACGCAGGGCCGGTTCGCTCAGTCGATGAACAGTCTCGGTGGCGGCTTGACCACGGCCGGCAACACGATGGCGGCGGGAGTTTCCGGCTCGTCCAACATCGGTGCCGACGTTCTGGGTGCCGCGGGGGTTGGGCACCAGGCCCCTTACTTCGGCCAAAGCGGTAGCAGCTCGGGTGGGTATGGGGCCGGCTCCCAGAACGGGGATAGTGGCGGGCAGGGCGCCGACGAGCAGTCGCCGACCACCGGCGGCCAAGGGGCCGCTGACGGCGGAGACGGCATACCGGCAGCGCCGCCGCCACCGATGCAACCGCCACCACTACAACCATCCCAGATGCCGGTGCCGGCCGGCGGATCCCAGGGTCCCCCGGGGGCAGCCGGCGAAGGTGCCGGATCGGGAGCAGGAGCCGCTGGCGGGGCCGCCGGTGCTGCAGAGGCGATCCCCGTCGTCCCCGTCTGATCTGCACTGACAGTCGGGCAGTTCTACAGCGGAGCCGGTGTCCGCGAGATGGACTCCTTGGTGCTTAACAGGGTATGAACCTTCCTGCCACCGCCTTCGCTCCACGAGCGCATCGCCAGCAAGACCAATGCAACCGCACATGAGCGCCATGGAGTATGGCGACTACGCCCGGGACCGCACTGGATGGTTCTTCGGCATGTCCGGCCCGCACCTGGCGCTGGTCCTGGTCGCGGCACTACCGGGCCTGGCGGCCATGAACGGCGGGCGGTGGCTGGTCCTCGCGGTGTGGGTACCGGTGTGGGCGCTGCTTGTGGCTTTGGTGACCGTGCCCGTCCGGGGACGCTCGGCCACAGGGTGGGCCATCGCACTGGTACTTCACGGTTTGGGAGGCGTCATGGGATGGACCAGATGGCAGTCGAAGGCTGTCGCAGGAATCGCCGGAGACCTGGACCAGGCGGACCTGCCGGGTGTTCTGGCCGGGATCCAGATTCACGACGGACCGCCAGTGGGCCTGGCGATGGTCAGGGTTGCGGTCGTTCAGAACCACTCAGCGCGCACCTGGGCGGCCGTCGCACGGATCATCCATCCCGGGATCGGCTTGGCCGAGCCCGGCGACCGCAACCGGATGGGCGCCGGGCTGGCAGAGCTGCAAGAGATCGCCTCGCGCACCGAACTCATCGACCTGCTGGCCATCCAGGTCCGCACCGTTCCCGATGACGGAGCGGAGCGGGCGGCCTGGGCGAACACCCACCGGCGAACTGGTGGTCCGGCGCTGGCACGGGAGGTCAATGACCTGCTCGCTGCGATGCTGACTCCAGCGTCGGTGCGAACCGAGGCGTTCGTCACAATCGTCATAGGCGAGGACCGGATAGCCAAGCCGGCCAAGGAAGCCGGCGGTGGCATCGATGGCCGCGCCCGCGTGCTGCACGGGGCCATGGCGGAGGTCGAGTCCCGGCTGCGGGCCGGGATGGGTTGCACGGACGTGACCTGGCTGGACTCACCCGCCCTGGCGGTCGCCATCCGCACCGGCTTCGCCCCGTCAGAGCGCGCGGGCCTGATCGCTGCCGAGGTTGCCGCACAACAAAACTCGGGCGTGGCCTTGGGAATCCCACTGGCAGCGGCTGGCCCGACCCAGGCCACGTGCGAGATGCGGCACTACAACCACGACGCCTGGTCCTCAGTGACCGACACCATCCTGCTGCCCGAGCGGGGAGCCCTCCTGGGAGCTCTGGCGCCGGTCCTGGCGCCCACCACCCCGGGGGAGCGCCGGTGCCTGACGGTGTTCTTCCCGGCAATCGGCCAGGCCAAAGCGGACCGGCTCAGTCAGCGGGCCGAGATGTCAGCGATCACCGGCAGTGAGCTGCGCAGGGCCACCGGGCGACTGACCCGTGCCAAACAGCGCCGGGCGCAGACCCGGGCGCTGGGCCTGGACGAGAAGCTTGCCAAGGGCCGGGCGCTGGTCCGTCCCTGCGCTGCCGCGACCGTCACGGTGCCGAATACGTGGGCGGTCAGCGAGTTTGGCCGGCGCCTGGATGCCTCGATCCGCATTCCGGGGTTTATCCCGTTGCGGCTCGACCTTGCCCAGGACTCGGGGTTCGCCGCGGCGGCGATCCCCCTGGGTGTCGGACTGCCACGGGCCCGGGGGTGGCGCTGATGCGCCAGGTGGCGGGGCGCCGGCGGGCCGGGCGCGGGGTCTCCCAGTTGCTGTCCGAGTTCGGCCTGGACCTGCCGATGCGCGAGAGTGCCGAGGCGGTAGCCGCGGAGCGAAACCTGTTCCCGAGGCTGGTCTCTGCTAGGGGACCGAGGAAGCCCTGGGCCGGGTGGGCGGCCTCGCAGGCGCCCTTGTCCATGTGGCGGATGACCTCGGAGCAGACGCCGGTGTTCTGGCCACTGATCGCGGCACCGGGGCTGCCACCGACCGGCGCCCAGATGGGTATCGACCAGCTATCGGGCGGCTCGTTCTACTGCGACCCGGCAGGGTGGGTACTACGAGACGACATCGCCACCACCAACCCCAACGTCTTCATCTTCGGCAAGCCCGGGCGGGGCAAGTCGGCCACCGGCAAGTGCTTCTGCCTGCGGATGATGGACTTCGGATACCGCACCCTGGTCTTGGGCGACCCCAAGGACGAGTACGAGCCCATTTGTCGAGCACTGGGGGTGGAGCCCTTCGCGATCGGTCACGGCCTGCCAGCGCGGGTCAACCCGCTGGCCTTCGGCCCGCTGGGCCGCGGGTGGGCCGACTTGGACGGGCCCGAGGCGCAACGCCGGTCCGCGATCGTGTTCTCCCGGTGGCTGGTCCTGATCCGCGGGCTGGTCGGGTCGCAGAAGATCTCCGAGCAGCGGGTCCCGTTCACTCCAAGCGACGAGAAGGCTGTCGCTGCCGCGTTGCGCACCCTGACCGGGTACACCCATGGCAACACGGTGCTGCGCGAGGTCACCATTCCCGCGCTCTGGCACGCTCTGGACGAGCCCAGCGCGGACCTCATCCAGGCGTGCCGGTACTCGGGCCGTCAGCACTTCCTTGACTCGACACGCCTCATGCGCGACGCACTGGGCCAGCTGGTGCAGGGTTACCTGCAGGGCCTGTTCGATGACCACACCACCATCGACGTGGACTGGCGCGCCCCCATACAGTCACTGTCCTTGTCCCGGTTGGAGCCGTTGGGCGATGAGGCGATGGGGATCGCATTGACCTGCCTGAACTCCTGGGGCCGGGCCCAACGCGAGATGGCCGAACCGGGCGACCTGCGCATCGTGGTGCGCGACGAGACCTGGAAGCAGATGCGCCTAGGGCTGGAGGCGGTCAAGTCCCTGGACGCCGACTTACGGTTCTCCCGGCGCGACGGCGACATTCAGATGGTCATCTACCACAAACCGTCCGACCCCATGACGGCTGGCGCGGCTGGGTCACAAGCCGTGGCCATCGCCAAGGATCTACTGCACCTGGGGGACATCAAGGTCCTGCACGGGCAGGACGAGGCTGTCGCTGCCGAGCTCGGTGAGCTGTTGGGATTGCGGCCGATGGCCCAAGACCTGATCACCGGGTGGGCGATGGGTGGGAGAGGTCGCGCGCTGTGGATGGTCGGCGACCAGGAGTACAAGGTTCAGGTCGTGCGAACGCCGGCCGAGGAGGCGCTGACCTGGACAAATGACGCACTGGCAAGGGCATAGCACTCTTGAACGCCAAGATCGGGGCTGCGGCCGGGGTGGCCGGCGTCCTGTTGGTCGCAACGATTGTGCTCCTGCTGCTTCCGTTGATGATCGCCGGCGCGGCGGCCGGCTCGTCCCCGCGTGCACTGTGCGGGCCGGGCGGGACCGCCCAGTCAGTTGGCAACGTGAAGCTGGACGCCGAGCAGATGGGCAACGCGCAAACCGTGGTGGCAGTCACTGCCCGGCGGGGGCTTCCCGCCTATGCCGCGACCGTGGCGCTGGCCACCGTGGCAACGGAGTCGATGTTCCACAACTACCTGGTATTCAAGGACGCCGACTCCCTGGGCCTGTTCCAGCAGCGGGTTCGGTTCTACACGGCCCCGGTGGCAGCCAACCCGGCCCGAGCCACCAGCGCCTTCCTGGACCGGCTGGTCACCGTCGACGGGTGGGCGACCCGGCCGCTGACCGACGTCGCTGCCACCGTGCAGATGCCGCGCGCCGACCTGCGCGGGGCATATGCGAAGTGGCAACCTCTGGCGGTATCGCTGACCGCGCAGCTATGGCCCCGAGCAGCCGCAACGACCACGACAGCGCAGACCGCTGGCCCGGCCCCTTTGCCATCGGCCCCACCGGACCCCTGCGGTGTCGTCGGCACCGGGCCGGGGGGCGGGTCAGGCGCGATCCCAGCAGGTATGGCGTTTTTCGGGTCGACCGCCGGGGACCAGGCCGCCCGCTTCGCCCTGGCCCAGCTCGGTAAGCCCTACGTGTGGGGGTCCAACGGGCCAGACTCCTGGGACTGCTCATCGCTGGTGCAGGCTGGCTGGGCCTCCGCAGGGGTCGCGATCCCACGCACCACATTCGCGCAGGTCAACGTCGGCACCCCCGTGCCCCTGGCCGGCGCCAGGTCGGGTGACCTCGTCTTCCTCGCCGGATCCGATGGCACAGCGACAAACCCCGGGCACGTGGGCATGGTCGCCGGTCGCGTAGGCGCCGTCATCTACATCGTGGCGGCACCACGCACCGGCGAAGTAGTCCAGATGACGCCAGCCGCCCAGTGGGCTGCGCAGATCGTGTCCGTTCGACGCATGGGCTGACCCCGTTCCGGTCCGCGCGAGCGGGCGAGAGCACCCAGGACCTGTTGACCGGACAACGATGTCCACCAAGACACCCTGGCTGTGCTTACCCGGATATGAGCAGCATCAGACGACAGCGCCGCGACACGATGCCACTGACCTGGGAGTTCCCAACGGCGGCGGTGCTCGGGTGGGTGAGCGTGGCCGCGATGCTGCTGCCTGCCAGCCGGGGCGCTGCGTCCTGGCTGACCGGCGGGGGATGGGTCTGGCCCAAGACCGGGGCTGCCCTGGCGGCGAGCGTCGGGGGACTCCTTGCTGGACATCCGTCGTCCGGGCTCGCTCAGACGATCACGTCCGTCCTGCCCTCGACCGGCATCGTCTACCTGCTGGTGACCCTGGTCGAGCTTGTCTGGCTGATCTTCAGCCTCCTTATCCTTCGCGCGTGGTGGCGCACCTGGGGTCCCGGGATGCGCGAGGGACTCGCTGGTCGGGGCGAGGTCGAGAAGGTGCTCGGCCTCTCTCGAATGCGCCGCAACCGCGCAGTGATTCGCCCCGACCTGTACGCGAAGGCGCCCGCGATCGGAGACCAGCGGTGAGCAGGTTCGATCCCACACAGGTGGGCTGGCAGCTCGGCCGCTGCCACGCACCCCACGGCGGCCAGCTGTGGGTGCCCTTCGACCGGACCACCGGAATCTACGGTCCGCAGGGGTGCGGCAAGACCCTGGATCTGCTCACTCCCGCGCTACTGGCCGCCCCCGGTGCGGCACTGGTGACGCTGACAAAGCTCGACGACCTCCTACTGACCCTGGACCACCGCTCCAGCAACGGGCGTCCGGTGGCGGTCCTGGACCCGTTCGGGATGGCCCCCGGCGTGCCCGAGCTGGTCTGGGATCCGGTGTCCGGGTGCGTGGACTCGATGGTGGCCGAACGCCGCGCCAAGGCGTTCACCGCCGGCACCGTCAAGGGCGCGGTCGCCGGGGGAACCGGCGACGACGCAGCCCGCTTCTACGCCGCCGAGGGCGCCAAGGTGCTGCAGGCGTTCTTCCACGCCGCGGCCCTGACCGGGCGCACCCTGGACCACGTCCTGGAATGGGTGGCCAACCCCGCCGGCGCCACCGCGCCCGAGGAGATCCTGCGGACCCACCCGCACGCGGCGCAGTTCTGGCACGGACTGCTGCGGGGCGCCCTGCACGGCGACGACCGGACCGCCGGGAACACCGCCACCACGGTGCAACAAGCGATGAGCCTGTTCTTCCAGGAGCCGATCAGGCGCCGCTGCGTGCCCGGACCCGGCCGACCCGCCACCGACATCACCGACCTGATCACCCGCGGCGGCACCATCTACATGCTGGGCCGGGACGACCCCTACGCCTCCGCCTCACCACTGATGACGGCGCTGGCCGAGCACGTGCTCGACACAGCGCTGGGATTGGCGAACCAGTCCCCATGGGGGAGACTTTGCCCCTCATTCCTGGCCTGCCTGGACGAGCTGCCGTCCACCACGCCGCTGCCCACTCTGCGAACCCGGATGGCCAACGAGCGGGCCCTGGGAATCTCCTTCATCTACGCCGCGCAGACATGGCGCCAGCTGGTGATCTGCTACGGCGAAGACGAAGCCAGGACCCTGTTCGGGCTGACCAACAACATCGTCGTATTCGGCGGCGGCAAAGACGGACACTTCTACCGCGAGATCTCCGACCTGGTCGGCACTACCAGGCTCACCCGAACCAGCTACAACACCGGGCGTGGCGGCTCAGGGCGAACCACGGCAGGGGAGGACACCCCAATCCTTCGCCCTGAGGAGATCCGCCAGCTGCCCGAGGGCAAAGCGTTGGTGATCGCCGAGAACGCCAGGCCCCTGATCGCGAAACTGCACCGCTGCATCGACGGGAAGACCGGAAAACGCCTGCTGGCAGACCAGAGCGCAGCCCGGGAACGGGTGAGCCACGCACGCGGGAATGCCATCAGCCCCGCCGTGCGAACCACTGCCGCCGTAGCCGTAGCCCAGCAGATGGACCTGCACGCCACCGCCGCACCCGGCAGCCACAACTCGCCCCGCCATCGCTGATGGTCACCATCACGAGCGAGTTCCCCCCGCCGGGGCCGCTGGTCCGCCATGCCTACAGCGAGCTGGACCTGGCCCGGTCCGGTACCGACGACCAGAAACGCGCCCTGGGCAAGCTCTCGGGCTTGCCTCGCCCCTGGGACCCGCCCAGCTGCCCGCCGGCACTGCGCACCCAGGTGTGGGTCTGGCTCGATCAGGTGGCCGGCTGGATCAACCACGAATACATCTGGGCACCGGACCAATTCATCCCCTCCTGCTGGCCGGCACACCCCCACATCGCCCACGAGCTGCCAGTGATCGCCGACCTACGCCGAACCGCCGGATACGCGCTGGCCGGCGACGCCCTCGAGGAATGGCACCGCTACGCACTGCCGGCTTTCCTGGACCGGGTTGCCTCCCGGATGGGGACCTGCTGCGGCCCAGCCAAACACGACGACTGGCCGGCCGCCGGCCGTCACCGCGAGTTCCGATCCGAGCAGGCCACCCAGAACCGCAGCGAGCTGTTCAACCAAGACACCGCCCCGGACGTCGACCCGGGCGCGACAGGACCTCCAGGCCAGATACGCCCTCCGCTCGTGCTCGTCAACGGTTGCACCATCGACACCAGGACCGGGGAAGTCCTGCAGGACCCCTATGGCCCGTGAGTCACGAATCGGAAGAAGGAGATTGACGATGAACGACATGCTCATTGCCGGGACACCGGTGACGTTGGGTGACCTCGTCCTCATGGTGGGCGCCCAGCAAGACCAGATCAGCGGCCGGGAGGAAGAAGTTGCGGCTCTGGCCGCTCAGATAGCCGCTGCCGGCAGCGGCGCCGGCGGGACCGGGTGAGGTCAGCGATGGCATACAAACGCCCCGCAAACGATGCCGAGCGAGCCCAGGCGGCTCGGGTTCGGGAGGAAAAGTTGGTCGCTCTGCAGGAACGACTGGCTGAGCAGGTCCAGGCAATCACCGCCGGCGAGCAGTGGGCGGCGTGGCTGCGCAGCGCCGGCCGGTTCCACAGCTACAGCTGGGGCAACACCATGCTGATCCAGCTACAGAATCCGGACGCCACCAAGGTGGCCGGGTACAAGCTGTGGGCGCAGATGGGCCGGCAGGTCCGCAAAGGGGAGACCGGCATCGCCATCCTCGCTCCGGTCGTGCGCAGGTCGGCACCCAGGGAGCTTGAGGCGACAGGGTCGACCGCGTCAAAGTCGGACCAAACGAGTCCAGAAATCGACAGTGACAAGCCAGCTCGCCGGGTGGTGGCTTTCCGCCCTGTCCACGTGTTCGACATCAGCCAGACCGACGGCGAGCCGCTGGCCGAGCCACCACGCCCGCAGCTGACCCGCGGGCAGGCACCCGAAGGACTATGGGCCGCGCTGGCCGCCCAGGTCAAGGCCGCCGGGTTTGACCTGAGCACGTCGCCATTGCACGGACCGGGCGGACCCGACGGCGTGACCAACTTCCAGAGCCAAACGGTGACTGTGCGTAGCGACTTTGACGACGCACACGCGGTCACCACACTGGTCCACGAACTGGCCCACGTCCTCATGCACGACCCTGCTGGGTTCGTCGACGGACAGACCAGCCGATGCCGCGGCGATGCCGAGGTAGAAGCAGAATCCGTGGCGTACCTCGTCGCATCCGTCCACGGCATCGACTCCGACGACTACACGTTCCCCTACGTGGCGGGGTGGATCGGCCGCAACGACCCCGCCACCGTCCTGGAGACAACAGGCAAGCGAGTCCTGGCCACCGCGCACAGCATCCTGGACCAGGTCGACACAGCCATGGCCATTGCCGGGACCAGCGCCACCAGCGATCGGGCCAGCGCAGTCCTGGAGTTTGTCGTCGACAACTCCGGCGTCACCCCGCAGAGCGCTCTCGTCAACCACTCACCAGCCACAGCCGAAGCCCCGATGGCGCATGCACGGTGGGTGGAACCGGTGCGCGAAGCCGGGGGAGAGGGCTTGGTGAAGGAGCCCATCCGGTCACAAGTGGCCACTGAGCTGGAAGGCGCCGCCGGCGGTAGATCCGACGCCGCCGACGCGCTCCCGAGCAGGGTCAAAGACGAGGGGGTGACCGAGCTCAGGCTGATCCACGTCGCGGACCTGAACCCCACCGAAAACCAGCCGGAACCGCCGCCTCCTACTGTCAGACAAGTGGCCCCGTCTGGGGTCCGCGCTCAAAGACACTCGACGGCCGTGGCCGCGCATCAGTCGGCTTCCACGAGGTCCCGGTGACCACCACCGGTGCCGCCCGACGTCTGGGGCGCGGGAACCGGGGACGTGCTCAATCTCTGCGGCACACCAAGACCCGCAAGGAGCAACCTGCAGTCGAGCCGAAGGCAAAGGAGAGAGAAGGTGACCGGGATCCTCAGCGCGGCTCCAGTTGAGTTGTGTCAGGCCGGAGAATGGTTAGCTGCCGGGTCGAGGTTCCCGGGGTGATCGGCTTGGTTCCATTGCAGGATGACTGGGGTATCGCGTTCGTACCCGAGGATTGACACGGTTGCCGTGTCAAGTGCAAAGTGCCGCCCGGACGACACGTCCAGGCCCAGCCAGCGAGCGGTGAGCGCACGAAGCAGGTGACCATGGGCGAAGATCGCCACGTCGCCGTCCTCGTCAAGGGCCATGGCGATGGCCAACTCGGCCCGCCTGCCGACCTCGGCGGCCGATTCGCCGCCGGGCACCGTGGCGGTCCAGATCGTCCAGTCGGGCGCCATGCGACGGATCTGTTCGGTCGTGAGCCCTTCGTAGTCGCCATAGTCCCATTCGACCAGCTCCGGGAGCACCTGAACCCTGGCTACCTCGATCCGCGAGCGGCGAAGGGTCTCGGTTGCTCGCTGAAGGGGACTGACCA
>JBBRZQ010000084.1:0-19381 GCA_038236535.1 Actinomycetales bacterium
ACATCATGGGCAGCCCCGCCCGTCGTCAAACCAACCCGATTACGCGCTGTTGGGATCAACCCCATTACCGCTATGCAGGGACTGACGACGGGCGAGGCACCGACCAAAGGCTTGACTTAAACGTCTTACGCTGATGTCCGGACGATCGCAGCTGCGACGCTTCAGACTTAGTCTTCCCGTGTGATGGATACATGAGGAGCGCGGCACTGAACCGCTCGACGGTGCGAAATGTCAGTCCATGGACCGTCCAGCGACGTACGAGTTGGCGCGGAGCCTTGTCGTACATCTGGGACGTCATGAAGGCATTCGAGTTCCTACGGTATTTCGAGTGGGCCAAGCCCCCCGAGGATGTCCGACTGCCTCTTGACTCCACCGAGGAGTTGCGACTTGAACCCGCACTCGTACAGGGGAGAGCCACCTTCATGCCGCCGGAATGGGCGGGCGAACAGGTCATGACCCTCTATGCCGACCGCGCGACGATCACGGTCGCTTCCGGGTTCTCGTCGGTCGACGTGCCAGTTCCCTTGCGCGACTTTCGGATTGAGCAATCACGGGCTCCCCACCGTCGCTGGTTCCCGAAGTGCGCTACAGCGAAATGGGAGTTGCTGCTGGTCAAGGATGGGCAAATGCTCACCGTTCGCGGCACTTGGTTGACTCTGGCTTGGTTGGGATACCTCGGGGAGTGGGATGAACCGGACTTTGGGTAGACGCCGATGCTCTCAAATTGAGAGTCAAGCACGCTGAACACCGTGTCGGGACAAGAACATCCGATCATCGCCTACTCTCGGGCTTACCGCTCGGCGCCATGTCCGGACGGTTGCCGGTCCCGAGGTCCATGCATGGTTATGCATTTCAGCGTCAACCGATTGACCGTCATGAGTGGTGTGTCGGTTGATGCGGTGACCAGTGGGGTCGGTGGGCTTGGCTGAGGTCCCGGCCTTGCTGTCTTGGTGTTCCTTGGGTGCTTGGTTGTGCCGTGGCCGGCGGGTGGTCAGGGAGTGCCGGTTCGGGGGTGGTCCACGTTCTGGGTGAACATCTCGACCCATGCGTCTTGCCAGGGCCAGCCGGCAAGCAGGTGGAGTTTCAGGCGTCTGGCCCAGGACGCGATCTGGGCGGGGACGGTGTTCAGTTTGCGGCGGATAGTGGCGGTAGTCGCTTTGGCCAACAAGAAGTTGCTGGTGGTGCTCGCGGCGGCACGGATCAGGTTGAACGCGAACGGGCAGGCCGAGCCAGGCGGCGTACGCAGCGAACTTCCCCGATGACAGGTAGGGCACGGCTGAATTCTTCAGGTCGGCGTGGACCCGCTCGATGATGGCGTGGCCGCGGTGGGTCTTGCCACTGCCACGGTGTCTACCAGGCCCGGGTCGGTGGTGGTGAAGAACATGTTCAAACACCGGGTGTTGAACAAAGTCTCCCCCTGGGTGGTGTTCAGGTCGAGGATGCGTCGCACGACGAGGCGGCCCGTCACCAGCTCAGAGGTTCTCCCGGAGCCAACGCGGCGAAGGGGAGTCTCGGCGACCTCCCAGGCCGCTGACCCAGAACCCAAGGAGCGGGCAGTTGGGTTGTTGTGGTCCCGTGACGCAGTGCCGGTTGGTGGGGAACACGGGGTCGTTTGGGGTGTGCTGGTCGACCCACGCGATGGCGGCTGCGGCGCCGCGACGGATCCATCCCGTGCAGATGCCAAGGCGGCAGCTGGTCGGTGGCTCGTTCGCTGTGCTACCAATTCGCACAACGGCCCGCCGCCCGGCGACGGCTCGCGGGCTCGCCCCAGCGGTTCTCTGCGATCGACAAGGTGTTCGACCGAGGTCGCTATAGACATTCCGCAGGGTCGTAGGACCAAAGTCGCATTGACGTTTCCTCGCGATTCAACCAGGTCGCATAAACGATCTGAGTCGGTGCTACTACCAATCTCCGTCGGTACTAGTACCTGGGCCGCCTAGGCGTGCTCAGGGGTATTACGCCGTAGGTCTCGTGGTGTCATTCGTGGCAAAGCGGGAGCCTGAGCACAGCACATTCATCGACCAGGTCAGGTAGACCCGGTCCATCTTGGGGCTTTCCCGTGAAGAACTTTAGCGAAGGAAATGGTGTCATGAGATCTCAACAGTTGCCGGAGGGTGACGCGTTTACACGCCGTTCATATATGCCGCGCTCGGGGGTGCGCCGGTTGTTTTCCCGGGTGCTTTCGGTGACGCTTGCGACTAGTGCCGCGATCGCTCCCTTTGCGGTGCTGCTGGCCCCGCCCGCCTCGGCGGCGACTGGCGGGATATATCTGCAACAGGCGACCGACCCCCATGGCAACATCTGGCTGGCGGGCACGACCGATGGGACGGCTACCGGTCCGATGGACCCGGGCACCGACCCGGCCACCGCGAGCTACGGGCACTTGTGGACCACCGACGTGCCGTCGGGGTTCTGCCGGATCATCCCGGCCTCAACAGACCCGGCCACGGGTGTGGTGACGGCGGCTGTGCTGGACCGCACCACGGTTGGCGGCTGCATCACCGCCGGCGGTAAGGCTGGTGGTCCGGCGCTAGACTCGCGCCGCAACGCCGACGGGACGTTCTACGTGTACACCCCGGACTGGGCGGCTCGCAGCAACGGCGTCTACCGGCTGACCTACAACCCGGGCACCCAGACGATGACCAAGTCCGAGCTGCTCGCGCCCAACCGCTTCCCCTTCGGGCGCAAGCCGATCGACGGTCAGCTGGGCCCGCTAGACCACAAGCTTTACGTCAGCGATGACTTGGACGGCAACCTGCTCCGGATCACCGGGGTCAACGGTCCTGTGGGTCTGCAGACGGTCGAGTCGGTCGGCAAGTCCAGCGACGCCTCACGGATGCGCGCGCTGACCTTCGCGTGCTGGTCCAACCTCGGCTCCCTGAATGGCGGCGCCGGCGCCTCGCGCGCGCTGGGCGCCCCGGGCTGCTCGCCAGCTGATCCCGCACCGGACCTGGTGCTGGCCCAGAAGACCAGCATCACGGTCATCTTGAACGCCGAGACCTGCCAGAGCGCACCCGGTGGGTGCACCGCGCTCAAGACCCCGATCAAGGTGCTGACCCCGATGGGGTTGCGCACCGACCCGGCCGACCCGAGCGTTCTCTACGTCAGCGACTCGCCCGGCACGATCTCCCAGGTCATCCGTTACCACATCGGCACCAACATCCAGGACTCCTACGCCAATTACGGCGTGATGGCCGACGGTTCGCTGTCCCAGTTCTCCTTCGCCTTCGACGTCGGCTTCGGCCCGGACCACTCGATGTACGTCGGCGACGACCCGACCGCCGGGGCGACCGCGTTCAACGGACGCTACTTCCGGGTCGGGCCCAACGCCCCCGCAGACGCCCAAGGCACCCCAGGGGTCCCGGCGAACATCCCACCGCTACCGACCCCCTTCAACGGCACCCTGTTCGGTGGCGCGTTCGGCACCGACGTGGCCCCGGCCGGCTACTCCGACCCGACCCTGCCGGGCAACAGCGTCTGGCTGCCAGGCAGCCTGGGCGGACACATGTGGGCGGCGGACTCCCTCAACGGCCTGTGCCGGATGGACGTCCCAGCCGGTCTCACGCTGACCCACGAGAACATCAGCACCTGCAAGGTCGGCGCGACCGCCGGCGGCATGCTCAAGCCCGAGCAGTCCAGCTATGACGCCGGCCGCCACCTGCTCTACGTGGCCGACGGTGGCACCAAGAGCGTCGGCGTGGTGCGGTTCAGCTTCGACCCGCTCACCGAGACCCTTTCCAACCCCCAGGTGATCGCCGCTGGGCTGGTCGGGACCGGCCTGGGCCTGGACGTGCAGCGCGCCGACGCGGTCGCCCGCGACCCGCTCACCGACGCGCTCTACGTCGGCTTCCGGACCCGCAAGATCGGCGCCAGCACCCAGATCGCCCGGGTGAACAACGCCTCCGCGCTCGACACCACCACCCAGAACGTGGACTTCCTGGCCCAGACGACTCGTGACGTGCCGGTCTTCGGGCTCGGCATCGTGGTCAACCCCGCAGTCGGCGCATTCCCGGCGACCTCGGATCTGTATGTCGGTGACAACAAGGGCGTTGACACCCTGTACAACGTGGGCGCCTGCGTCCCCGGCGGCTGCTCCCCAGTCCTGCTGCTCAACACTCGCGGACCTAAGGGTTTCGCCACCGATGGCATCGACCACCTGTGGATGTCCTCCCCGCCCCCGCCTGGCACCGCCAGCAGCACGACCACGGTGAACGAGTACACGATCAGCACCGGCGTTGTGTCAGCGTTCTCCGCGATGGGGGTCAACCCCGATGCAACCCAGCAGCCCTACGCCTACGCGTTCGGCATCACTCTGGACCCTGCCGGCAACGTTTACGTCTCGGACAACCCCAACGTGCTGGCGCCACCGAACAATGTGGCGCACGTGTGGAAGGTCAACGTCGGCGTGACCGGCCCGGCGCAACCCGCGCTGACCGGCAAACCAGGCAACCCGACCAACGTTTCCAGCCCCGTCTTCGCGTTCCAGTCCATCACGGCGGGCGTGACCTACCAGTGCTCGCTGGTCCCGACCACGACACCGGCGACGGCGGACGTCTTCACCGCCTGCACCTCAGGACAGACGTTCGGGCCACTTCTTGACGGCCCGTACACGTTCAAGGTCCGCGCGATTGACGCCACCGGGGCGGTCAGCCCGGCCGCCGCGTACGGTTTCACCGTTGACACGGTGGTGCCCGTAGTGACCATCGGCTCGTCCCCGGCGAGCCCGACCAAGGTGAACACCCCCTCGTTCGCCTTCACCTCCTCCAAGGCGTCCACCACATTCAAGTGCTCGCTGAGCACCGGGGTGGCCATCTACACCACCTGCGGCTCGCCGCAGACCTACGCCGCCCAGGCCGACGGCACCTACACCTTCTCGGTGCAGGGCTCCGACCTGGCCGGCAACCTCAGCGCCCCCGCGAACGTCACCCTCACCATCGACACCGTGGCGCCCGTGGTCACCGCAACCCCAGCGGGAGGGTCCTACCCAACCGCTCAGTCGGTGACGTTGACCGCCAACGAGGCCGCGATCATCCACTACACCACTGACGGGTCTGTGCCGACTGCGGCCAGCACCGCGTACACCGCCCCGATCGCGGTTGCGACAAGCACCACGCTGAACTACATCGGCATCGACACCGCCGGCAACATCTCAGCGGTCGCAACCCAGAACTACACCATCGGCTCCGTGATCATCGGCAGCTCACCGGCCAGCCCCTCGGCCGACACCAACCCGACGTTCGCCTTCTCCGCCCCCGGTATCGCCGGCGCCACCTTCGCTTGCGCGAAGACTGTCGGGCCACCGACCGCGGCGGACTTCACGGCCTGCACCTCACCGATCAGCTACCCCGCCACCGCAGACGGGACCTGGACGTTCACGGTCAACGCTAACGACGCCGTCGGAATACCGGTGGGCTCGGCAACCCGAACGTTCCTGCTCGACTCGACCGCCCCGGTGCTGACCAGCAACCCTGCTAACCCGTCGTCAACCTCGAACGAGTCCTTCGCCTTCCACAAGGCGCAGGCCAGCGGGTGGACCTTCCAGTGCAGCCTGGCGGCGTCGGGCACACCCGATGTCTTCAGTGCCTGCACATCGCCGACGACCTACCCGGGGGTCGCTGACGGCACCTACACCTTCAAGGTGCGGGCACTGGACGGCGCGGCGATCGCCTCGTCGACCCTGGCGTACACCTTCTCGGTCAACGCCGGGGCCGTTGCTCCGACCGCGACGGCGCCGACCGCGTCGCTGACCGTCCCATCCGGGCCGGTATCACTGACCGCGGTGCCAGTTGGGCTCAGCTGGACCGGTAGCGCCAACGCCACCGGCTACGAGCTGCAGCAGTCGATCAATGGCGGCGCGTTCTTCGACGTCGCTGGATGCACACCAACCACGCTGTGCACCGGCACCTCGGCCACAGTCAATGTGCGGCCAAGCGCGACCAACCAGTCGACGGTCACGACCTACCGCTACCAGGTGCGGGCAAGCAACGCCTCTGGTGTGTTCGGTGCCTACGCGGCCGCCGCGGCCTTCTCGGCCCCGGCGATCGACAACACCGGTGGGTTCAGCTTCAACGGTGGATGGAGTGGTGTGAACTCCACCACCGCCTACAACGGCTCGGTGCAGCAGTCCAGCACAGCCGGGGCGTTCGCCCAGAACAGCAACGGCCTCACCGGCAGCACCGTGGCCTGGGTCTCAACAATGGGCCCGGACCGCGGAATGGCCAGCGTCTCGGTGGACGGCGGTCCTGCACAGACCGTCGATCTGTACTCCCCGACACCGCAGCCCGCCACGATCGTGTGGCAGGCAACCAACCTGGGCAGCATCAACCCGCACACCATCAAGGTGACGGTTCTCAGCACGAGGACCGCGGCCGCGACCGGCAACAAGGTCGACATCGACGCCTACCTCGGCCTGAAGTAAGACGGGACGGACCCGGCGGAGGCCCCCCTCCCGCCGCCGGGCCCGCCCCATCTGCCGGGTGTCGTCGCTCTGACACTAGTTGTCCAGAACTAGCCGTCGACACCCGGCAGGACCAACAAGCCACATCAGCCCGGCCCAGGCCCGGGCTGATGTGGCTTTTGGCCGTCCCCCCAGAACTCGATCCTTCCACGGAGACCACAGACCACCCCGGCGTCATCCTCAAAGCCATTCTGTGAAAGACCCGCATCAAGGGTCGCCACCTGTCGTCGACACGCCGGACGCGCTGGGCCAGCCGGGGACCCGCCTGTGGGGTGAATGCCGCACGTCGAACATGACTCGCGAGGACCTATCGCGTTTGCCCCGTCCTTTGGGAATCCCGGGACCGGCACGCACCTCGCGTGCGCCATTCGGAACATCCCGAGCAGGGCTTCGGGTCTCACGTCGCAAGAAGAAAAGGCGCGGCGTATGAACCTGACGACGTGCATAAGCATGCACTCAAGTGGACCTTGACTCGCCCACCGAACGCACTCAATTCGCCATGTGAGTGAAACCGCCGACGCTCTGGCCGGACCTCGCCACTAGCCCTATCTGGGCGCTGTGATGCGTGCCCCAGAGTGGGCGATAGGCGGCGGCATGACTGGCTGACCGCGCCTATGCGCCTGGAAGAGAGCAAGGTGGCCGCCGGTGGGGACGGCTCGGCCCATGGTGGAGGACCGGCGGACAACCCGCTTCGCCGCTAGAAGCGAGCGATGAACTCGTCGAAAGCGCTCAGGTCGTGGATGTGAAACCAGCGCTCCTTCTGCCGCCCATCGCTGAAATGCATGACCGAACCGACGTCGGAGAACCGCTCCTGGCCGTCGACCGTTGCGCCGAAGCGATGGACAGCCAGCACATGGTCGCCAGAGCCTGGAACCCACACGTCCTGCAACTTGAAGGTGCCGTTGGTGCGCTGCATGATCTCTCGCAGGTACGAATGATAGCGACCATGAGGTCGTACTCAACAGCGGTAGCGCCACGGTCGTTGCGCAGTTCGGCGGCTTTTGAGTTGAAGCTTGACCAGGCGAGAGGACATCTTCAGTTCCTTCGCCGGCAAAGATGGCCAGAAAGAAACATGACGACGGCGGCCACGAGAGTGCCGACGAACGTCGTGGATTTACGCGTAGTGGGTTCACCTATTCGATAGCCCGGGCAGCCCTGACGGCCCCGTGACTTTGCGTCCCCGTCCTACGACGGGTTTGCTATTCCGTGGACGAATATTCACCATCTGATGGAACCCAGCATCGCATCAGTCGCCGCTGCCGCCAGTGCGCTGATTGTCTTGGCTGCTCGAGTGCTTCTTGTCCTGACCGTCCCCATGGTCAATCCTCGCTGGGGGCGAGGTGGTCGATGGCCGCGGGGCGATCGCCCTCAGGTCCGCGCTGACGCGGGCGGCGGACGCCTGGATCTGGGCGGCTCGGGCGGGGCTGACCAGGCCGGCGAGTTGGGCTGCGGTCAAGTGCTGATGCAGCCGGGTGAGAGCCTTGGCGGCGGCGTGAACGTCGCCGGTGGCGGCGGCTCGAGTCACCGCCAGGACGTCTTGCTGGAGCCCAGGTGCCACCGTGGTTGTGAGCCCAGCCGTAGGCGCCGAACCGCAGGCGGCCACCAACAGGACCAGCGTCGCGGACAGGGCCGAGGCCCGAACGTGCGTCATGGCTGGACCGCCTTCTGCAGCTGGTTGAGGTCGGTGCCCAACTGGCCGGTAACCGATGGGTAGGACGGAGGTGGGGGTGGCGGGCCAGAGCCTCCGCCCCAGGCCATAACACCCAAACCCGCAAGCAGAACCGCGGCGGCGACCGCCGCGACCAGGGCCCGTCTGGGCACGGCGCGCCGCGGGCGCCGCGACGGCGAAGGGAAAGCCGTGGTCGCCGCTGGAGCTACGGCTTCGCTGGTTGGCAGGACCTGCGTACTGGCGGATCCCCGCAGCTGGGTCTGCCTGACCTGGTCTGGGCCGACGAAGTTGGCCCTTAGCGTTGCGCTGACCTGTTGGGCGCTGGGCCGCGCGGCCGCATCGGTCTCGGTCATGGCCACCAGCAGGTCTGACCAGCTGGCACCGAGGTCGTGGGGGATATGCGGGGGCCGGTGCAGTCGTGCCACTGCCGACTCGACCGCGTTGCCGGGATAGGCCACGTTGCCAGTGAGGCACTCCAGAAGCACCAAGCCAAGGGCGTAGACGTCGGTGGGCGGCCCGACAGGCTGGCCACGGACCTGCTCGGGGCTCAGGTAGGGGGCGGTGCCAAGGGTGGTGCCGGTCAGGGTGAGCCGGGTCGCGTCGATGATCCGCGCGATGCCAAAGTCGGCCAGCTTGGCCACCAACGGCAGGCCCGGGTCGGTGATGGTCTTGTCGAGCAGGATGTTGGCGGGTTTGACGTCGCGATGGACCAGGTTGCGGCCGTGCACGTAGGCCAGCGCCCGTGCGACCTGCGCACCCAGCGCCGCGGCCTGCGCCCAATCCAGAGGGCCGTGAGTCTGCAGCTGCCGCGCCAGGGCCGGGCCGGGAACCAGCTCCATCACCAGGAAGGTGGCCGCATCAACGCCGACCCCGTGTGTGCCGGCGTCGTAGACGGTGACCAGCCCAGGGTGATTCAGCGAGGCGAGGATGCGGACCTCACCCTGCCCACGAGACACCTGCCCCGCCCCCAGTTCCTCAGACGGGAAGACCTTGACGGCAACCTGACGCTGGAGCACCTCATCGGCGGCGGTGAACACCTGCGCCATTCCCCCGCGCCCGAGCAGACCCTGCAGGCGATACCGGGCGCCCAACAGGTCGCCTACCCCAACCCCGCTTAATACCGAGAAAGGTCGTGTCCGCGAGGCCGAGTCCATATCGGGCATTTTGCCACAGTGATCTGATCGTCCCCGTGGAGCGCCCATGGCGATGGCGCCCACCGGGGACGGCGGCAGCGGCCCCGTCAGCGCTCCAAGTCCAGGAGTGCCCGCCTGACCTTCGTCTCCAACGACGTATTCAGGCGTGAGGGCAACTCCACAACGAAAGCGGTGGTCCCTGGGTAAGTGGTGTTCTCCCAGCTGACGACACTGCCGTTGTAACGCTGCATGCGCTCTAGCGGCAAGCCGAGGATGGCGGCGAAGCGCCTCTCTACCAGCACCGACCCCCCGGACTCGTCGACGACCCCGACCGGTTGATGGAACCACACCGACACCGTCGGATGCACAAAACCGATCAGCGCTGCCATCGCCCGCGACTCAGGCTCTGACAACGGCCCGGTGCCCGAGTACTGCTGGTCGCCGCGTACACCAAGGCTCGTCCACCGATACGCGAAGTTGCGGTTGAGATCGACTGCCGCCGCGTTCTGCCGGGTCCCACGTGCGGAGCCGTCGGGGTTGAGGTCCGGGACGACGACGACCTCGGTGGTCACCGGAGGTGCGCTGCGCAACAGATCCAAGGCGATCGCGCGCCCGGCCGTCTCGTTGCCGTGGATCACGCCGACCACCAAGATGCGACGCAGCGCCTTGACCGGACCCGCACGGAAAACAACGAGCTCTCGGCCCTGCACGGAATGTCCGAAGACGCTCCGACGGATGGGCGCCGTCGGTGCGACCGCGAACCCCGTCGCAGTAGTGGCCCCAGGTGCTGCGGTTGGCCGTGCCGCGTGGCGGGCAGGGTTCACCGGTGTGGGTTGTGAGGTACACCCACCAAGCACCAAGACGAGCAGCATCAGGGCCCATACCGCCCGCGGAATCCAGTCGCTGAACATCGTGCTCGATGCTAACGCGGGTGCCCGGATGAAGTCCCGACAGCTGAGGGAGGCTGTCCGGGTGAATCGGGTAACGGGCCGTCGTTGGCGCCAGACGACCGGTGGTCGTGGCCCAAGGGCGTGACATCACGGCGTCGAATTTCCTTGGGTCGCAAGCTAGTGTGCCCGCGAGTGTGAATGCGCCACAGACCCTGGGTGCCAGCCGGCCACCTGAGGTCGGGTTAGGCCCGGGTTGGGCCTGTGTTTTAACGGCGAGGGGACAAGGTCATGTGCCGCCAAGGGCGCAGGCACAGCCCGTCAGCCGGGTGGCCGCGTGCTGCGGTGTCAGGCGCTGAGAGCGACAGCCAGGTGACCAGGGCGAAGGCGGACACTGCGCACGAGGTGGTTCAGCGCGCGGATCGCATGCTCCACCGAAGCGGTATGGCTGACCTCGTCGCTTACCCCGCTGCCCGGCTCCCTGGTAGCAGGTCCGGAACCCACCTGTCTGGCCATGTGAAGCCTCACCACGGAGTCGAGGAGGGCGCTCAGCTCGTCGTTGTCCTCGTTAGCCCCGCGAAGCAACCGGACATAAAGGGTCTGCAGGCCGGGGCCCGGGGCGCAGCCCAGCTCCGCGGAGAACAACCTGCGGCACTGGTCGTAGGTCTGCAGACCGCGCGCGTGATGGCCGCTGGCCTCCATACCGCTCAGGAGGGCGTGCCACGCCGACTCGTCCAGAGGGTCGCTCTCCAGTGCCAGCCTTGCCCACCGTTCGGAACAAACGGAGGACAGTCCCGAGACCTTCTCGGCCGCGGCGATCAGGTTCGTCCGCACGCTCTCGTTGTAGATCCTGCGTGCATCGTCCAGCCAAGGGCTTTCGACCTCCTCGGGCAGCAGAGGGGACTGCGCGAGCGCCATCGCCTCCTGGAGCATCGGCAGCGCGTCGGCGGCAGGGGTGGCGGGTTCGAGCGCGGCCGCCACCAGGGTCTCGTAGCGCACCAGGTCCAGGTCGACGCGACTCATGTCGATGGCGTAACAACCAGCCATGGTGGTGATCAGGCTCCCCCGAGCCGTTTGGAGTGGTTGGAGCCTCTTGCGCAGGACGCACACGTAACCCTCAAGGGTTGCCGTGGCGCAGCTCGGCGGCGATCCGCCCCACAACAGGGCCATGAGGCGATCCTTGGATACCGGCCTACCCCGGTTCAGCAGCAGAGCCACCAGGAGGTGCCGTGGTTTGGCGCCGCCAAGCTCGCGCGGCCCCATGGTCGCCCCGCCGGCACGCACGCAAAGCCCGCCCAGTAGGTCGACGCTGATCCGGCCGGTGTCGCGGTTGGTGCCCCGGTCGGCACCATGTTCGGCTGGCTCTCCCACTCGCACCGAGTCCAAGGTTGTCCCGGTCGTGATTGTCGCTAGTTGCGGCATTCTTACCTCCCCATCCCCGCAACATGATGGGTCCCGAAGGTAAAGGGCTGGTCAACTCACGGTATGACGAGGGCATACCCAATATGGGTTGTTTAGTCAAGACTCGTCCACCACGCGAATCCGGCCTAAGCCTCGATCCACGTGAAGTCGATGGCCGGCGTAACGCTTGGGCGCGTGGAACGCCGATCTGGTTGCCGATGAGTCCCACCATTGGAAGGCCGGAGTGGAAGGCGACGTATCCGATGGTCGCGAGGACGCTGACGGGTCCGGCGGCATGACGGTCGCTGGGCCACCTGGCCGGCCAGACAGAGCTGAGCGACGCACCGCCCAGCGACCGTAAACCCGACTCCAAGGTGACCCGAGTGGAGGGCCTGACCACCTTCACCGTGCACGCCATCCTCGCCGCGACGACCTGCGCAATGCTCTTCCTGACCATCAACGACGGCCGCAGCGGCAAACTGTCGCCCGGCGCGGTGTTCACGATCCTGGCCTACGTCCTGCTCATGCACAACAAGACCGTCGGCCTGGGGCGCAGCATCGTCCGAGTCGGCCGGGTCCAGCCCAGCGCCGAACGCGTCGCCGCCCTGGTCAAACACCGACCCAAGCCACCAACCCCCACCCAGACGTCGCCGGACCCGGACGATCCCGCGACCGGTACCGACGCCCCTACCAACGAGCACTTCGCCAACAAACAGACATGAAGTAGGTGTTGGCGACCTCACGCCAGAACCCAACGATCCCTACCGGCCACGGATCCTCCTAGTGCGACCGCTGGGAACGTCGAACTCTCTGGGGCGGGCAAATGGATCAGCGCTTGGAAGATGCGCCGGATCGTATTGCGAAGCGGCATGGCGTATCTGCTCCTTGCGGTCAGCACTCGCGCCGCGGAGGCGCTTGGGGTTGGCGGAGTCCGACTCGGCTGCGGGTGCGACCAGTCATGTTGGTGCAAGCGCCGGGGCCTGACCGTCTTCCGCTGGGTCATGCCACGGGGTTGGCATCACATCGGTCCATGAACGGCCCACATGTAGACGTCGAGCTGTCACCCCACCCGACCCAACGCCACGCCCTGCAACGCGTGCTCGCCGAGCAAGACCGCGACAACCCAACACGCCGCCTGAGGGGATCGGACGAACACTCCGCGCTGCCCCCCGACGTCAACACATCATTGACGCCAGCCCAGCCGTGCGCTGTCGCCATGCCGCCGACCTCATCCAGCGGCCCAGCAACCAATCACTGCTTGGGCGGTTGTGCAGCCCGGTCAGCGGGTGGTGGATTGGCTTTGTTAGGCCAGGGCCTGGTCAGCCACGTGCTCTGCGGAGATGTTCCGAGTTTGGATCAGGAGCAGGTCCGGCCTGTCATCCTGGCCAGGGATCACTAGCATCGCCCGACTTACCCAGATCGTCACGCCATCGGACCGGATCAGGCGCACCTTCGTCGCAAGGGGTTCCCTGGAGCCGTCGATCAGTCGCGCGCGATCGCGGGCACCTTCTTCAACCTCGTCGGGATGGACCAGGTCATCAAGGCGGTGTGCCAGGAACCACGCCTCGTCGTACCCCAGAAGGTCGCACGTGCTCGCGACCGCCGTCATGGTCCTGGGCGTCCTTGTTCTGGGCACCGACTCAGGACAGGAGGACCTGCATATGAAGTCGGTTCTGCCCGACACCGGCGCAGACGCGATCGCCTCCGCGGCGGTCGCGGTCTCGGGTGCCGTCAACTACTTCACCGGACGGTTCTTTTGGCTGGACTGCGCTCTCGCCGCTGACATCGGCATTCTTATCGGAACCGGGGCACTGCAGCTCCTGCGTGGCGCCGTCCGCGCACTTCGATCCGGGTCACCGCTCGACCTCAGGGACCCATCGTAAAGAGTTGGGGATCCCGGCCTGGTTCGGGGCAGAGTCATAGAGCCGTTTGAGCAGCAGACCAAGAGCGGATCAGTCCGGTCAGTCCCAGCCCCCGAAGCCGCCACCGTCGTCGCCGCCGCCGAAGCCGCCACCGTCGTTGTCGCCGAAGCCGCTGCCGCCCAATATCTCCGAAATGATGGAACCGCCGATCAGGCCTCCCAGGAACCCCCCAGCAGCCCCAGCTAGCGCGCCGCCCTGGCGGCGCTGCCCGACCTGAGGGTAGGCGCTGGTCATGCTCTCAAGGAACGAACGCGGCTGCTCCTTGCTCAAGGCTTCATCACGAACGCGTCGAGGGGCGTCAGCCAGCGATGGCATGGCGATCACCTGGCCGAGATAGAAGTAGGTTTCGGCGGCGTTCTTAAGGCTCGATTCAATCACTTCGTGTGCTTGGGAGTGGGGTGCGCCTGTGGTGGCACCCCACATCCCAGCGGCGTAGTCCGCGGCCGATCCCGCTTCGGCCAGGCCTTGGGCGACTAGGTCACTGGCATGACCGTGAGTATCGAATCCTGGCACCAGGCCTTCGGTGTAGTCCCTGAGCCGAGTCACAGCCTGACGAAGAGCGAACAGGTGGGCGGGGGGGCAGGGTTCGACCTCGACCCACGGCGGGAGAACCTCGGGAAGTGGCACGTCAAGTCGGTAGGAGGCGTTGGCCTTGGCTGCCTGTGCCCTGCCCATCCACGCCCGCACCGGCTCGTAGAACTCAGTCACCTGCTGAGCGGTGGCTGGCGGCACAAAGTGAGCAGTGGCCGGATCCAGTGTCGCGTCCGAGTCGAGCATCTCATCGCCCAGAACCTGCAATGAGAAGGCAACCCAACCGGCCAGCAAAGCGGCTTGGACCGCTGGCAGGGAGGCGCCTTCGGCGCGCAGGGAGTCCAGATCGAGCACGTACTGGTAAACGCCGCCGCCGGCCACCTTGTAATCGTCCAGTGCCCCCCTGGGGACCTCACCGTGCGCTTTCAACCGCTCCCGCCAGGTGGGCATGTGAATCTCCTATCGCTTCTTTGAAAGGTGCGGTTTAGGCCTCAGTGCCACCGCGACGGCGGTACTACGGTCAGTGGGAGGCGCTGTCTGTGATGGCGTCCGATTTACCGGCTGACAACGCCAGCGGCGGGGAGCCCGCCTCAAGCTGAGCGAGAATGTCATCTGCCTCGCTGTTCAGCTCAGCGTGGTGGGCGTGCATCTCCAGGACCTCCGGGCTGGTGCTGTTCAGCTCGGTGGCGGCCTGAGCCTGTGCTAGCTGTCCGGCGACTTTCTGCTTGAGCTCGTCGAAGGAGGGAACGTTTGCGGTGCGGGTCAGATCGCTGACCTGTTCTAGGCTGGCGGCCATCTCCTTGGCCATGTTGGCCTGATCGACCTGCGCCAGGATCGAGCTCTTCTCGTCGAACTTCTGCTGGAGCTGATCGGCCGACTCCTGTACGGCCTCCCGGGCGTCGTCTGCAGCCTGCTGAAGCTGGGGAATTTGGGCCATCAGTGCTTGACTCTGGTCCCTGAGACTGGCGATCTTGGTGGCGAAGGTTCGAGCAACATCAAGGTTGCCCTGGTGCTTGGCCGCTAGCGCAGACTTGGTGTACTTCGCCTCCTGCGTTGACAGATCCGACACACGCATCTTGGCCAGCTTCTCCTGGGCCAGCACTTGACTGGCTGCAGCTTCGAGATCGTGGTGATGCTGGCGAAGGCCAGCCATGGCCTGTTCGAGCTGAATCTTGGGATCTGCGCGCGAGTCGAACTCCGCGTCCGCCTTGGCCTGGGCGTAACTGTTCGCCCGACGAAAGATGTTGTTCCACGACATGACGATGGCCTTTCCCAAGCAGCTGAAAGTCAATTCGGGAACAGGTTAACAGCGTCACACGCGGGTTTACGGTACGAGCCAGCTCTCGGGTGACGCGGTGATGATCTGACGGTTGACCCATCCACGTGTCGGAGTGTGCGCGCCGAGAGGCCCGGCCCGGCCCGGGCTGTTCTTGGAGCCAGGGTCATGGGCTGTGCCGACCTAGAAACCTGCCTAGCACCGGGAGCTCGGTGATTCCCTCGGCGTCCGCCATCATCAGTCCCTGGCGGGCCAGTGCGTCGATGCTCCCTACGGCGAGGTACCGCGGCACCCAGCGCGGCCGGTACTTGGCGTTGAACCGCCACAGCGACTCGAGCTGGGTCCCTCCCAGCGCCCCGCCTGCGGTCGTGCGCTCCAACCGGCCCAGCAAGCCACCATTCTCACCGGATACGACGGAACGCAAAACCGCGAAGTTCAGGTCCAACCCGCTACCGCCACCTGCTGCGGCGTGGCTGATTGTCTGGATCACCAGGAAGTCCATGACACCGTTGGGCAGGTCCGCATCGATGTTGCGACGCATCACGTCCAACGACCAGCCATCGAGGTCACGGGCCGGTACCCACTGGGCGAACGCCTGCGGCCTCCCGGCCGCGTCCCGGACGACGCTCAGCAACAGGCCGGTGTCCTCCGGGTCGAAGAGCCGCGAGAGGGTCATCGAGAAGCCACGCTCGACCCGCCCGCGCCTGCTGATCATCGACATCTCCATCAGCTGCCGGATCAGGTCGGCATCAGCGGCCGCGGGGTCGTGGAACGTCACCGTGAATCCCGCGCGTTGGACCCGGTGGTATGCCTGCCGCAGGTTCCTCATCGCCCGTTGACCACCAGTTCGAGGTGCTGCCGGTGGCGTCGGCGTGCCCGCCAGGACCATCCGAGACGCCGGTCTCGTTGCCGGCCTTCTCGGCCGATGTCGCCGTGTCCGGGGCGCTCTGGTCGCCCTGCTGGACGTCGACGCCGTTGGCGTCGGCGTGCCCGCCAGGACCATCGGACGCGGCAGCGGTCTCGTTGCCGGCCTTCTCAACCGACGCCGCGGCCTTGGAAGCACCCTGGCTGACGTGCTGGACCGTGCTGCTCTGGTGGGAGCCGGCGAACGCCGTTCCCGTTCCGGCCAGGGCAGCGATGCCAAGGGCCGCGGCGGCGGCACCGCCGATGACGATTTTCTTGATACTCACAATCGGTTCCTTCCAACAGGGGTTGTGCGGACAGTCCCTACCATGCGACCCCTCCCCTGTTCGTAACCTGACCGAACCTGTCGAGGCCCTCAGGTTGGGCCGGGCGACGAGGCGGTCGCCAGATGCCAGTCGTGGGCCACGGCCGCAAGCCAGCGCATCACAGCAGGCCCACGAGCCAAGACATCGCAAGCACGAGACCCCCATCCACCCCACCCGGCCCCGGATCCGACGCGGCAGCATCCGACAGGCTCTCGGGCCCAGCCAAACGCCCCCGCCTCAAGCTTGAGGCCAGGCTGGTGTCTGGGGGCGGGTCAGGCGCCCGGGCTCGACCCGAGCCGCGCCCCCACCGGAAGTCCGAAGGGCGAGTTTGGTGCACACCATGAGCTCTCCGAGCGACCGCGAGGACTGGACGCCTTGGACCAATACGAGGGCTGACTTCGAGGCCGCCTGGCGCCCAACCACGTAGCGCGCCGTACGCGGAGCAGTAAGCGTGCCGCTGCTCCGCGGCAAGAGAAGCGGATGGCCGCTCCGCGCCATAGAGCGAGCGTTTCGTCGGGGCGGCCACCTGCGTCTTAGTGGGCGAATAGACGCGCGTGCATAGGCATGTGAGGTCGTACTTGTCGACCGTTTACAGCCCCGTTACCGAACGGCAACCGGCGATCACTCACCAGCGGTCTGCCGCCGAGCCCTATGTTGTCGGAATCGGAATCCCCGGGCGAGTCCAAGGGTTGCGGTCTCAAGGTGGAACCTTCGGGGATCCTGCTCGCCGTTTGCTCCGCCGCATTGTTCACCGAGACAGGGGCGCTCTACGAAACGCCGATTTCGACCTCTCGATCGTTCTCTCCCAACTGAGGGGGATTTCGCAGGCCGGGGGCGCCGACTGACCGGGGCCTTTGGTGGATCAGCAGCGGGCCGAGGTGGGGCGATCTGGCCCGGCTCTCCGCATGGTTCCTTATTCGATCCCAGTATCGCCCACCAGCATGAAACGGCCTCTGACCAGCGGAAACGCTGGTTTGGGGCCGGCGTTATCTGGCGGCGTGCCAGATACATGCCAGATGGAAAACCCGCGGATGAAGGACCAAACCCGCGCGGGGGGAGATGACCTTGGACGCGATTCCCGGTTTGCACCGTTAGGGGCACGTGGGCGCGTGCCCACCAGCACCGAGAGTTTCCGGAGTCTCGTTCTGCTGGTGTTCTCCCACGTCAGAGGGCGTGCCCCCTCTGGTCAAGGGGTCGGCTTGTCAATGGTTTGGCGCCGGACGTGGTTGCCACGGGCCGTCACTTCGGGCGCGGTTGCCGGCGGGGGTGTTGTGGTCGTCGGCGCCGGCGATCCAACGCGTTCAGTATGTGTTCGAGCGCGTGGGTCAGGGCGGGCAGGTCGCGGTCGTAGATGCGACCGGCGTCCAGTTCGGTGACCAATTGGGCCAGCGCGTGCGACCACGCCGGCCCGTGTGGGGACACCGGCACGTGCTCGATGACGCGGACGGGCTTGTCGACCTCGACGACCCGGTCGACGACCTGGACCGCGGCGTGCCCGGACGCGGCCGACCGAGCGAGTTCCCAGGCCCGGTGGCGGATGAGGACGAGCACCACTTCGGCACCGGCCACGCGCCGGGAGCAGGATCGGTGACCCGCACCAGCCGCATGCCAGGGTCTACCCGGGCCTCTTGTGCAGATGGGCCTTCGGCTCGGGCGGAGGCGGCCGCAGCGCGACCGCTCCGGCGCCGAACGACCTCAACCGCGAACAGGGCTGGTCCAGTGGCCGCGCAGATCACCTTGGCGGTGCACCCTATGTTGGAGTGGTCTGTCCCTGACGACGCCAGAGCGCGAGGCTGATCACCAGCGCCGCCGCCACGGCATACCCGCTGAGAGGTGGGACCGAGGTGCCGGCATAGGCGACGTAGCCCGCGACGGCCACCGCCAGCCACTCGAGACGTCGGGAAAGCACGGCGAGAGCGACCAGCGGGAGGGAGTACCAGGGGTAGCTCGGGGTGGTCACCAACAACAGCGACCCGAACATCACCAGTGCGGCGTGCTGTGGCGCCTTGGCCCTGGTGGTTCGCACGGCCCACACCGCGACGGCGCCCATCACAAGAAGCATCGCCGGGGTGAGCAGGCTGTCGGGCACGACCAGACGCAGTAGTCCGGCACGATCGCCCCCACTCTCCTCCCGCAGGTATCCCGGCAGGTAGCCGAGCACGAGTCCGCCAGCGACCAGGACGTGAGGCGCGTATGTCGCCCCGAAAGTTGCGACCGCAGCTAAAGGCGCCTGCCATAACTGGCGGACTTCATCGGGTCGGAATTCCTTGGGCCGACATCTTTGGCGCCCACTTCCGTGGCGACGCAACGGCATGAACGCCGGCAGCAGAACCAGTGGCGTCAGCTTGACCGCAGCCGCTGCCCCGATGAGGACTCCTGCGATCCAGGTCGACGTCGCCCGGCCGCGTCGCGTTGTCAGGGCGACGACCGCACCGAGGATCAGAGCCGCACCCAGGACGTCGACGTGTGCGCCGTTACCCGCCTCGAGGATCACGGTCGGGCACCAGGCCCACCACAGTGCTTCGCGAGGGTTCCGGCGATGGCGAAGTAGCCATGCCGCCAGGGCGGCCGTTACACCAATCGCCAACAACGCGCTGCCAATCTGCAATCCCAGCGTTCCGGCCGACCACGGTGTCACCGCGGCGATGCCGGCGAACCAGAGCTGGGCGAGCGGCGGATAGATGGTCGGGACCTGCGGGCGGTTGATCAGCGTGCGGCGGTCGCCTCGAGCCCGATGCTGGAGCTCGGCGCGATCAGTGGGCAGCGGCGTCGTCGTGACGCCGGAGGGCTGTTCCGATGACAGTCCCGGGAACAGGATGGGGTCGCGCAGCCTGGCAAGGCGGTCGTCAAGCGGGACATAGCGGTACGGCGATGTC
>JBBRZQ010000085.1:0-19086 GCA_038236535.1 Actinomycetales bacterium
GGTCAGGAAGAGAATCGCGACGACCCCCCAGACGGCAACCGCCACCCGGAGGCGGACCTGGGTGAGGGCGACCAGGGCGATGGTCAGCGCGATCGGGATGGCCGACCAGTGGAGCAGGGCGGAGACGACGAGAAGCACTATCCACCAACGGGTCCGGGCGCCGGTCAAGATGAGGCAGATCGCCGCGAACAGCATCGCCATAGAGAGCCCCTGCCGGGCAACCAGGCTGGCGTAGCTGGTGAAGAAGCCAAGGGCGAGGGTGGTCAGCCAGATGAGCGGGGCCTGCCACCAGGGCACCAGCCGCAGTATCCCGTAGACGAAGACCGCTGTGCAGGTCGCGCCGATGCAGAGGTAGAGCCAGCTCGTGGTCTGCCCGCCGTTGGAGACGATCCACATGAAGGCGACATACAACGGTTCGCGCGCGGTGCGGAAGGTGAGCGAGAACGTGTCGCCCAGGGTGTGGCCGGCGATGTACCGCAGCTCGTCGGTGTAGACCAGCCGGTCGGGAAGGTCGAAGTTTCCTTTCACTGCGAAGACCACGGCATAGACCGAGAAGATCACCAGCGGGATAAGGGCGTTCAGCCGGGCCCGCAGGGCGCTGGCCGGCGGCGCGACGATCAGGATCAGCGTCCAGGCTACTGCGGTGACTGCCAGGGCGTTGGTGTAGAGGTTCATCTGTTGCTGACGGGTCTGATCCCGGCCGTGCTGTCGTGTCGTTGACTGGGTTCGTGCTTGGTGAAGGCCAGCGAGGCTGCCGCGCGGACGGCCAGACAGGCCGCGAAGGTCCACAGGGCGCCGGCGATCCCGAAGGGCCTGATCACCGCCGCTCCCAGGCCTAGCCCGAACAGCACGGTGAGGGTGCTGCTGATCAGGGCCAGGTTGTACCGGTTCTGGATGGCCAGCGAGGTGGTGGCCGCAAAGACCGTCGGCGTCAGTATCATCGCGACTGCCAGCGGCACCATCTGCGCCGTGCTGATAGTGAAGGCCGGCCCGAAGATCAGCGGGAAGGCGACAGTGGCGACCGCGATGCCGACCAGGGCGAACGGCACCGTGATCATCGTCCAGCGCCATGCGACCCCGAGGATCCGGGACGACGACAGGACGCCGTCCATCTCCAGGCGGCGGCCGACCGGAATCCATGACTGGGCCAGGGCGTTCAGGGCCATTTCCATGGCGACGACGAGATACAGCAGGGTCGCGTACCGGGCGACGTCTGCGGTGCCCCAGGTCCAGCTGAGGAAGTACTGCGGCATGGTCGACAGCAGGGTTAGCAGGCCGTAGGAGATTCCGGTCGGGAAGCCCACCCGGATCAGCTCGACCCAGGGCCGGGCCACTTGCTGCGGGGTGCTCCCGGTGTGGTCGTCGGGGATCACTCGCAGGGTGAGCGGCCGGACGAACAGGATGACCAGCGCGATGTAGGACAGCGCCGAGAAGCCGAGCGCCACGGGCATCGAGGCACCCATCGCGATGGCCACGGCGAGCGTGCCGACCTGCAGGATCGACACTACGACCGAGGTGAGCACGATCAGCCTGATCCTCGACGCCTTCTGAAGCGCGGCGCCATACAGGTCGCTGAAGGAGTCCAGCGCCTTCGAGCAGGCAACGATGGCGACGACGACTGCCACGTTCGACGGGAAGAACAGTGAGGCACCCACCGAGATCACGATGGCCGCCAGCACGGTGACCATCCGAAGCCGTTCATAGTGACGCAGCGCGATATGGGTGCGCAGGGTCAGGTAGATGTCGCGCATCCCGAGGCTGGCCAGGATGAAGACCGGCGCGGTGACCGCGAGCGCGAAGGCGAAGGTGCCGGCGTCGGCGGCGCCGAACATCCGGGCGAGCAGGATGAAGACACCCAGCTGGCCGGCATACCGGGCGATGCTGGCGGTCAGCAGCAGGGTCGCGTTCCGGTACATCAGCGGGTCAGCTGCGCTCGGGTCATGATCTGCCTCGCAGGTGCAGGTAGCGGGCGACCTGCGCGCCGTACCAGAGCGCGTCGCGGGTCAGCTGCACCGGGAGCGGGACATCCAGGGCCCTCGCCAGCTGACGCCGCCGGCGGGTGAAGGCCCACTTGTCGGGGGAGAAGGGGTTGAACCCGCGCGAGATCTGACCTGGGTGCACGCGGTATCTCAGGTACACCCCGGGCAGGTTCGCGATCTCGTGCTCTGCGGCCAGCCGCAGGTACAGGTCGTAGTCCTCGAGGGTCCGGGCGGTCGTGCTGTAGCCGCCGACCGCCAGCACGGCTGACCTGCGGAACATGATCGTCGGGTGGATCAGCGAGTTCCGGGTGAGCAGCCGTCTCTTGATGGCTGCCTGGCCGGTGATCGGGGTCAGCGGGCCGAGCGGGTTGTCGTGTTCGTCGATCCGGATGGCCGAGCAGCCCACCACGGCGACCCGGCTGTTGGCCCGCAGGAAGTCCACCTGCGCCCGCAGCCGTCCGGGCAGGCTGATGTCGTCGCCGTCCATCCGGGCGACAAGCTCGCTGGTGGCCAGCTCGAGGCCGACGTTGAGAGCGCGGGCGATCCCCATCCGCGGCCCCAGCGGGACGCAGGTGACCCGTGGGTCCCGGAGCCAGGCGTCGGCCGGCACTTCGGTCATCCCGTCCAGCAGCAGGATCACCTCGAGGTTCGGGTACCCGTCATCGAGGATCGACTCCAGGGCGCTTCGTAGCCAGGGGTCCGCCCGGAGGCTGGGCAGCAGGACGCTCACCCGGGGCGTGTCTTCGTGGATGGCTGGTGCGGTCCCGGGCAGCGAAGTTTCCGGACCCGCCGTCGAAGTCTCCGGAACTGCCACGGACGTCCCAGGGCCGCTCGCGGAGGTGCGAAGAGCGGTGACCGCGCCAGGCTCCTGCAGCCCGTCGGTGCGCGGGGCCAGGGCCAGGGTGCAGATGGCTCTGGCGACGTCGCCGGGCGCGAACAGCTTGACGGCCCGGTTGCGGGCGGACTCGCCCATCTCATGGCGCAGGCCGGGATCTCTCAGGAGCCGGCTCATCGCCGCGGCCAGGCTCTGCGGGTCGTCCGGCGGGACCAGGATGCCGGTCTCGCCGTCCGCTACCGAGTCGATGGCGCCGGTTGCCGTGGTCGTCACGGACGGCACGCCCATGGCTGCCGCTTCCAGCACCACGTTGGGCAGGCCCTCGCGGCGGGTCGGCAGGACCAGCAGGTCTGCGGCGGCAAGGTAGGGGCGCACGTCCAGGACGTGGTCGATCACCCGGACCGGGGTGGGGCAGGCTTCGAGGTGCTTGCGGTAGCGCACCGAGTCCTCCTCGTCCTGAGCCCCGAGGACGACGAGCTGCACGGCGACCCCGTCGAGCCGCAGCAGGTCGAGGGCGCCCGAGAGCGCGTCCGGTCCCTTGTCGGTGGTGAGCCGCCCGATGAACAGCGCGACCGGGACGTCGGGGTCCAGCGTGAGGTCGCGGAGCAGGTCCGGGTCCCGGAGGAGTGGGCTGAAGTGGTCGCTGTCCACGCCGTGGCTGCTCCCGTGATGTGGCACCACGACGGGTCGTCCGGCGGCGAGGTGCAGCTCCTGGTATCGGGCTGCCAGCGACGGCGAGACCGCCAGGGTCACCTGGCTGCTCCAGCTGGTCAGCCGCTCCATCGCTGCGAGCACCCGGCGAAGGGGCCCGGTGGTTCCCTCCAGACGCAGGCCCAGCAGGAAGTTCGCCCGTCGCGGAACGCGGCTCAGCCGGGCCGCGACCAGACCCAGCAGAGCGGCCTTGGGGGTGCCTCCCAGGACCAGGTCGGGCTTGAGGGTGTGCAGCAGCCGCAGCCACGCGATCAGCGCGCGCAGGTCGGCCAGCGGCGAGATGGTGCGCTCCATCGCAATGAGGTGCAGGGCGTCGGCGCGTTCGCGCAGGCGTGGAACCCCCCGGCCGTCAGAGGTCACCACGTGGACCTCGTACCCGCGGCTGCGGAACTCGTCGATGACCGGTCCGTAGAACGCGTTGGCGCTGCGCGGCAAGGTGGTCGTCAGGACCACGCTGCGCTGGGCTCGGTTCGTCCTCACGCGAGGACCTGCCCGGCGAAGAAGGCGTTGACCTGGGCGGCGATCCGGAGCATGTCTGGCTCGGCATACCGCTGGTCCACCGGCAGCGAGAGGTACCGCCTGGGCCAGTCCTGCTCGCGCGGGAGCAGCACCGAGGGCGGCCAGTGGACCGGACAGTAGATACCCTGCCCGGTGAGGTACCGCCGGAGGCCCTTGACGTCATCGGCCTCCAGGACCAGGTGAGATGGCAGGAGGTCCGGGGCCGGGGGGTTGATGATCCGGAACCGGTCACTGCGACCCAGCGCCCGGGCCAGCACTGTCGAGTTGGCTGCTCGCGTGGCGCGGATCAACGGCAGATCCAGGTGACGCAGCAGGGCACTGCTCTTGGTGCTCATCCGGGCCGGCCGGGGACGTCTCTCGGTGGCCTGCTCCGCCCTTGCGTAGGCGGCGAGGTGGACGTTGCTGGGACCTCCCGAGGCCAGGGCGCTGCTCTTGTAGACGCTGGCGAGCTGGCGCAGGTCGGCGATCTCCGACATCTGGAGCAGGGTCTCGGACTGCGGCAGGGAGGTGGGGAGCCGCCCCGACACGCCCGTGACGTACCCGCCGTCATACAGGGGGAGCAGCTTGCGCAGGCTGGCCACCCGGATGTCGGCGACCTGAGAGGGTCCGGCGAACAGGCGATGGGTCTCGTCGACGATGACGAGCACCCCCCGGCGTCGCAGGGTGCCGAGAGCGGCGAGCATGGCGGGGGAGTCCTGCCGGCCGAAGTACGGCGTGTGCAACAGCACCCCCGAGCCCACCCGGGCCAGCAGCAGTGCAGGGCTGACGGCCAGGTCGAGGTCCACCGGCAGCTGGGTGAGTGCCCAGCCGTTCCGGTGGAACGGGGCGATCATCGTGTCGCAGAGGTATGACGGCACGTGCAGCTCGCCGAGTCCCCGACCTCGCAGCTCCGCCTCGGCCAGGGCGAGAGCCTGCCGGCCGGACTCCAGATAGGTGATCGGAGCCGCGTCCTCCCAAGGCAGCGGTGCCGAGCTGCCCGGGCCGAGAAACCGCACCTCGACCAGCTCGAAGTCCGACCCGATCTCACGAACCCCGGCCGCACGGGGTGCCGTCGAACGGGCTGCCGTCGCCTCGGTTGCCGTTGCGCTGACGATGAGTGCGTCGGGCACGCTCATCCCGGCAGGTCCGATCTGGCTTCGTCGCCGCCGAGGTCGTCGATCTCCGCGCGGGTCTGCCCGGTGACCTGTCCCTCGCCGGTCAGCACGGCGGGGATGGTGCGGAGCAGGATCGTCAGGTCCAGGGTGAGGGAGACTCCCTTCACGTACTCGAGGTCGGTGGTGATCCGCCGGGACCACGGGGCACGGTTGCGGTGTTCGATCTGAGCCAGTCCGGTGAGCCCGGGCAGGACGAGGAGCCGGCCACGCTGCCGGGCGTTGTAGCGCTCCACCTGTGAGGGGACGGCCGGCCGGGGCCCGACGAAGCTCATCTGGCCGCGAAGGATGTTGATCAGCTGCGGGAACTCGTCCAGGCTCAGCCGGCGCAGCACCCGTCCCACCCTGGTGACCACGGCCGGCGGCGGGTATCCCATGAAGGTCACCTCGGTGCCGACCGCCATCGTCCTGAACTTGTGGACGCTGAAGGGCTTGCCGTCCTTGCCGATCCGGGGGTGGTCGAACAGGACCGGGCGACCGTCGTCCAGGGCGATGGCCACTGCGCACAGGGCCTGGATCGGGGAGGTCAGCACCAGCAGCAGCAGGCTGCCGGCGATGTCCAGGCCGCGTTTCACGGTGCTGGCATAGAACGTCTGTGGGGTCTCAGGCATCAGGGGTCCCTCCGCGGTAGGCGGGAAAGTAGCCGGACGCCAGGAGGTCGTCTTCGGTGGTGTCGCACTCTTTGGCCCGGAGCTTGACCTGGTCGCGGTACGCCTCGTCGTCGATGACCAGGCCGGAGACGCTGAACTCCAGCTCACGGCCGCCGAAGGACTGCTTGAACCTGAACAGGCTGTCACCGGCGCTGACTCCGCCGCCGAGGTGGAACTGGCGGAGCCCCTGATCGAGAGCGTGCTCGACCACGACCCATTTCAGCAGGTTGTTGGTGCCCATCCCGGCGTCGTCGGGGTTCGACCCGGCCAGGTGACCGTGGATCCGGTCCGCATGGCGCATGAGCAGCGACGCGGAGACCACGGCCCCGGCCGGGTCCGTGACCTCGGCGATCAGCAGGTCCGTGCCCAGCCCGGCCAGCAGCGCCGCGTAGTAGGCGTCGTCGAAGAAGTACAGGTCAGCGGCGTCCACCCGTCGCATGGTGCCTTCGTAGAGCCTGCGGAAGTCGCTGCCCGTCCTGGTGTCCTGACCGCACGCCTGCCGGACGGTGCCGGTGTACCCGTTCTTGAGCGCCTTGCGGATCTTGGTGCGGCAGCGTTTCTCCAGGCCGTTCCAGGAGGACTCGTGGTCGACCGGCTCCAGCACGATGGTCGGGTGGCCGCTGAGGATCGGGAGGAGTCCGGGGAGGTCGGCGGCCTGCCGGACCAGCGGGGAGTGGCGCAGCAGCACGCTGATCACGCCGAGCTCTCGAAGGGTGATGACGGTCGCCGCCCAGGCCGCCTGGATCTGCGCGTCGGACAAGGACGGTGAGGCGTACACCCCGGAGTAGCCGTAGGGCGAGATGGCGTCCGTCGTCCCGTCATCGAGGATGCGCAGGATCAGCGGGACCTGCCAGGCGCCGTCGAAGCCTTCGAGGAGGATCCAGTCGCCGCCCTCGGTCAGCCGGGCGGCGCGCCCGTAGCCGGGGGTGAAGTAGACATCGGGGGAGCCGAGTCCGGCGGGGAAGTCGTAGTCGTGGTGGACCCGGATCATGCGCTCTTCACGAGCCAGGGACTTGCTCCAAGGGAGGAATGGAGGACTTTGATGACCCGTTCGATCTCGTCGTCCTGCAGGGCCGACCCGCTGGGCACGGTGACGCCGCGGTCGAAGAGCCGCTCCGACCGGCCGTTGACGAAGGCACGGTGGCCGTCGAAGACCGGTTGCAGGTGCATCGGCTTCCACAGCCGCCGGGACTCGATGTCCTCGTCCGCCAGGTCGGCCATCAGCTGGGTCGGGGTCACCGTGGTGACCGCCGGGTCCAGGGCGATGCAGGTCAGCCAGCAGTTGTCCTCGGCGTCGCCGCGGCCCTGCTCGTCGTGCTGGTCGCGCCCCAGGAAGCTGACTCCGGGCAGGGCGGCGAAGGCGTCGGCATACATCTCGCGGATCTGCCGTCTGCGGGCGAGCATGTCGTCCAGCCGGGAGAGCTGGGCGCGGCCGAGGGCGGCCAGGATGTTGGACAGGCGGTAGTTGTAGCCGATCTCGGTGTGCTGGTAGTACGCGGCCGGCTGACGGGCCTGGGTGGACAGGTAGCGGGCCCGATCGACCAGGTCGGCGTCGTTGCTGAGCAGCATGCCGCCACCTGAGGTGGTCATGATCTTGTTGCCGTTGAACGAGTACACGGCGGCGGCGCCGAACGAGCCGGCCGGGGCACCGCGATAGGTCGCGCCGACAGCCTCGGCGGCATCCTCGATCAGCGGGACGCCTCGCCGAGCCAGGGCGGGGACGATCTGGTCATAGTCGGCGCAGCGGCCGAACAGGTCAACGCTCATCGCGGCCACCACCCGGGTGCCCTCGCCCTGCAGGGTGTCGATGGCCTCCATCATCAGCGCGGGGTCGATGTTGCCGTCCGCCCCGGAGTCGACGAACACCGGCTCGGCCCCGGTGTAGACGACAGGGTTGGCGGACGCGGCGAAGGTCATGCTGGGCACGATGACCGCAGTGCCGGGGCCGGCGCCGAGCCCGAGCAGGCCGAGGTGCAGCGCGGCAGTGCCCGAGCCGAGGGCCAGCGCGTGCGAGACATCGGCGCGGGTCGCCAGCTCGGCCTCGAAGGCGTCGACGTGGGGGCCGAGCGGGGCGACCCAGCCGGATCGGATCGCGTCGAGGATGTACTTTTCCTCGACCTTGGTGACATCGGCTTTGGACAGGTGGATATGGGACATCAGACTCCGGACCTCACAGCTCGTACACGTTCTTGTGCAGATTCCTGCGCGGCTTCTCGATCAGATCTTCGGCGCCTCGGTGCTGGCGCAGACTGCTCCCGCATCCACTCGGCTGCGGACTTGCCGTCGTCCAGCTCGGCCGACAGGACGAGGTCGGCGCTGAGGGCGGGGACCTCGACTCTGCTGATCAGGGGGTTGCTGGTCGGCCGGCGGTGCTCGACCAGGGAGAAGAGGTCCTCGCTGAGCTTTTCGCCGGGGCGCAGGCCGGTGTAGATGATGTGGATGCCCTTGCGACCGGACAGCTGGATCAGCGTGGTGGCGACGTCGACGATCTTGACCTGGGCGCCCATCTCCAGGACCAACACCTCACCGTTGGTGCCGATCGAGCCGGCAGCCAGCACCAGCTGGCACGCCTCGGGGATGAGCATGAAGAAGCGTTCGACGTCACGGTGGGTCACCGTGACCGGGCCACCACTCTCGATCTGCGAGGCGAAGGCGTGCACCACGGAGCCGCGAGAGCCCAGCACGTTGCCGAAGCGCACGGAGACGTAGGTCCCCGCCTGACGTCTCGAGAACGAGGCGGTGAGCTGCTCGGAGACGCGCTTGCTGTAGCCCAGGACGCAGGTCGGGTCGGCAGCCTTGTCGGTCGAGATGTTCACGAACGTTCCCACGCCCACCTCGGCTGCGGCGGTCAGCACGTTGAGGGTGCCCAGCACGTTGGTCTTCCAGGCCTCCAGCGGGAACGACTCCAGCAGCGGCAGATGCTTCAGCGCGGCAGCGTGAAAGACCAGGTCAGGCAGGGTCCGCCTGAAGATCGAACGCAGGGCGTCGAGGTCGCGGATGTCGGCCAGGAGCACTTCGTCACCCTGCAGCAGCCCCTCGTGGGTCAGCGTCAGCTGGGTCGCATGCAGGCCGGACTCGTCACGGTCGAGCAGGTAGAGCTTCTCGGGCTTGAAGCGCGCAATCTGGCGGGCGAGCTCGGAGCCGATCGAGCCTCCGGCGCCGGTGACCAGCACGGATCGCCCGGCAATCTGGTCGGCGATGACCGTGGTGTCCATGGTGATTCGCCGACGGCCCAGGAGGTCCTCGAGGTTGAGGTCGCGCAGGTCGTACGAGGTGGGATGGTCACCGATGATGTCCCGCAGCGGTGGCAGGACCAGGACGTCCAGGCCCGCGATGGTGGCCAGGTCCGACAGCTCCCGGACCAGCTCAGCGTCGGCCGACGGAAGGGCGATGACCAGCGCGCTGGCCTCGAATCTGCTCGCTATGTCGTTGATGTCGTTGCGGTTCCCGCGCACCCGGACGCCATCGATCCGCAGGCGGTGCTTGGACCGGTCGTCGTCCAGCAGCGCGACCGGGAAGTAGCCGCTGTCCGGGTCGTGCATCATGCTGCGCAGCAGGCGGCGTCCGGCGTCGCCCGCACCGAACACGATGACGCGCCGTTCGTTGTCGCCGGTGGGAACATGCCTACTGCGCCAGCTGCGGATCATGAAGCGTGCGGCGAACATGCCCACCAGGGCCAGCGCACCGGCGACCACCGGGACGCTGCGCGGGACAATCACGTCGTTGGCGAAGAAGACCAGGAGCATCAGCCCGCTGCTCGTGGCCAGAGTGGTGCCCGCGAGGTCGGCCGTCTCCTCGAAGGAGCCGCGCCGGTGGCCGACGGAGTACGGGCCTATGATCGCGCCGATGACGGCATAGGTCAGGCTGGACGACGCGGCGAACAGGAACGTGTCGCCGACCAGGACGGAGGTGTCCTCGAAGTCGAACCTCAGCCAGGTGGCAGCGTAGATGGCGACGAACCAGATCAGGACGTCGAAAAGCAGCCACACCCACCGGTGAAGCCACTGTCTCTTCTGTTCAGTCACGGACCCCACTCATGTTGTTCCCCAAAAAGGCGCGTCGGTGCGCAGGCTGGCGCTCAGATGATTGGCATTACAAGCGTAACCGGCATGTTTCCGGCTCGCTAGGATACTCCTCAATTTCAGCGGCTTATTCAGCGGTGGGTGTTTTGTCCCGATTTGTGGGGGCAATTTGACCGAATTAGGGGTATCTATTACCCGGAATATAGGTGATAAACCGGGCATTATATGACATTCTTTCATTCGGCCAGTGTGGCTTCGACCCGAGCGAGGAGAGTGCGATGGGCACGTCAGGTCAGCGTCGGAACCCGGCATGGAGGGTGGCCCGGCTCACTCCGGCGGAGCGGGTTGCCAGAGGCAGGGCCGCCCGGCGTGAGGCGCCGAGGTCGAGCCACGGGGCCTGGCAGCCCGGCAGCGGACCGTCCCGACCCGATATCGCTGCTGGGGGAACAGGCACAGAGCCGGATCCCCGAGCTGGTCCTCATCCGGTACGGGCGGATGCTCGTCTCGCCGGGCACGTTTTACCGGGGCGCCGCGCTGATCATGGCCTCCGACCTCGCGGCGACACCGCGCTCGGGGATCACCGTGCAGCTCTGTGGCGATGCGCACCTGTCCAACTTCGGGCTGTTCGGCACGCCGGAGCGTCAGCTGGTGTTCGACATCAACGACTTTGACGAGACTCTTCCGGGCCCTTGGGAGTGGGACGTGAAACGGCTGGCCGCGAGCTTCGAGGTGGCCGGCCGGGATCTGGGGTTCTCCGCGGCGGACCAGCGCGTGATCGTGCTGGCCGGCGTCCGCGAATACCGGGAGCGGATGCGCCAGGCCGCGAAGATGAGCACTCTGGACGCCTGGTACGCCCACCTGAACATCGAGGAGGTCACCGCCTGGCTCGACGCCGAGGTCACTGAGAACCGGCTGGGCAAGAGGGCCGAGAAGGCCACCTGGTCCTGTCGGAGGAGGCGCGCCAGGAGTCCGAGCGCAGTATCGGCCGGCTAATCCAGTCCTAGCGGCGCACCCTCTCCGCCGAGCACCACCCGATCGAGGAGTTCCGGTACGTGCACATGGCGCGCAAGGTGGTCGGAGTGGGCAGCGTCGGGACCCGGTGCTGGATCTTCCTGATGGAGGGCCGCGACCAGGACGACCCGCTGTTCCTGCAGGCGAAGGAGGCGCAGGCCTCGGTCCTGGAGCGGTTCGTCGGCCCGAGCGAGTACAGCCACCATGGCCAGCGGATCGTGGCCGGCCAGCACCTGATGCAGGCGGCGACCGACATCTTCCTGGGCTGGCAGCGGGTCACCGACGTCGACCACCAGACCCATGACTACTACGTCCGCCAGTTCCACGACTGGAAGGGCTCGGTGCAGATCGACACCCTGAAGGTGCCCCGCGCCACCTGGTACGCCCGGCTCTGCGGGACGGCGCTGGCCAGGGCACATGCCCGGTGGGGGGACAGGATTGCCATTGCGTCCTATCTGGGTCGCGGCGATACTTTCGACCGGGCGATTGCCGATTTTTCCGTCTCGTATGCCGACCAGAACGAACGCGACTATGAGGCATTAGCCGCGGTGGTGAGGTCAGGTCGGCTTCAAGCCCAGACGGGCCTTTAGGTATTTGCGCTTCCCAGATTTCCTGCCCTTTTCCCCATAGCCGCTCTTCCCGGTGGATGAGCATTAGCGGCAAGCTCTGGTTAATAGGCGCCGGAATGTTCTCAGTATTCTGCGCGGTGAGGTTATCTGGCGGTTCTCCGGCGGTTTCGGAGACTGCGGAGCCAGGGCTTCAGGATCTGCGGGGCGAAGGGCAGGGCGCCGGCCTCGAGCTCGCCGGGGATCGACTCTGTCGCGGCCAGCACGTCGTCCAGGGTTCGCTCAGCCGCGCGCGACGGGACACCGACGGCGTCGGCAAAGGCGAGCAGGGACTTGCGCGAGAAGCCGTCATGCTTGCCGAGCATGGACAGCGCCATCGTGTGGTCCCGGTACGGCACGGTGGACGGCAGGTCGTAGGCGGGGGACAGGCGCCACTCTCCGGCCGGGGTGGACAGGATGGAGAGGTTCTTGGCGTGGACATCCCCGTTGCCGGTGAGCCAGGCAAAGCAGAGCTGCCGGAAGATGTCCCGGGCGGCCAGCGACCTGGCGGCGCAGGCGTTGCTGAGGGCGGCGACCACCGCTTCGGCGGAGACGCGGTACTTGTCGCCGGGATACAGCCCGATCACCTGGGCGGCGTCCTCCACCGCCAGCGCGACCGGCCGGCCGTCGGGGTCGCTGACCCGGTCGAACCGCTCGACCAGCAGGCCGGAGCGGCCGGTGGCGTCATGGACGATGCGAGCGCCGACGACCGGGAAGCGGGCCAGTGCCGCACGCCGGATGAAGTAGGCCTCGTTCTCGACGACGTGCGGGAACTCCGGCGGGTCGACCTTGAGGATGTAGCGCCGGCCGGCCCGGCCCACCGGCACGGAGATCATCCGGGCAGAGGCTTTGTCCTGCACGCCTGCCAGAGCCACCGGGTCGATCATCCCGGCGGCTTCGAGGATCTCGGAGAAGGTGATCTCCTCGAACGCCTTCTTCACCTGGATCAGCGGCTCTGCCCGGGTCGGCCGGACCCCCGCCGGGACGACCTGCACGTCGCCGACCGGGTCGAGGCCGACGGCCAGCAGCAGGGTGAGGTCGTCGTCGGCCGACGTCTTGACCGCCCGCCGCAGACCGGTCAGCCGCCGGCCCTCGGGCAGCAGCCCGGAGAAGTATGCCGGCACGGCTCCCCGTGCGGTGACCACCGGCTGCTCGGTCAGCGGAAGCGTGGTGGCCACCGCCGGGCCGCCGCGGGCGAGGTAGCCGGGGTCGTACTCGAACCGGACCGTCCCCTGGTCGCGAACGAGCCGGGCGGCCAGCCGCCCCTGCTTGTAGACGTCGGCAGCGGTGACCTTGGTCAGCGCCCCGACCGGTGCCGGTTCGCCGGCCGGGCTGCTCACCGGCGCACCTCGGCCCGCAGGGTCAGGCCCATGGCTTCCAGCACGGCTGTCAGCTTGTCGAGGCGCACTGTCGGCTTGCCCTGCTCGAGCTCCATCACGAACCTGTCGGAGACGTCGGCCAGCTCGGCCACCTCGACCTGGGTCAGGCCCAGGTCCTTGCGGCGGGCTCGAACGTCGATGGCGAGGTCGCTGCGTCCTCCGGCTGGCTTGGCCATGGCGGTCCTCCGTTGTCTAAAACCGAGTGATTGATCAGTTTCACGACATGGTAGACCATGTTTGGCCCTGCGAACAGCCATAAACTGAGTGATCGATCAGTTCTTCCACGGATAGAGGTATCCAGACGACCGGTGAGGTGGAATCTGAGCGATCGCGCGGTGCTGACCTGCGTCAGCGCAGCTCCGCACACCGCACACCGCACACCGCACACCGCGACACGGTAGATCCGCACGCGGGAGATCCGCAGAATCCGCAGATCCGCGAGGCGTTACCGTTTGCGGGCGATGGTGAGGCCGTCGAAGGCGGTCAGCACCAGGGACTCGACCCGGTTGTCGCCGGCCACCAGGTCGTTGAACGCCCGCAGCGCCACGGTGTCAGCATCGGTGTCGCTCAGGTCGACGACCCGCCCGCTCCACAGCACGTTGTCGACCAGGAGCACCCCACCGGGACGGACCCGCGGGACCAGCTCGTCCCAGTAGCCGGCATACCCGGTCTTGTCGGCGTCGATGAAGACCAGGTCGATGTCGGCGTCCGGCGGCAGGGCGCGCAGGGTCTCGATGGCGGGCCCCAGATGCAGCTCGATGCGGTCGCGCAGGCCGGCCTCCTCCCAGGCGGCCAACCCGATGGAGGTCCACTCGTGGCTGATGTCGCAGCACAGCAGCGAGCCGCCCTCCACCAGTCCCCGGGCGATACACAGGCTCGAGTATCCGGTGAAGGTGCCGACCTCGACCGCGCGCCGGGCCCCGGTCAGCCGGGCCATCATGGTCAGCAGCTGCCCCTGGTCGTCGCCGATCTGCATCCCGGACACCCCGCCCAGGGCCTGGGTCGTCGAGCGCAGCCGATCGACGACCTCGTCGGCTGGCCAGCTGCCGTGGTCGGCGGCGTAGTCGCGGACTTCGTCAGTGACGGTGAAGTTGCGCATCTGACGACCCTAGCGCCGCCCGAGCTCCCCCGGCCCGTTCGTTTCGGCCGCCGTACCAGCCTCGCGGCGGCCGGCCCGTGGATATTAGGTAAGGACAACCTCTGGTCAGAACGGCGATCGCCGGGGCAAACTGAAATCTTCCAGGTCCCGGGTGTTCTGGAGGACATCATGAAGTCGAGGGTCCCCGTGCCGGATTCAATGCCGGTTCTGTCTCGTGGAAAGCACCGCAACCCGCGCCGAGGCGCCTGCTTCATGGAGATGGCCTCGTATCTGGCGGGCGAGCGCTGGAGTGATCATCCGGCGTGCACCCACCCGCTGCTCGCCCAGCTGGCCCGCCTCGTCAATGACAACGTCAGCGACCACGCGCGCCCCCAGATCGCTCCGCTGATCCCGTCGGTCATCGGCCTGACCAGTGACGACCTGCGCGTGGACGTGGCCATCGCGCTGCGAGCGGTGGGGGCGGCCCTGCCCGTCGCGGCGCAGTCCCGCCAGCACGTGCTGGCCACCGCCGTGCTCAGCTGCGAGCGGGTGCTGGCCGAGCTCGACGGCCTCGACCCGGACACGGTGAGCGCGCGGAGCCGCGAGCTGCTGGACCAGGCTCCTGAGGCCGAGGCGTGGGCCAGGCAGTTCTCGAGCGGGCTCCCGCTGTCGCAGAAGAGCTTCCGGGCCAAGATCGCGCCGCGCATCCTGTTCGCAGCGGTCGAGGGTCTGGGTCAGGCCTGCGTGCCCGATGTTGAGCCGCTGCTGATCGACCTGCTGTCCGACACCATCGACGACTGCCAGGCCATGATCACCCCTGCCGTCCCGGCGTCCGTCGAGAAGCTGCGCAGCCACTGGAAGTGAGGGCGCGCCGGCAACTGACTAGGCGTCCGCCGAGATGAGTGGGCTGGCATCCTCCGCGGATTCCTCTTTGCCGGGGGAGAACAGCCGCCACAGCATCACCAGCGCGAGCCCGCCGACGAGGACGGCAGCGATCCCGATGGGTTTCCGCAGGAAGATCAGGACGTATCCCAGGCCGGGCAGTCGCGTGGCGACCACGCCCTGGACCTGTTCCGGGCGGATGTCCCAGACATCGGCGGTGCGGTTTGCGTCACCCTTGGTGTGAATGACCCCGGGTGCGAGGTCGGCGACACGGTGGGTCACCAGGTCGGTGGTGAGGCTGGAGTGGCGGAAGGTGATGATCTCGCCCGGCTTGTACCTGTCCTTCGGCGGGCTGTCCAGGACGGCGTCACCGGCGAGCAGGGCGGGAGCCATCGATCCGGTGTGCACGATGTACAGGTGATAGCCGCCGGTCCAGGCCACTACCCCAGCGGCCGCGATCGCCGCGATCAACACGGTGACCAGCAGCAGACTGAACTTGCGGACAACCGACATAGCTGACATTCCCCTCACGACGAACCGGTGGTGAGCCACGGTATACCGCGGCCCACCACCGGTCGGCAGGACTAGTAACGAGACGATCTCGTGTGTTGGTTGTTGTTACGGGAGGGGCGTCGGGTTGAACTCGTTGAACGGGCTGATGCCGACCTGCGTCGCCACGATCTTGAACTGAGCCACCTGTCCCATATCCGCACCCATCGGAGCGGTCAGCTTCTTGGTGTATCCGAAGGTGATCGCGGCAGTTCCGCTGCGGCCGGCACTGAAGTTGCTGGCGAGGAGGATGGCCTTCGGAACCGGGCAGAAGTCGATGAGACTGTTGGTGTGCTCGGCTTCAATGCCACTGCCGCCGTGGCCAAGCGTGTCGGTATTGCAGGTGTTACCGGCGTGATCACCATCTCCGGCGGTTGCCAGGTTGAACGAGGTGAAATTGCCGGCAGGGGACGTCAGGGCGAAGTGACCATAGCGACCCAGTGCAAGGTCCCCGGCTGGTGACGTCCCAGCGATCCCGTTGAACCGAGCGGCGGTCCCGTTGGTCGGAAGGACGAGCCAGATGTCCTCGGCTTGGGTGCCAGCTGCCTGGAAGACCACGTTCTGCGTCTGGAAGTCACCGGGGAGCAGGTTGTTGAAGTTCAATGCCAGGTCGCCAGGGTTGACGTTGACCTTGACAACGCCGGTCGTAGCGTTGATCGCCCCATTGTGGGAGTCGGTGAAGTAGGCACCGGTGGAGCCTGCGCCGGCGGCGATGAGGGCGATAGCTGCTACGCCCACTGCGCCAACGGCCAGGAACTTGGGGAGACGCGCCATGACAGTCTTCTTTCTGAACGAGGAAGTTCTGGGTGCGGCTGCTAGTGCGTCCGCCGATGAAGATGATCCTTTGCGCCACGGCCCCTCACATCGCCAGAAATGATGAAGCCGCTCGCGATAATTGATGAACTCTCACGCAAAGATTGATGAAGAGGCTGGCCTTATCTGAAGCGCCCGGCGAAGACCACGAAAAGCGCCGCAACAGTCCCGGTCGCTCCAGGCAGTGAGCGAGCGGGACTGTGACGGCGCGCGTATCAGTCTTTCGGCATCCAGTTCATACTCCACGGCTTAGGCCGGCGTGGCCCTGGGCCGTTCCGTCCCGATGATCATGGTGCTGTTCGCGGGCTCCATGCCCACCACCCACCAGTCCATCGTGGCGTTGCTGTCGTTGAACGTGACGTACTGCGCCTCGATGACGGCCGCCTGGCTGGGGATGGAGTCCTGGTGATCGAGCTCCGGGATGATGTTCCGAGGGGCCACGCCCTGATCCGCCACGGCGGGTCAGCGGGTCATGACCGGGCTGGTGAGCTCTGGGACGAGCTGAGCGGAGACGGGCCTGTCCTGATGCTCAACCCGGTTCTGCTGCTCGACCCGGACCTTCTGCACCACCCGGTTGAGGGCCCGACGCCTCTGCCAGATCTTGAAGTTGGACCAGCCGAGGGCCAGCACCGCGATGCCAATCCAAACGCCGAACGTCACGCTCTGATGATCCATTGATAGCCCCCGGCCTGTTCTGGCTGCTGCGCTGCCGCGTGTGCTTCGGTCACCGACAACGCTGCCCCTGACGATCGCCGCACACATCACCAAAACTGATGAATCAGCCTCGCGATAATTGATGAAGGCTCTCAGCAGGCTGGATCGGTGGCCTTGATCAGCCGTCAGGCGGCGCGGGATGCGGCAGGGCGGTCATCATCTGCCTAGGCTGCGGCGGCCTCGCGCGACTCGTCGCTGCTCTTGGCCGGGTCTCTCTTGCTGGCGCCGGGTTCGTCGTCCGGGTCGTCGTCCGGGTTGCGAGGGCTGTCCGGCCTGGCGGGCTTGGCTGGTTTGTCGGGGCGAAGGATCATGACCAGGGCAGCGATCAGCAGGAGGGCGCCGAGCCCGATCGCCAGCGTCCCTCGGCCGCCGTTCTGGAGCCAGATGGCCGGGTAGCCGGCCAGCGGGAGGACCCGCACCATCCGGTATGCCGTGCTGCCCTTGAGGGAGGACACGGCTGGGTCGGGAACGAGGTTGGCGTCGCCCCAGGTGGTGATCGAGGTCGTCCCCCGTTTCACCGTGAGCTTCACGATGCGGTGGACGGTGGGCTGCCTGGTCTCGTTGGGGGGATAGAAGACGAGGACGTCACGGACCTTGAGGTCGCTGATGGGCACCCGCTGGGTGATGGCAACGTCCCCGGGTTGCATGCCCGGTCGCATGCTTCCGGACAGCACCGGCGTCGCGTGCCACTGGCCGGTCTTGACCTCGTACCCGGCGAAGACCAGAGCGGCGAAGGCAAGAGCCACCATCAGGCTGCTGAACACCTTGCGGATGGTGACGCCGTGCGGACGGTGCGGCGCACGGCTGGGTGTGCTCCGGGTCCGGGTGCTCAAAGGGGCGCCTTCATGGCGCCAGACTACTGAGTGGTCGAGACCGGCGCAGAACTCAGTAGTCGAAACCGCTGAACACGAGCCCCAGCGAGGTGCTCGTGTTCTGTGCCTGGGTGGGCAGGCCCTGGCGTGAGTCGTCCGGCTGGATGACGAGCAGGTACGTGGCTGACTGACCCACCCGGAGGGTGTGCGGGAGCTGGCCACCGGCGCCAGCGTGCTCGGGCGGAGTGACGAAGCCCTGGCCGGTCTTGTCGCTGGTGACGAACGTGTTGCTGGCCAGGGAGCACAGCTCGCCGTCGAAGATGATCTTGTCGTGGTTGCTCACCTCGATCAGCCGCACGTTCAGGGCCTTCGCCAGGGCGGCGCCGTCGCCTCCGTCGCAACCGGTCGCGGTGACGTCAAGATAGGTCGAGGCGAGGTTGAGGGTCCCCGCGTTCTCCAGCACCAGCTTCTGGCTGATCGGCGCGAAGTGCGAGTTGATGTTCTTGCCGTCAAAGTCCAGGTGCAGGTCGGACCCGGTCTTGCCGTTGAGCGAGAGGCCGACCCCGCCGGAGCTGATCTCGGTGCTTCCGCCAACCTGTGCGGTGAACGTCGCGCCGGCCCCGGCTCCGATCAGTCCCAGCCCGGCGATGGCGATACCAGCACCCATCAGCAGCTTGGGATGAACGGTCATCGTGCGACTCCTTGCGCTTGTCCGTTTCGAATACCTGCATTGGCTCTGGTGCAGGCGCTAGTAGTGATGATGGTGAGTTGTGGAGGCCGCCCCCCCGCGGCCTCCACAACTGTCTGGGGGGGTCAGCCGGTGTAGTGAACCGTGAAGGTCGGGACCACGACGCCGCCTTGCGCGCCATTCGGCAGGCTCGGCTTGGTATCGCCGGCGTAGAACGTGACGATGGCGGACATCGACTCACCATGGGCGAGTGGCTGCCCGGTGATGAACTGGCTGACGGAGGACTGCAGCTCGACGAGCCGACCGTCATAAAGGGGACTCCGGACGCCCGGCGACTGAATCTTGACGTAGAGCGAGTCCCTCAGCTCGGCGTTGCTGGTGGGGGCAGTCACTTCGAGCCTGACCATCTTGGCGTCGATGTTGCTGTCGTTGGTCACAGTCACCTTCTGCGGTCCGGTGGTGAATTCCGAGCCGACGGGACCGTAAGCCTTGAGGGTCACGGTCTTGCCGTCGGTCGTCTGCAATGCGCCAGGTTCCTGGCTGTCGATGGTCATGTTCATGGTGCCGGCAGTGATGGCCTGGGTGGCTCTCGCGGAGTCGCTGAAGGTGGCGGTTGCGCCGGCGCCGATAAGGGCGAACGCCGCAACGCCCAGCGCGCCGACGGTGAGGAACTTGCGGGAGTAAGCCA
>JBBRZQ010000086.1:0-19047 GCA_038236535.1 Actinomycetales bacterium
CCTGTACGTCGGTGGTGTCGAGCACGCCGTGCTGCACCTGCTGTACTCGCGGTTCTGGCACAAGGTGCTGTTCGACCTGGGGCACGTGACCAGCTCGGAGCCGTTCCGCCGGTTGTTCAACCAGGGCTACATCCAGGCCTACTTCTTCCGGGACAGCCGCGGCCAGTCCGTGCCCGCGGCCGAGGTGGTCGAGCAGGCAACCCCCAGCGGCGAGATCGCCTACGGCTGGAAGGGCGCGCCGGTCACCCGCGAGTACGGGAAGATGGGCAAGTCCCTGAAGAACGTCGTCACCCCGGACGAGATGTTCGAGAGTTACGGCGCCGACACGTTCCGGGTCTACGAGATGTCGATGGGCCCGCTGGACCTGTCGCGTCCGTGGGAGACCCGGGCCGTCATCGGCGCTCAGCGGTTCCTGCAACGCCTGTGGCGCAACGTGATCGACGAGGTGAGCGGCGAGCCGCTGGTCACCGGGGACGGCCTGGACGAGGCGACGAAGCGTCTGCTGCACAAGACCATCGACGCGGTGCGGACCGACTATCACTCGCTGCGGTTCAACACGGCGATCTCGAGGCTGATCGGGTTCAACAATGCGCTGACCAAGCTGCCGCGGGTGCCGCGCGAGGCCGCTGAAGCGCTGGTCGTGATGACCGCTCCGGTGGCACCGCACATCGCCGAGGAGCTCTGGGCCAGGCTGGGGCACGCCGACACGCTGACCTACGTGGACTTCCCGGTCGCCGACCCGGCGCTGCTCGTGGACGACATGGTGACCTGCGTCGTCCAGATCCAGGGCAAGATCCGCGACCGCCTGGAAGTGGCCGTGGGCATCAGCGAGGAAGACCTGCAGACCCAGGCCCTGGCCAGCCCGAAGATCGCTGCGGCCCTGGCCGGCAAGGCAGTCCGCAAGATCATCGTCCGCCCCCCCAACCTGGTGAACATCGTCGCCACCTGACACCCCGCCGGCCCACCAACCCGGGGGCCGCGGGAGCCCAAGGGCTTGGCGGGGTCACGGTGTCCAGGTTGGTGGGTGGGAAGCTACCCGGATCGTGGGTCTGCGGCGGTAGCCTGCGCGGGTGAGTGTTGCGATCGTTACCGACTCCACGGCATCCCTGCCTGACGACCTGTTGGTGAGCCATGGGATCAGGGTGGTGCCCCTTCATGTCGTCCTGGACGGGCAGTCATACTGCGAAGGCGTTGACATCACCAGCACGGAGCTGGCGGCTGCCCTGCGCAGGGGTACGTCGGTCAGCACCTCACGCCCTTCGCCCCAGGCCTTTCTCGACGCCTACGAGGCGGCGGCAGCCGGCGGCGCAACGGCCGTGGTCTCCGTGCACATCTCCTCGGACATGTCGGGCACCGTCGGATCGGCGGCGCTCGCCGCCAGCCAGTCGCCGATCCCGGTGACGGTCGTCGACTCCCGCTCGGTGGGTATGGCGCTGGGTTACCCGGTGCTGTCCGCAGCGGTGGCCGCGCGCTCGGGGCTGGACGCCGCGGCTGTCGCCGCCATTGCCGATGCCCGAGCGCGGGCGGTCACCGTCACCTTCTACGTGGACACCCTGGAGCACCTGCGCCGAGGCGGCCGGATCGGTGCGGCCTCAGCCCTGCTCGGTTCGGCTCTGGCGATCAAACCGCTGCTGGCACTGTCCGACGGGCATATCAACCCGATCGAGAGGGTGCGGACTGCGGCCAGAGCCCTGAGCAGGCTTGAGGAGCTGTCCCTTGAGGCGGTCACAGCTGCGGGGGAGCGGGGTGTCGATATCGCCGTCCACCATCTTGACTCGCAGACCCGCGCGAGCGATCTGGCCGACCGGCTGCAGACGAAAGTCCCCGCCGACGCGACGGTCATCCTGGTCGAGCTGGGGGCGGTGGTGGGCGCCCACGTCGGTCCGGGCACCATCGCCGTCGCCGTCTCGCCGCGGCCGGACGGCGGTCAGGCCTGACGATGTCCGAGCCCTGGTTCGTGGTCGCGCTCGCAGCCGTTGTCGGGTTCTTCATCGGATCGATCAACCCGGCAACGATCATCGCCACGGTCCTTCACGCGGATCTTCGGCAGGGCTCCGGCAATCCCGGGGCGACCAATGCCGGCCGCGTTCTCGGGCTGCGATGGGGCGTCATCGTCGGGCTGCTCGACGTCCTCAAGGGATTCCTGCCCACCTTGCTGGCCCTGCTGGTCTTCGACCGCTTCACCGCTTATGTGGTGGGTCTGGCGACCGTGATCGGACACGTGCTGTCACCGTTCCTGCGCGGGCACGGCGGGCGGGGGGTCGCCACGTCGCTGGGCGCCGTCCTCGCGGTCTTCCCGTGGTTTGCCCTGGGCATGATCCTGGTTTTCGGGCTGATGCTGTGGCGGACCCGCTGGGTGGCCGGTTCGTCGATCGTTGCGGCCGCGCTGCTGGGGCTGTCTGCCGGGCTGGCTCCGCTGCCCGACCCGGTTGCCGCCGGCAGGGTGTGGGGGATCTGCCTCGCCCTGGTGGTGATCGGCCGGCACTACGACAATATTCGCGGATGGGTTAGCCGTCGTTTAGTCTGAATTGACTCTATTGGGATGCTTGTGCCGGTATGGGCCGATTAGTCGGAATACACAGAGAAGGTCAGATTCCTTCTGATGTGAACAGCATGGGCTGAACGGGTAGAAAACGCCTTCCCATCAGTCACAGTTCCCACCAATTCCCCTTTAGTCATCAATGTCATCCTGTACCTTTTTGCTTACGGGCAGCCCACCAGGACAGCCCCCGGCCCGGCAGGTCCTCCCCGAGGCCCCAGCAGGACCCCTTTCGTGGACGGATGGGTGAGATGCCTCGTCGTGGTGGTCGCAGGAACGGACAGAGCGGCCTCGAAGCGGCAGACGACCACCTCTCGGCCGAACGGCTCGCCGACCTCATTGGCACCCTGCACACCTCCACCTCCGACTCAGCGATGCGCCTGCTTCGAGGCACCTCGCAGCAACCGTCTGTGGCAGAGCCGCACCTCGCATCAGATGTGTCTGGCAAGGTGACGTCTGGCACGGTCGCGACAGGCAAAGTGACGTCTGGCACGGTGACGTCGGGCACGGTCGCGCCGGGCAGGGTGACGTCTGGCAACGTCACGACAGGCAACGTCACGACAGGCAAGGTCACGACAGGCAAGGTCACGACAGGCAAGGTCACGACAGGCAAGGTCACGACAGGCAAGGTGACGTCGGGCAAGAGGGCCGGCATCTCGGCTCGGAGGCCGACTGCGCCAGTCGCAGCGACAGGAGCGCCCGCAGCCACGGTTCCGGTCGGCTCCCCGCGGCGGGGTGACTCGGCTGCAGCCGTGTCGAAGCGAGCCGCGTCGAAGCCAGCCGCATCGAAGCGAGCCGTCTCGGACCCGTCCAAGCCCAAGTCCGGGCGCCACCGGCGTGCGCCTTCGGCGAGGCTGGTGGTCCGCGGCTTCGCCCTCACCTCCTACCGCCTCGCGCTGATGGGGGCCCTGGCATTCCTGGCGGCCGCTGCGGCAATTCTCAAGTCGCTGTCATAGCCGCCGGCTAGACCGGCCGTGTCAGGTCGATGTCGCCGAATTCGACGCCGATGTTGGCCCGGGCCTCGATCGCTGCGCCACGTTGCGCGAGCTTCTGCCCGACCACGGCTGGCCTCTCCGACTGGACCTTGACTGACTCGGCCGGCCGGCACAGCCACAGTGTCCGGGCTGCGCCAGAGCTGAGTGAGCATCGCTGAGCGGCGGGAGCTGAGTCGCGGGAGCTGAGTCGCGGGAGCTGAGCCCGCAGCGCTGAGGCTGACTGACTGGCTGTCCACAGCGGTAGACCGGGCGCCGAGCCGTGCACAGCCTCTCCGGAGCGCCACCATGGTCAGCCCTTGCGCCTCTAGCGTGCCCGTATGCTGCGCCGTCGCCTCGAACCTCCGTCAGTCGACCGCCTTGCCGTCATCCTTGGTATTGCGCCGCCCGCCTCATCGGGGGCTGCTTCCCTGCCGCCGCCGGGCTGGGTCCCGCAGCAAACGTCGATGGCTCGTTCGCTCGCCGGAGTCCCGCGGGCGATGGCGCCCGCGCCGCAGGTCCAGTCGTCGGCTGCCGGGGAAGCGGTGTGGCCGGCGGCATTGTTGCCCGGTCCGGCCGCCGTGTTGCCTGGTCCGGCCGCCGTGTTCCCTGGTCCGGCGGCCGACTTGCCTGGTCCGGCGGTCCCTGGTGGGCAGGTCGGGGCTCAGGCGGGGTGGCTGGCCGCGGGGTCCGCGCGGGCCGCCAGGACATCCGAAGGTTCCCGGCCTGACCTTGTCGATGATGGCCGGCACCGTCGTCCGGGTCCTCACAAGCCGACCATCCTGACCGTGCCGACTGCCCTGCGCGGGGTCCGGGTCAGGCCTCGTCGCCTGGCTGTGCTCGGCGTGCTGGTGGTGCTGGTGGCCGTCGGGGTGGTTCTCGGGATTCGGGTGGCCTGGGCGCGCTCGGCGGCCAGACCGGAGGCGATCGCCACGGCTGCGCACGGCTCGCCCAGCGGGCTGGTCGCCCGCACCGTGCCTGCGGCGTTCGCGACGACCGGGGCCGCGGGCTCACCGAGCGCCACGGCAGGCGCCATGGTGCTGGTCCATGTGGTGGGGCAGGTGCGCAAGCCGGGTGTCGTTCGGCTGCCCGGGGGCTCGCGGGTTCTGGATGCGGTGACTGCCGCCGGTGGCCCTAAGCCCTCAGCCGACCTCAACAACCTCAACCTGGCCCGTGTCGTTGCCGACGGCGAGCAGATCGTGGTGCCCAGGCCGGGCCAGATCGTCGCGGGGGCTAGTGGTCCTGCGGGTGCCGGAGCCGGCTCGGTCTCCCCGGGGTCGACGGGTGGCTCGACCGCCGGTGTGCTCGTGGACCTCAACACGGCGGATGCCGCTGCGCTTGACTCGCTGCCGGGCGTTGGCCCTGTGCTCTCACAGCGAATCCTGGACTGGCGTACCGCGCACGGCCGCTTCTCCTCGGTCGACGAGCTGGGAGAGGTCAGTGGCATCGGAGACAAGCTGCTGGCTCAGATCGGGCCCAAAGTGAGGGTTTGAGATGCCAGCTCCGCCCTCGGGCGCTGCTCAGTTGGGCGCTGCTCAGTCGGACGCCGCCAGGTCGGGCGGCCAGGGTGGAGCAGTCGGGCCGGATGCCGGAGACCGACCCGGGATGGACGTCCGGCTCCTGGTCCCGGCACTCTTCGCGTGGATCGCCGTGGCCGCCATGCTGTCCCTGCGACCGGTGGTCCTCGCCCTGTCCGCGGCGGGTTTCGCGGGCCTCGGTGTTGGCCTCATGCACCGCCGCTGGCGTCGACGTTCCTGGGTCACGGCCGTGGCCTTCACCCTGCTGGGCACCGCGTTGTGCCTGCTCGCGACGGCGGCCAGCTCAAGCGTCCGCGAGGCAGGCCTGGTCCCCGGCCTGGCAGCTCAGCGGGCCTCGGCGACGCTCGAGGCTGTGGTCCTGTCGGACCCGCGAGTGATCCAGACGAAGGGGATCCGGCCCACCGAGCTGGTCCTGGTCAGGGTGTCCGTGCGGACCGTGGCCGGCAGGGGCCAGCGCAGTGAGTCGTCAACGCCGGTCTTGGTGTTCGGCGACAAGCGGTGGGCTCAGGTGCGGTGGCGGGAGCGGGTGCGCTTCAGCGGCCGTTTCGATGTCGCCGACCCCGGCGATGACGTGGTGGCAGTCTTCAACCCCTCGACGGCTCCGGTGTCCACAGGCGCGCCGGGGCTGGTCGCTGACGCGGCCGAGCACGTCCGGCTGGGGTTGCGGAGCGCAGTGTCAGGCTTGCCTGAGGATCCGCGGGGGCTGCTCCCGGGTCTGGTTATCGGGGATACGAGCCGGACCCCGCAGTCGCTGACCGACGCGATGCTGACTACCGGGATGACCCACCTGTCGGCGGTCTCCGGCAGCAACGTGGCGGTGGTCCTGGCTGCAGCGCTGGGACTGTGCCGGGTCGTCGGGGTGAGACGGCGCTGGCGTCCTGCGGTCGCACTGCTGCTGCTGGCCGCCTTCGTCATCCTTGCCAGACCCGAGCCGAGCGTGCTCAGGGCGGCGGTGATGGGCGTCATCGGGCTGCTGGGCCTGAGTGCCTCCCGGCGCCGAATGGGGGTGCCAGCCCTGTCCGGGGCCGTCCTGGTGCTGCTGTGTATCGACCCCTGGCTGTCGAGGTCCTTCGGCTTCGCCCTGTCCACCCTGGCCACGCTCGGCCTGCTGCTCTTCGCCCGGCCGTGGGGTGACTGGTTCGCCAGGTTCCTGCCCAGCCGTTTGAAGGGACTCGGGGTGGCGATCGCCATTCCCGTCGCGGCCCAGGCGATGTGTGGCCCGGTGGTCGTCCTGCTCCAGGGCTCGGTCACCCTGATCGGTGTCGTTGCCAATCTCCTTGCCGCCCCGCTGGTGGCCCCGGCCACGGTGCTCGGGGTGTGCGTGGCGCTGGTCGCGCTGGTCTCCCACCCGGCTGCCGTACTGCTCGGCTGGGTCGCCGCCGTGCCCACCATCGGGATCGCCTGGGTGGCCCGGCTCTGCGCGGACGTCCCGATGGGCACCCTGCCCTGGCCGGACGGTCCGCCCGGGGCACTCCTGCTGGCCTTGGTCACCACGGGCCTGCTCTTCATGGGGCCCTGGCTCGTCGTGACGATCCGCTGCCGTCCATACGCGGTGGTTGCTCTCTGCGTGCTGACCCTGGTTGCGGCCTGGCCAACTGGTGGCCTCACCTGGCCGCCGGCCGGCTGGCGGATGGTGGCCTGCGACGTCGGCCAGGGGGACGCACTGGTCCTGGCCAGCGGCCCCGGCCACGCGGTGGTGGTCGACGCGGGGCCGGACCCGGCGGCAGTCGACGGCTGTCTGAGCCGGCTGCACGTGGAGGTGCTGGATGCCGTCGTGCTGACCCATTTCCATGCCGATCACGTGGATGGGCTGCCCGGCGTCCTGCATGGGCGCCTGGTGCGTCAGATCCTCACCTCGCCCGTGCTCGACCCGGCCATGCAAGTCCGCGAGGTTCAGGGCTGGGCTGCCGCCGCGGGTATCGCGGTGCAACCGCTGTATCCCGGAGACCAGCTCCGCTGGGGTTCGGTTCAGGCGGCGGTCCTCTGGCCGGTGCGGGTCATCCACGAAGGGTCCGTGCCCAACAACGCCAGCGTCGTGATGTCGGTGGACGTCGGCGGCCTACGGGTGCTGATGCCAGGCGACGTCGAGACCGTCGCGGCACATCAGGTGCTGCTGGCGGTGAGGCGCGACCCGGCCTATGGGGGCACCGGCGGGTATGACGTTCTCAAGGTGGCCCACCACGGTTCCCGGCTGCAGGACCCGGGGTTGATCGCGCAGGTGCGGGCTCCGATCGCCGTGATCAGCGTCGGGCTGGGCAACACCTACGGTCACCCGGCACAGAAGACTCTGGACCTGTTGCGGGCCAGTGGTTCTCAGGTGTTCAGGACGGATCAGCGCGGGGACATCGCGGTCAGCCGGACGAGCGACGGGACTGTCTTCGTCTCCTCACAACGCCGCTAGGACCCGGTTGCCGGGACCACGCGGCTGGGACGACGCGGCTGGGACGACGCGGCTGGGACGACGCGGCTGGGACGACGCGGCTGGGACGACGCGGCTGGGACGACGCGGCTGGGACGACGCGCCTGGGACGACGCGGCTGGGACCACGATGCCAGGACGTTGGCCTGGCGTGGCGCCCAGCCCGAGGACTGAGTGACAGAGCTGAGCGCTCGGTCGACCTGTCGCGGGTTCGGAACGTCCGGTGGGGCGTGCCGCCCGATGCCTCACGACGACCTGCTCCCGCTGACGCGAGCGATCTCAGGGGATGGCAGGGGGTCCGTAGACGCGGCCGGGGACCGACTCGAAGGACGGTGCCCCCGCCGAGGTCGTGAACGGCGTCGGCGCCACGACCAGGAGAACCGAGTAGACGGCCATAGCCTCGGACGGTATCGACGGGACCGAGGAAGACGTCGGGGTCGGTCGCACGGTCTTCTCGCGGGAGAGCCACCGCTCGACGGCCGCCACGACCGACGGGGTGCCGGTCAGGTGAGGCGCGGCCGGTGACCACTTGAGCCGCCAGTCAGTGCCGTGGGCCGACCAGGGGCGCTGATCGAGGGCGGTCGGCATAGTGGCGGCTCCTTTCGCGGGGATGGTGCGTCGTTCTCGGTGCTGTGAACCGCATCATAAGACCGTCGACGGGCCGGGAGCGACCTCGCTGAGTGGAGCACTGTTCCTTTGAGCAGGCATGGAAGTGCCCTGATGATCTCGACCGCCAGCCTGTCGGGTCTGCCGCGCAGGGCTCACTCGAGCAGGGCTCAGGTGAGCAGGGCGGTGATGGTGAGCAGGACCGGGACGGACAGCGCGGTGGTGACGAAGATCGAGTCACGGGCCAGCGTCGCGGAGCGGTTGTAGCGCGAGGCGTACACGAAGATGTTCTGGGCGGTGGGCAGCGCAGCGACCACGGTTGCCGCCAGTAGCGAGCGACCGTCCAGGCCGAACACCCAGCGCGCCACGGCATACGCGAGCAGGGGCTGCACCAGCAGCTTGAGTGAGCAGACCACGACCAGCTCGGCGATCGGCCCGCCGGCTATCGGGCGCGGGCCGAGGCGCAGCGAGACGCCATACGCCAGAAGGACTCCCGGCACCGCCATACCGGCGATCAGCCCGACCGGCGCGGCGACCAGGGCGGGCACCTGCCAGCCGGCCAGCGAGCAGAGCAGACCCAGGAAGCAGCCGACCGTGATCGGGTTGCGCAGTGGCTGGCTGATCAGGGCGAACAACGAGGGACGTTGTCTGGCCACGACCGCGTCGAGGACGGCGAAGGCCAGAGGGGTGAGCACCAGGAGCTGCAGCAGCAGGACGGGGGCGATGAAGGCCGCGGTGCCCAGGACGTACACGGTGATCGGCAGTCCCAGGTTGCCCGCGTTCACGTAGGCGGACGACAGCGCGCCCAGGACCGTGTCGCCGGTCGACCTGTGCCACACCGTTCGGGCGAGCAGTACGTAGACGCCGGCCGTCCCGACGAAGCTCAGTGCGGCGACAGCCAGGCCCGAGCTGAGGATCTGGTCGACGGGTGCTGTCGAGAGGGTCTGGAACAGCAGTGCAGGCGTTGCCACGAAGAAGACGAGACGTGTGAGCATGATCTGGCTGTCGGAACGCAGCACGCCGAGCTGGGCCAGCAGGAAGCCCAGCGCGATGATGGCACCGAGCGTGACGAACCCGGTGAGGACTCCCTGCACGGTGGTGCGCTCAGCCGCGGGCGAAGACGCGGGGTGTCGCGGTGGCTGCTTCGCAGAGGGCGTCCAGGGTGGCCTTGACCGCCGGCACCCGTTGCAGGTCGGTGGTGGTGACCACGTGGACCTCCCGGCGTGAGGCCGGCGAGATCGGCAGGGTGACCACGTCTGGGTGGTTGGCGCTGCGCAGGATCAGGTCGGGGATCAGGGCGACGCCCAGGCCCTCAGCCACCAGGCCCAGGACGGCGACGTAGTCCTCGGTCTCGAACGCGACATTCGGCGCGAAACCGGACTTGTGGCACATCTGCAGGAGGTGACCGCGACAGCGCGGACAGCCCGCGATCCACGACTCGTCATTGAGCAGGGACAGGTCGGCGACCTTGGACTTGGCCATCGGGTGGTCTTTGGGAAGGGCGAGACGGACCTCGTCGTCGAGCAGCTTGTGGATCACGAACATGTCGAGGTCCTCCTCGCCACGCCCCAGGTCGGTGCCCTCATAGGCGAAGGCCACCGCCAGGTCACACTCACCGGCTCGCAACGCCGCCAGGGACTCGGGTGGCTCGGCCTCGGTGAACGTCACCTTGATCTCGGGGTAACGCGCCTTGACCAGGGCCAGGGCGCGGGGGACCAGGGTGGCTGAGGACGAGGGGAAGGCCATCAGCCTGACCCGCCCGGCGCGCAGCCCGGCGATCGCGGCGACCTCCTCCTCGGCGGCATCCAGCGCGGCCAGCACCCCGACGGCGTGCCGGGCCAGCACCTGGCCGGCCTCGGTCAGCCGGACGTTGCGCCCCACCCGCTCGACCAGGACCGTGCCGGTGCGCTGCTCGAGCCGGCGCACCATCTGTGAGATGGCGGGCTGGGAGTATCCCAGCGACTGGGCCGCGAGCGTGAAGCTTCCCTCGTCGGCGATGGCCCGCATCACGCGAAGCCCGGCTGCATCGATCATGCGGCAAGTTTATAACGCCGAGTTATCGTCTGGCCACGTTTTTGCTGTCTGTGTGATCTGAGGACTGAAGGTCGCCGGCGGGGAGCCACGATCGTCAGCGGGGCTGGCTGTGGCCAACGCATACTGGTTCACGTGGAGACTGCACTGGCGGCGGCCCGGGACCAGACGGCATACCAGCGGCTTGTTGAGCTGTTGCGCGGGGGAAACGTCACGGTGCTGACCGGTGCGGGGCTGTCGACCGAGTCCGGGATCCCGGACTACCGGGGGCCGGACGGCAAACGGCGGGTGGTGCCGATGACGTATGGCGAGTTCGTCTCCTCGCCGGCGAATCGGCAGCGCTACTGGGCGCGCAGCTTCGTGGGCTGGCGCCGTTTTGCCCGCGCCGGGCCCAACGATGGACACCGTGCGGTCGCCGAACTCCAGCGGCTCGGCCTGGTCCGCGCGATCATCACCCAGAATGTTGACGGGTTGCACCAGCTCGCCGGGGCCCGGGACGTCCTCGAGCTGCATGGCAACCTGGCGCTGGCCCGGTGCCTGGACTGCGGGGAGACCACGCAGAGAGCCGAGCTCGCCGGGCGGCTGCTGGAGGCGAACCCGCAGTTCGAGGGGATCGCTGGGGAGATCCGCCCGGACGGGGACGTGGTGCTGTCGGACGAGGCTGTGGCCACTTTTCACGCCCCGCGCTGCCTGGTCTGCGAGTCGGACCTGGTCAAGCCCGATGTCGTCTTCTTCGGCGAGTCAGTGCCCAAGACCCTTGTCGAGCAATGCTTCTCGTTCGTCGATGCCTCGTCGGGCCTGCTCGTGCTCGGGTCCTCGTTGCAGGTGATGAGTGGCTACCGGTTTGTCCGAAGGGCATCCGCCAGTGGCACCCCGGTGGCGATCGTGACTCGTGGCCCGAGCCGCGGCGACGAGCAGGCAACGATCAGACTCGATGTGGCGCTGGGGGTCACCCTGAGCCGGATCGTGCAGGACCTGCAGGACCTGCAGGACCTGCAGGACTAGGACGCGGTCCGATCAGCCCCCGGCGCCGGCGTCAGACCTTGCGCAGTACTGCTGTCACCTTGCCCAGGATCGTGGCGTGGTCGCCATCGATGGGTGAGTAGGCCTCGTTCTGCGGCATCAGCCAGACATGGCCGTCCTTGCGCTTGAAGATCTTCACCGTCGCCTCGTTGTCGAGCATTGCTGCGACGATATCGCCGTTGTCCGCGGTCGGCTGCTGCCTCACGACAACCCAGTCGCCGTCGCAGATGGCTCCTTCGATCATCGAGTCGCCGACGACCTTGAGCAAGAACAGCTCGCCTTCACCAACGATCTGGCGGGGCAGTGCGAACACGTCGTCCACGACCTCCTCTGCGGTGATCGGGACGCCGGCAGCGATCTGGCCAAGCACCGGAACGTAGGCGGGAGTGGGGCGGGCGTCGCCGCTGGCGGTCTCATCGATGACATCGCCGTGAGACTGGCGGTAACCGCGGGCTTCGGTGGCGGTGCTGGGGGACAGGACCTCGATCGCCCTGGGTCGGTTGGGGTCCTTGCGCAGGAAGCCCTTTCGTTCCAGGGCCAACAGCTGGTAGGAGACGCTGCTGGGGCTCTGCAGCCCGACCGCCTCGCCGATCTCGCGCAGGCTAGGCGGATATCCGCGGCGGTCCACGGAGTTGCGGATGACCTCGAGCACGCGACGCTGACGGGTGGTGAGCCCGTCGCCGGAATCGCGATCGGGCATCTCGTGGACCTTAGCCATGGTTCCGTCCCCTTGCTCGTGCCGGGAGACACCCGTTGTCAGAGGTGTCTGGTGGGCTTGTCGACATGCAGACAGCCTATGCCGCTCGGACACAAGTATCAAACACCTGTTCGACTCTGTCTCGACTTTGTCGGTCTGACGTGTTACAAATCGTACAAGCGTTCTATCAGACGCACGTTCGATAGCCAGGTTCGAACGCTCAGCAGTCTCACGACATTGGAGGACCCCATGTCAGCTGGAGCCGTCGGGATGCCCGCACCCGATCCTGCCCTTATGCCGTCGCCCACCGCCCGCCCGCCACTGCGCCTGGTGAGGCCGGACGAGCGCGGATGTCCCGATGGGTGCGTCCATCCCGATGGGCACGTCCACCGGTCAGATCTCTCGGCGACCAGGCTCACCCGTCGTGGCCGCCTCGCCTTCACCCTGATGGTCAGCGTTGCCGTGGCGGCCCTGGCCGTGGCGCTCGCGGCATCCGTTGGTGCGGCCCCTCCGGAGATTGACCACGCCACCACCGTCTCGGCGGGCCAGACGCTCTCAGAGGTGGCTGCCACCCAGCTGCCAGATCTGCCCATTCCGGATGCCGTCGCGCGGATCCAGCTGGTCAACGGCCTGAACAGCTCTCAGGTGCAGGCGGGTCAGGTGCTGCTCATCCCCGTCTGGCCCTGACCAGTGGAACGGGACGCGAAGGTCAAGGGATCAACCGCTCCGGAACCGCCGGCGCAGCCTGCTCAGCTCGAAGGCGGGGCCCTCTGGATGTCCGCGACGCCTTGGAGCGGGTCTGGATAGGGGCAGGATGTCCGCTAGCCCAGGCGGGCCTGGCGGCCAGGAGCCGGAACGCTCAGGCTGGGCGAGGACCCTTGCGGGGGTTGGGGGTCACCTCTGTCTGGTCGCCGAGGGCGAGGAGATCCAGCCTGATCCGGGCCCAGTCGCGGTCATCGCGGTCGTACGTCCCGAGTGTGCCCGGCTGGTGCGGCGGCTGCCGGCGGTGGTTGCGCTCCATTGCGGCGATCACGAGGACGGCCATGAGAACTAGCAGGGATGTCGTCATGGCAGTAATTATGTGTACAGCGTCGTTCGTGCCACGAGTGGCATTTCTGACTCTGTTCAGCAAGTTTCTGCCATACTTGGTGACATGCTTAAGACGGTGGCAGTGGTGCTGTTCGAGGACGTCGCGTTGTTCGAGTTCGGCGTGCTCGCAGAGGTGTTCGGCATCGACAGGGCCGACGACGGCGTCCCCAGGTTCGACTTCCGGGTCTGCGGCCAGCAGGCAGGGAAACCGCTGTCGGCGCGCAACGGGACCATGGTGGTTCCGCCATACGGCCTCGAGGGGCTGTTGGGCGCTGACCTTGTCGCGGTCCCGGCGACACGCATCCGGGAGTACCCATCAGAGGTTCTGGAGGCACTGCGACAGGCGGCTGCCGCTGGGGCGACCGTGCTGTCAGTGTGTTCGGGGGTGTTCGTTCTTGGGGCAGCGGGGCTGCTGGACGGACGTCGATGCACGGGCCACTGGCACGACGTCGATGAGCTGGCCGAGCGTTATCCGGACGCCAAGATCAACCCGGACGTCCTCTTCGTCGACGACGGTGACCTCATCACCAGCGCCGGCACGGCCGCCGGTATCGATGCATGTCTTCACCTGGTCCGGCGCGAGCTGGGCAGCGCGGTGGCCACCCGCATCGCCCGACGGATGGTGGTCCCGCCACAGCGAGATGGCGGGCAGAAGCAATATGTCGATCTGCCCGTGCCGGAGTGCTCTTCGGAGAGCCTGCAGCCGGTGCTGACCTGGATGCTGGAGAACATCACGATCGAGCAGCCGGTGTCGTCGCTGTCGCGGCGGGCGGCCATGTCGGAGCGAACCTTCGCTCGCAGATTTGTTGCCGAGACTGGGACGACCCCGCACAAGTGGCTGTCCATGCAACGTGTCCTGCACGCCCGCAGTCTGCTGGAAGAGACCGACCTGGACATCGAATCCGTCGCGACGAGAAGCGGATTCGGCACCGCGGTCCTGTTACGCCACCATTTCAGACGGGTCGTCGGAGTGGCCCCCCAGGACTACCGGCGGAGGTTCGCCTCGACGTAGGGGCGCTCCAGCTGGCCGAAGGGTGGTGTGCGCCTGCAGGGGTAGTAGTGCGGAAGTCTGATCGACAACGGCCCAACCCCGTTGGGAATGTTGACCTACCGCAAGGCGCGGTCGCATACCAGGCAGGAAGGCAAGACGATGACCCTGACCAAGAACAACAGGATGAAGAAGCTCGCGATGGGCGTCGCGCTGACGTTCGTGCTGGGCGGAGGTGCCACAGCCGTGCTGGTTCCCACCTTTGCCAGCGCCGCCGTCACTACTCACGGTGCCGATGACCCGGCCGTTCACGTCCGGCACGGCGCTGACGATGCGGTGTCGCACGCCCGGCACAGCGGCGCGGCCACGTCCACCACATCCAGCGATGACGCCGCGGAGGCCAGGCACGGCGCGGACGACGCCGTGGGTCACCTCCGGCACGGCGCTGACGACGGCGTTGGGCACGCCCGTCATGGTGCGGATGACGCTCTCGGTCACGCCCGTCATGGTGCGGATGACCCGGCGGGTCACCGCTGAGCTCAGGCTGATCTGGAACGGCCGGGCCCCACGTGATGTGGGGCCCGGCCGTTTGTCGTCCTACTGGACAACGAGGCGGGCGTTGGCGGTCTTGACCGTGATGGGGAAGGGCTGGCCCGTGACGTTGGCAGCGGCGTTGATCGGGGTCCAGGGGCCGCCGCTGATGCTGTACTCGCCGCTGTAGGTGATGTCGATGCGGCTGGTGTAGCTGCCGGGGGTGGCGTACTCGTGGGTCACGTCCCCGTCCGGGTAGGTCCCGCCGGGTGATTCGGTGGGGCCGAAGCTGGTGTCGTCGCCGAAGACGTAGGTGTAGCCCCGGACGGTCGGGCGGATCCTGACCTGGTCGCTGAGCAGGGACGCGCTGTCGACCTCGCCGGGCTGGAATCCCAGAGCCGGCCAGGTCACTTCGAAGTAGGTGGGCAGCGTGACGAGGGTGATGTTGCCTTCAGGCTGCATGTGCACGGTGGGTTTGGCCCAGGCGGTGTGGTGGAAAGCAGCCAGGATCCGGTCCATCAGTGCTGTCTTGCCGGGCACCAGATCAGCCAGGCAGGTCGTTCCGATCTGTTGCCAGCCCCCGACCGCTGCGCCTTTGGCGTCGAGCTCGCGGCGATAGACCCTCAGCTGCGGGCCCAGGCCCTGCGCGGGGGTGTTGCCGGCACAAGCCTGAACCGCACCCCCGCACGAGTCGTTCGCGCCAGGACTGCCCGGCACGTTCTGCGGGCAGGCAGTGGTGCTTGTGTACTCAAAGAAGCGTTTGTCCGGCTTGCCAGTCTGCAGATCCAACCCCTGATTGGCCCGGTCCAACACCACCCTCGTCATACCGGTGTCGATCCCAGCTGTCGTCGCATCGGTACCCCAGTCCGCGGCCGCCGGACTGGCCGGGAGCAAGATGAAAGCGACGCTGGCGATGCAGGCAAGGGTGGTGTTGAGAAGTCTCATCGCAAGCATCACTGCACGATCTTTAGCGATGCGATCGACCACGAATCCCTGGTGTACACCAAGTCAATGTTGACTCGATAGATCCTGCGCTTGTCCGTGATGATCGTCTTACCCGCAGCGTCGATCTCGCTCCTACGCTCCTGTACTAGATTCACGAGAACCTCATAGTTGTCTGGTTTCGTGGCGTCGAGGACTCCGATGAACTTGATGGTCAGCGGGTTTCCGTCGTAGCGATGGCCCTCTTTGGTGAGGCGAGTCGCCGTCTTTTCGAAGGCCGTGCAGGCGGTGGACGAAGACCGACACAGCGGGCTCAGGATTCCAGCGCGCGGAACTGTCCAGGCGGCGTTCAATGTTTCGAAGTAGTAGCGGACGAAGGCCTCGGCGCCCGCGGGCGTGTGGGCACGGGCGGCATTCGGCATGTTGGGGTCGGCGGTCGGAGCCACGGTCGAGGGCTTGGCGGCTGCCGTTGAGGGGGCGGTGCCTGTGGTGCGGGAGGGGGATGCGCTGGGCTTGGTGTCGGTGGCGCATCCCGTGAGCAGGATGGACGCCACCAAGGGAACGGCCAACAGGGCGGCTCGGGTCTGCTTCACTGCGCGGCGGACTTTGCTGCGGTGCCGACCTCAGGCGTTTCCAGGCTCACTGCTTCTCCCACGGTGGAGCGAACCGGGCGCTGGCATGACGACGCTCGGACGTGCTTCGGTGAGCCGCTGAGAGAGGGATCCCTCAACACGATCCCCACGTGAAGTATGCAGGACGCGGAGGCCCTTCGATGTCACTGTCCACAGGCACGGTGATCGAGCCAGGACACCCCGCACCCGCCGGGTCAACCCGGGTCGTTCAGATCCGGGACTCGGGCGCTGGCGTGGTTTGGCGTCTGCTCCCGCCCTGGTAGTAGTGCCGAAGTCTGATCGACAACGGCCCAATCTCATTGGGAATGTTGACCTACCGCAAGGCGCGGTCGCTTACCAGGCAGGAAGGCCAAGACGATGACACTGACCAAGAGCAACAGGATGAAGAAGCTGGCTGTGGGCGCCGCCCTGACATGTGTGCTGGGTGGAGGTGCCACAGCTGTGCTGCTGCCATCTTTCGCCAGCGCCGCCGTCACTACCCACGGTGCCGATGACCCGGCCGGGCACGTCCGGCACGGCGCGGACGATGCGGTGCGGCACGCCATGCCCAGCGTCGCGACTCCGAAGTCCACGTCCAGCGATGACGCGGTCACCGAGGCTCGGCACGGTGCGGACGACCCGGCCGGGCCCGTCCGGCACGGCGCGGACGATGCGGTGCGGCACGCCATGCCCAGCGTCGCGACTCCGATGCCCACGTCCAGCGATGACGCGGTCACCGAGGTACGGCACGGTGCGGACGACGCGGCCGGACACGGTGCGGACGACGCGGCCGGGCACGTCCGGCACGGCGCGAACGATGGTATGGCGCACGCCCGTCACGGTGCTGACGACCCGGTGGGTCACCGCTGAGCTCAGTCTCATCTCGAGTGAGCACAGTCTGCTCTCGAACGGCCGGACCCCAGGCGATACGGGCCCGGCCGTTTCGCTGCGCCGTCGCGGCTGCCCAGAAGGTCAGTTGGGGCAGGTGTCCTCGTAGGCCAGGCCTGGGACGTACCGGCTCCACTCCTGCTGGCTCAGGCCCCTGCCTGCCCGGCTGCAGGCCTGGTCGAGTGCGTGGTCGCGCAGACTGTTGAACCGGGTGAGGTCCCAGAGGATCACGGTCCGGTCCGCGCTTCCGGTGGCCAGGGTACGACCGTCCGGTGAGAAGGCCAGCGAGGTGATCGCGCGGCTGTGGGCGGTCAGCGGCGCGCCGATCCGCTGGGGCTTCCGGGAGCCGGACACGTCCCAGAGGATCACCGAGGAGCCGGCGATGCTGGCGGCCGGGTTGTTCGGGCCGGTGATCAGCCGGTGGGCCGCGACGTCCGTGACACGCCCGTTGGCCGGGCGTCCGATGCGCCTGGGCCGGGCTGGATCCGAGACGTCTCGCGGTGGCCAGCGTCCGTCCGTCCGGGGAGAACGCCACCGACCTGACCCAGTGCCGGTGGCCGGTCAGGGTCGCCTCGGCGGCAAATGAGGAGAGCGTGTTGAAGAGGCTTGCCTCGGTCCTGCTGTCGGGCTGGAGGTGGTCGGCGGCGATACCGACCAGGAGGGCGGCTCGGGGATCGGTGCCTCGCAGGGCCTCGGCCCGGGCGACCAGCCGGTTGGCGGCGGCCGCGCGCTCGGCGGTTTGCTGATAGGTGAACGTGACTCCGGCAGCCACCACGGCGAAGGCGATCAGGGACCAGAGGATGGCGGTCGTGGGGCAGGAGGGCGTGGGGCGGGGCCCTTCGCTGGCTGGAGCTCGCCGGACGGCGTGCCGAGATCCCCCTTGGCCATCGTGCCCCCCATAGGCCGAACGACACTCGCCGAGTCAGATCTCTCGTCGCGAATTCCGACCAGACCACGCAGGTCAGCGGCCGTTTCCGGGGATCCCCAGCGTGTTGGTCAAGCCCGCGGAATGCATCTGGGGGTCCTTCTAGGGTGTCAGGGAGTCAGCTGGAGGCCCTCTGGTGGTCACTTGCAGCGCCGACACGCCGTCCTCGTGCGGGATGCGTCCGCCATATTGTGTCCGGCGCCGGATCGACGTAGGATCGCTACATATAGTAGTTACACGGACGTAACTTATCCACATGTAGTCCACCGGCTCGTACGACTTATCCCCAGGTCATCCACACGTTGGCCACAGGTTTGTCCCCAGGCGGCCTCTACAGAGGCCCTCGGACCACCGCCCGGACCGGGCGACACGGCATACCCGCGCAGGAAGGCAGGTCTTCACGATGCATTGCCCCTTCTGCCACTACACGGACAGCCGCGTCATGGACAGCCGCACGGCTGACGACGGCACCGCGATCCGCCGCCGCCGGCAGTGCCCCGAGTGCAACCGGCGTTTCACCACTGTCGAGACCACCAGCCTGTCGGTGGTCAAGCGCAGTGGCGCGACCGAGCCGTTCAGTCGCAGCAAGGTCCTGGTCGGGGTGCGCAAGGCCTGCCAGGGCCGGCCGGTCACCGACGACGACCTGGCCCGGCTCGCCCAGAAGGTCGAAGAGGTGATCCGCGGGCTGGGCAGCGCCGAGGTCGACGCCCAGGAGGTGGGCCTGGCGGTTCTCGGGCCGCTGCGCGAGCTCGACGAGATCGCCTACCTCAGATTTGCCAGCGTCTACCAGGCGTTCGAGAGCCTCGAGGACTTCGAGTCCGCGATCGCCCTGCTTCGGGCGGAGCGAGAACCCACCGGACAGGAACCAGACCCGGCCGACCGGGTCGGGCCACCCGCTCGCGGGGGGCTGGCAGAGAGCTAGTCAGAGCCAGACCCAGCCGAACGTATGGCGGGTTGCCGGACCAGCAGGACCGACCACCGGTTGTCAGTGGCGGAGTGTCAGTTGCGGAGTGTCAGTGTCGAAAGCAAGACGTGAAAATACCCGGAAACCAGGGCCAAGGAGGCCATCAATGACGGAGACGACCGGCGCGAGTGCAGGTGCGCGACGCAGCAGCGGCAAGAAGGGCGTGAAGGTCGAACGCATCTTCACCACCCCCGGCGTGCACCCCTATGACGAGGTCACCTGGGAACATCGCGACATCGTCCAGCAGAACTGGAAGACCGGCGCGACGATCTTCGAACAGCGCGAC
>JBBRZQ010000087.1:0-18981 GCA_038236535.1 Actinomycetales bacterium
TGGTCAGTCCCCTTCAGCGAGCAACCGAGACCCTTCGCCGCTCGCGGATCGAGGTAGCCAGGGTTCAGGTGCTCCCGGAGCTGGTCGAATGGGACTATGGCGACTACGAAGGGCTCACGACCGAACAGATCCGTCGCATGGTGCCCGACTGGACGATCTGGACCGCCCCGGTGCCCGGCGGCGAATCGGCCGCCGAGGTCGGCAGGCGGGCCGAGCTCGCCATCGCCATGGCCCTTGACGAGGAGGGCGACGTGGCGATCTTCGCCCATGGTCACCTGCTTCGTGCGCTCACCGCTCGCTGGCTGGGCCTGGACGTGTCGTCTGGGCGGCACTTTGCACTTGACACGGCAACCGTGTCAATCCTCGGGTACGAACGCGATACCCCAGTCATCCTGCAATGGAACCAAGCCGATCATCCCGGGAACCTCGACCCGGCAGCCAACCATTCTCCGGGCTGACACAACTCATCTGGAGCCGTGCTGAGGATCCCGGTCACCTTCTCTCTCCTTGGCCTCCGGCTCGAGTGCAGGTTGCTCCTTGCGGGTCTTGGTGTGCCGCAGAGACTGAGCACGTCCCCGGTTCCCGCGCCCCAGACGTCGGGCGGCTCCGGTGGTGGTCACCGGGACCTTGTGGAAGCCGACTGATGCGCGGCCACGGCCGTCGGGAGTCTTTGAGCGCGGACCCCGGACCGGGCCACTTGTCCGACAGTAGGAGGCGGCGGTTCCGGCGGGTTTTCGGTGGGGTTCAGGTCCGCGACGTGGATCAGCCTGAGCTCGGTCACCCCCTTGTCTTTGACCAGGTTCGGGAGAGCGTCGGCGGGGTCGGATCTGCTCTCGGCGGCGCCTTCCCGCTCGGTGGCCACCTGTGACCAGATGGGCTCCTGCACGAAGCCCTCTCCCCCGGCTTCGCGCACCGGTTCAGCCCGCCGTGCCCTCGCTGTCAGGGCTTGGGCTGTGGCTGGTGAGTGGTTGACGAGAGCGCCTGGCGGCGTGACACCTGGGGCGTCGACGACAAGCTCCAGAACTGGGCTGGCCTGATCGCTGGGGGCGCTGCCCGCAGGGGTGGCCATGGCTGTGTCGACCTGGTCCAGGATGCTGTGGGCGGTGGCCAGGACTCGCTTGCCTGTTGTCTCCAGGACGGTCGCGGGGTCGTTGCGGCCGATCCACCCCGCCACGTAGGGGAACGTGTAGTCGTCGGAGTCGATCCCGTGGACGGATGCGACGAGGTACGCCACGGATCCTGCTTCTACCTCGGCATCGCCCAGGCCCTCACCCCGAACCCGTCCAGCGCATACAGACCGGCGATGGCGGTGTCCTTCAGCTCGACCTTTGAGCCCCGACCGTGCAGCACTACGAGAGCACCGATGAAAGGGACCGCCCGTCGCTCCTGGTCGTTGCGCGCGCGTTGTTTAAGCAGACTCGAGAGCCGTTTCGCCTTCTGCTCGGTGAGGTACCAGGGGTTGCGCTCGTGCCGGGTGTGTTGTCCCGAGGCGCCGGTGACGTCCCAGGTCTGTTGTGTTCCCGCGATGGTGCCGTGCCAGCCCTTGAGCTCCACCACGAAGAACCCCACCCGGGTCAGCAGCAGGAGGTCGATCTCCCCGGTGCGGCCACTCAGGTCCGTGAACGTGAGGTTCGACCAGGCGTGGGTAACAGCGTCGTCCGGCAGGAGGTTCTTCAGGACTGCAAGGCTTCGGCTTCCGCCGGGGACGCAGGCTCGCCAAGTTCGTCCCACCTGGACGGCGACGATTGCATCAACGCTCCCCTGTTGCACTGCGAATGAACCGCGGCAGGTCCGCACCGCCGACGATGCCGGGACTCCCAGAAAGATCCTGTCAGGAGGAACCTACATCGACGGGACGATCCAACCGGGACAGACCCGTCGCCCTGGTTGTTCTGCTGTCTCCTCGGCTGGGAGTTGTCGGTTGCCGGCCCGTGTGTCTCCGCCTCGGCCATGCGCAGCCGTGACGAGACACAGGGGGACGCGCTTGGTTTTTGGGGTGTGGTCCGCCTCCACGTTCATTGGTCGGAGGGTGCGCCAGGACCAGTTGGCAAGGCCCACGCCCCTGAACGTCAGGACGTGATGGTCAGGACTGTCCATAGGACGGGTGCGGCGGCGCTTATCAAGGGTGAGCGAAAGGAAGTGAGCCATGAACCCACCCCCGCGGACCAGCCGTCGGCAGTACGAGTCCCTTCTCGACGCTGCCGAGCGCGTCGGTGTGAGCACCAGAACCGTCCGGCGATGGATCGCAACAGGTCACCTCGCCGGATACCAGGACTCTGGACATGGAGTCATAGTCCGTGCGAGTTCACGGCCGGTTTTTGATCTCGTAGCGCAGGATGAGGTCGGTGCCGGGGTAGCGGGTTTGGGTAGCGCTCAGGTGCTCGCACAACTGGGCGATAGCGGCGGTGGCTCGCTGCGTTGGCAGGGGGTCGAGCCGGACGGTCAACGTGCCGTCGCCGGGGTCGATGTCGCCGCTGCCGGTGAGGGCTTGACGGACCAGGGTGTGTGCTTCGTGGTTCGCGCGGGCGTAGCCGGTGTGGACGCGAACGTCTCGGGCCAGGGCGGTGGCGGTGTTGAACGCGGCGATGCGGATGGCGTGGGTGATCAGTTTGGTTTGGACGTCCAGGACTTGCTGGCCGGGGTTGACCTGGGCCAGCGGCAGGCGTGCCGGGACTGTCCGGTGGGTGGCTTGGGCGTGATCCAGGTCGGTCTCTGCGGCGCGTAGATCTGCGGTGAGGCCGTCGCGGGCCGTGTTGGTGATCAGCACCGATGCACCCGGCGGTGGGGACACCGCCTCCAGCAGGGCCGCGTCGGTGGCGGCAAGGGCCCGGTCGTAGCGGGCCCGTGCGGTCAGGACCTGTTGGTGGGCTTTCTTCTTGGCCGGGTTGGGGACCATCCGGGTGGGGTCGTCGTCGGTGGTGGCGTAGGCGTCGTGGCTGTCGAGGTCGAAGTGCATCCGGGCGTAGCGGAAGTAGTTCTCCTGGCGCCACCGGGAGCCCATCCGGTAGATGACCTGTTCGACGGGAAGGTCACCTCTGGTGGTCAGGATGTGGATCTGCCGGGTGCTGTCCTGACCGTGCTCGCCCCTGCCTGTCTTGTTGTTGGCCACCAGCAGGGTGACCTGCCGCATCCTGAACACCTGGTCGTGCTCGCCGGTGGGTAGGTCCACGGTGGTGTCAGCGACCCGCCACACGTGGGTGCGCCCTGTCTCGTCGGTGTAGGTGGCGTCGGTGAACAGGGTGGGGTCGAGGTCCTCGGCGAGCCCCTTGCGCCAGGTCAGCACGTCAAAGCCTTCCGCGTCCATGTGTTCGAACAGGGCCGTGGACCAGCCCCCGCGGTCGAACCCGACCAGGACCCGGCGGTCGTCGCCGACGGCCCGGCGCAGGTCGGGTAGCAGCCGGCGGAGCTCCATCGCCAGGGACGCGCCGGGTTCGGCCATGACGACCAGGACCGGGTCCCCGGACGCGTCCGAGACCCAGGTCTCGACGGTGGCCGGGGCGGGGAACTTCAGGCGGGACAGGTGGGTCTTGGCGACCTTGCGGGCGCCCTGGTAGGCGCGGACGTGCCCGTCAACATAGAACACTGCCAACAGGTCCGGGTTCGACTTGTCCAGGCGTGCCACGTGGGCGGCGGCCATCGCGGCGAGCAGCTCGCCGGCGCGCCCGGTGTCGGCAAGGGCGGTGATCTTGCGGCGGATCGTCTTGACCTCCGGTCCCCGGTCCAAACCCAGGACCCTGCCGAGGGCGGCAGGGTCGATCCTGGTGGCGCCTTCGGCGCGGGGCTGTCCGGCCAGGGCCCGCAGCACTCCTTCGAGCAGCATGGTGTCCAGGCCGTAGAACCCGTTGGGCAGGCAGCCGAACACCGTTGTCGCACATGACAACAACCCGGTGGCCTCCAGGGCTGGGATCGCCAGTAGGAGTCCCGCCAGGGGTACCCGTGCGGCCGGGGCGAACACGGGGCCAGCGTGGGGCAGTTTCCCCCACCGGGCTGCGGCCCGTTCGGCGGCCCGGTCGGCCGGTGGTGGTAGCACCGGCAGCTGGTCGCCGACAGGGTCGGCGTCTTCGGTCGCCGCGGCGGCATCGGGATCCGGGCCCTTGTTGTGCTCAACGTCGCTGCTGCTGCCGCCGGCGGGCTCGGTAGCCGCTGGGGTGCAGACTCGACGGACACTGGTGTACGACATCCCTGTCGCGGTCGCGATCTTGCGGTAGCTGGTCCCGGCGGCGCGGCGGGCGGTGATGTCGGCGACCACCTTGGGGCTCAGCCGTGAGGGGCCTTTGGGTCCGCGCTTGTCCGGGACCAGTCCGCCCACCCCGGTGGCTGACAGCTGCTGGCCCCACCGCCACAGCGTGCCGTTATCGACGCCGAACGCGGCAGCGACGTCGCCGACCCGGGCGGCTTTGTTCGCGACCAGCTGCACCGCGGCCAGCCGGCGCAGGGGAACGTCGACGGCCGACCAGGCGTAGACGAGTTCACCGCGTAGGAATACCCGGCCACCATCGCTGTCCTCCACCAGCGCGACGGCCTCACCTATGCTCACGGCTCCCGCGACCGGGGCTACGGGAAGGGGTGGCTGGGCGTTCATCACGCTCATCATTCCACCCCCAGATCCAGTTGTTATCTCGCATAAATTATAGCCCTTATTGGGCGTACAAGCAAGTCTTCCGAGGGGTAAAAGGCCAGGTCAAACGGCTGCAACAGCGGCAACGAGATCACCTATGTCCAGAGCCCTGGATACCGCATGGGACCACGCTTGCTCCGAGTCGATCCGGATGAGCTCGACAGGATGTTGACCCTCATCCCAACTGTCGTCAACCCGGTCGGCGTCAGGAGCACGCGTCGCTGGGTCAGCTGACAGTCCTGCTTCCCCCCGAGATGTGCCCCGCCTCCTAACCAGAGTCGGGGCACTTCTTTGTCACGTCGCTCAGTCGGAAATCTTCTCGACGTGGTGAGCAGTCAACCCGAACTCGTACGACCTAGCGGTCACCCTGCGGCTGTCGATCCTGCACGTATCCTGCACGCCCTCGGAAATTACAGCGGCCCCTGACCGCATATCTGCAGGTCAGGGGCCGTTTCGTGCTCGTGGGCGGTACTGGGATCGAACCAGCGACCTCTTCCGTGTCAGGGAAGCGCGCTACCGCTGCGCCAACCGCCCATTTGCGTGGGTGTTCGAGGTGGAGACGGGATTTGAACCCGTGTAGACGGCTTTGCAGGCCGTTGCCTCGCCTCTCGGCCACTCCACCGTGACGGATCATGCCTTCGCCGAAAGCCGGTGGGACCTTCGGCGAAGGCGTGATGCCTTCGAGCGGACAACCGGGCTCGAACCGGCGACCTCAACCTTGGCAAGGTTGCGCTCTACCAACTGAGCTATGTCCGCGGGAAACGCCCAACGGCCAGAATATCGCCGCTGTGCGTGCTTGCAGACATTAACTGATTTGAGGGAGCCGAGTCCAACCGCCCCCCTGCGCCGAGACACGACGGGGAGCCCCTGAGCACAAGGTTGCCGAAATCCACCCACATCACTCACTGCCACCAGAGCCACCGGCCCCCTAGCCTCGGAGAGGTGAGTACTCACCAGATCACGAACCAGCCCCCCGCCCTGCCGGAGTACAACGTCGTGCTGGCGGATCCGGCGCTGCGCGAGGGAATGGACCGCTGGGGCCGTGAGCAGGACCATCGGGAGCTCGAGGCGCTCGGGGCGCTCGCGGGCAGCGTCGAGGCCCAGACCTGGGGAGACCAGGCTGACCGCAATCCCCCTGTCCTGCAGACACATTCGCCACAGGGCATCCGGATCGACGAGGTGGACTTCCACCCCGCCTGGCACCGTCTGCTGGACACTGCGGTGTCCTTCGGCCTCATTGCCGAGCCCTGGACGAAGCCGGCGGGCACCGGGGCACACCTGCGCCGGGCGGCCGGCTTCGTCGCCTGGTCACAGGTCGAGGCCGGTCACGGGTGCCCGGTATCGATGACGTACTCCGCAGTGCCCGCCCTCGCGGCCAGCCCCGAGCTGAGCGCCATCTGGACGCCGCTGCTGACCTCCCGCGAGTACGACTTCGGCCTGCGACCCCGCGCGCACAAGCGCGGAGCGCTGGCCGGGATGGCGCTGACCGAGAAACAGGGCGGCTCGGACCTGCGCAGCAACACCACCACGGCCGTGGAGTTCGCAGGTGGCCCGATCGCGGGCGGGCAGACCTACCGCCTCACCGGGCACAAGTGGTTCTGCTCGGCGCCGATGAGCGATCTGTTCCTGGTGCTCGGCCAGGCCCCGGCCGGGCCGACCTGCTTCCTGGTGCCCCGGGTCCTGGATGACCAGATGCGCAACCCCTTTGCCCTGCAACGGCTCAAGGACAAGCTGGGGAACCGCTCCAACGCCTCGTCGGAGATCGAGCTGGACGGCACCTGGGGAGTCAGGGTGGGTGAGGAGGGCCGCGGCATCCGGACCATCCTGGAGATGGTCACGGCGACCCGGCTGGACTGCGTGCTGGGCTCCTCGGCGACGATGCGCCAGGCTCTCGTGCGGGCCATCCACCACTGCCGGTATCGCGAGGCCTTCGGCGCCCGGCTGGTCGAGCAGCCGTTGATGCGCAACGTCCTGATGGACCTGGCGCTGGAGTCCGAGGCGGCCACCACGCTGGGTCTGCGGCTGGCTGCGGCGGCCGACCAGGGCGATACCGCGTTCTCCCGGCTGGCCGTCGCGGTCGGCAAGTTCTGGGTCTGCAAACGCACCGCGCCGATGGTGGCCGAGGCGCTGGAGTGCCTGGGTGGCAACGGCCTGGTCGAGGAGAACGGCCTGGCCCGCCTGTATCGCGAAGCCCCGGTGAACTCCATCTGGGAGGGCTCGGGCAACGTCGTGGCCCTGGACGTCCTGCGGGCACTGACCCGCGAGCCGGCCGCAGTGGCGGCCTTCGCCGCCGAGCTCGACCTTGCCCGCGGCGCGGATCCCCGGCTCGACGCGGCGATCACCCGCACCGAGGCAGCCCTGCACACCGCGGCCGGCTCGGCCGACCTGGCTGCCTCGCAGACGGGCGCCCGCGCCCTGGTCGAGCTGCTGGCAACCACATTGCAAGCCTGCCTGCTCACCCGTTTCGCGCCGGCATACCTCGCCGAGGCCTTCGTGGCGAGCCGGCTCGACGCGGGCCATGGACACACCTTCGGAACCCTGCCGAGCGACCTGGTCGACGCCTGCGCCGGGGACGTGATCGAACGCTCGTTCAGCCTGTGACAGCCAGCCGGCGCAACCACGGAAAGCACCGGATGCGGGACGGTGACCTCGGTTAGGCTGGCCGTTATGGAGATCGTCACCAGCGGTGAGCGACCAGATCTCAAGGCCCAGGCGGACACGGCGTTCCGGGTGAAGTGGCCCGAGTTCCTCTTTCCCCACGACCCGGCCACACAGCGGTATGAGGCACTGGTCGCCGAGTTCTTCCCGCAGTACGACGTGCTGCTGGTCGATGGGAGCCGCGTTGTCGCCGGCGCCTGGGGCGTGCCGATTCGCTGGGACGGCACCGTGCCGGACCTGCCGGAGGGCTACGACGACGCCATGATCCGTGCCGTCGAGGGTCATCAGAGCGGCATCCGGGCGACCACGCTGACCTATATGACGGTGGCAGTTCTCGACGGCGAGACCGGACGTGGCCTGGCCGCCGAGATCCTGACGGCTCTGCGGGCCCGTGCGGTGGAGGCCGGGTTGTCCCATGTCATCGCCCCGGTGCGACCGACCCTGAAGCCGAGGTACCCGTTGACCCCGATGTCGCGCTTCGCCACCTGGACCAGGGCGGACGGCTTGTCCCTCGATCCCTGGATCCGGTCCCACCAGCGGATGGGAGCCACCATCCTGGCTCCGGCCCGGCGGTCCATGGTGATTACCGGGACGGTCGTCGACTGGGAGACCTGGACCGGCATCGTGTTCCCGGAGACCGGGCGGTACATCGTGCCGGGCGCCCTGGACCTGCTCGAGATCAACCGGGAAGCGGACCAGGGCACCTATGTCGAAGAGAATCTCTGGATGCAGCACCTGTGACCCTCACGGCGACCGCCAGACCCGAAGAGCGAGCGCCCGGGAGCCCGGCAGGATCACGTCAGTCGTGGCGCTGCCCGTCGGGTGCTGTCGGCTCTGAGCCGGCCAGGACCCGCCAGCGCCACTGTGCTCCCTCCTGCGCGAGCACCCCGGTCAGCCGGTAGGCGAAGGTGTCTGTCGCGCCATCCCCGGCTGTCTCGGTGCCGTCACCGTCTGCAAGCACCCAGACAAGCCCCGCATCGACGGTGTGCTCCCCGAACGCGAGGTCACCGAACGTGATGTCAGCGAGCTCGAAGCAGTAGGCCGTGGGGCGGGCGAGCAGATCCGAGAACAGGCGGCGAAGCCCGTCCGGGCCGGTGGCCTTCTCACCGCGCTCGGAGCCTGCGTAGGTGACGCTGGCCGTCGAGCTGAAGAGCCGCAACAGCCCCTCGGTGTCCCGGGTCGCGAAGGCTGCCGACAGGGCGCTGAGCAGCTCCCTCAGAACGCCCTCGTTCATGCTGCCTCCGAGTCCAGCCCGGGCGACCGGGTGGCCGTGAGTGCGCCGTCAACGTCACGCATGTGCGGCAGGAACAGCGCGGCGAGGGTGACGCTCGCGCAGAGCGCGCTCGCCGCGATGAACGTTGCCCGGGCACCGATGAGGGCGGCGACCGGGGCGGTCAGGGCGAAGGACAGCGGCAGCCCGGCGATAGAGATGAACCAGTCAAGGCTCGATACCCGCCCGAGCATCTCGGCCGGGACCAGACGTTGCTTGGTCGTGGCCCAGGCCACCGTCCCGGCCGCCTCCAGACCGTTCAGGACCAGCGAGATGATCATCAGCTGCCATCCCGCCGTGGCCAGCCCGAAGCCGGCCACAGAGAGGGCAGCCAGGGTCCAGCAGATGTACATGAAGGTCTGCTGACGGCGCGGCAAGCCCACCTGTCCGACGATCGCCGCGGCCCCGAGGGCACCCACTCCCCCCGCGGCGAGGATGATGCCGAAGTCAGTGGCCGGCCCGTGCAGCACCTCCCGGATCAGGAAGGGCAGCAGCACCTCGATGGGCCCCATGAAGAGCAGGTAGGCCACCGTCGCCGAGGCAAGGGTCCCCCACAGCCAGGTGCGACCCCGGACGAAGCGAACGCCCGCCATGGCATCGGCCAGCACCGAGGTGCGCTCGCCGGGCTCGCTGACCCGTGAGTGGCTGACCATCCGCCAGACGCACAGGCCTGAGGCGAGAAACGTCATGGCGTCGAACAGGAACGCGGTGCCAGCGCCGTTGACGGCAATCAGGAGTCCGCCGAGGGCAGGGCCGGCAAGACGCAGCATGGTCGGTCTGAGGAACTGGTCAAGCGCGTTGGCCTGCTCCAGATCCTGCTCCGGCACGAGATCAGGGATGATCGCGTCGAAGGCCGGCGCGGCGAACCCGGCCCCGAGCCCGTAGATGACGCTCAGCACCGCCAGCTGCCACATCTGGGTCTGGCCCGACATGACCAGCAACGCCACGACCAGGACCGCCACGAACCGGGTGATGTCAGCCCAGAGCAGAATCAGCCGCCGGTCGACCCGGTCGCTCAGGATCCCGCTGCCCAGCAGCGCCAGCAGCTGTGGCACCGTGGCGCAGACTCCCAGCATCGCCAGGCCGGTGGGCGAGCCGGACAGGGTGTAAGCCTGCCAGGCCAGCGCGATGAGGTAGACGCCGTCGCCGACAAGGGATGCCGAGGCCCCGATCCACAACAACCTGAAGTCCCGGTGACGCAGGGGCTCCAGCAGCGTCGGGGTCCGGCCCCGGACGTCAGGCAACTCTCTGGTTCTGCTTCCGCTGGAGGGGGAACCGCTCGCTCAGCCGGTGCAGGGTGCTGCACAGCTCGTCGATCTCGTCGTCGCCGTTGGCCGCCGTGACCTGGACCCGGAAGCCGACCTCGGCCCGCGGCACCAGCGGGTAGGCGGCGAGGGTCACATAGATGCCCGCCTCGTCCAGGAAGTGACCCACCGCGTCAATGTCGTCAGGGTTCTCCAGCGGCACCTCGATGATCGGCAGGCCGGAGGTGTTGGGGGTCGCCAGGCCGAGCTCGGAGGTGGTCTCCAGGACCTTCGCGGTCTTGCGGTACAGCGACGCCCTGATCTGCTCGCCGCGGCTCTCGTTCACGTCGAAGCCGGCCAGCACCGTGGCGAGCGAGGCAACCGGTGACGGCCCGGAGAAGAGGTATGGCGCCGCCGCGACCTTCAGGTGGTCCTTCAGCCAGGTCGGCAGTGCGATGAAGGCCAGCAGCGAGGAGTAGGACTTGGAGAAGCCGCCCACCAGAATGATGTCGTCGTAGGACTCACCGACATGTCTGACGATCGAGTTGCCCCTGCTCCCGTACGGGCTGGTCTCGGTCTCCGTGCGCTCCCCGATGACCCCGAAACCGTGGGCGTCGTCGACATACAGCAGCGCACCGTGGCTGCGGGCGACCGCAGCCAGAGCCGCCAGGTCCGGAGGGTTGCCGGTCATGCTGTTCACACCGTCGGTGCAGATCAGCTTCGTGTTGCCCCTGGGTGCGGCCCTGAGCATCACGTCCAGGGCCTCGACATCGCCGGTCGGGTACCGGCGGACCGTCGCGCCGTGCGCCCGGGCGACCATGCATCCGTCGTAGATCGTTCGGTGCGCCTGTCCGTCCAGGAAGATGTCGCCCCGCCCCGCGAGGGCCGGGATGACCGACATATGGATGTGGGTGATCGTCGGTAGCACCAGGCTGTCCTCTGCGCCCAGAAGCTCGGTGAGGCGGTCCTCGATGTCGATGTACATGCGCGGGTTGCCGAGCAGTCGTGACCAGCTGGGATGGGTCCCCCACTTCCGGATGCTGGCCTCCACCGAGTCGATGATCTCGGGCTCGAGGTCGAAACCCAGATAGTTGCACGACGCGAAGTCCGCCAGCCAGTGGTCCCTGATCCGGATCCGCCTCCCGCTCACCTCTTCGATCACCGCGTCATACATCGGCGATGAGCTACGGAGTCGCTGAAGGTCGGCCCACCTGACGTCTTCGACCGGCCGGAACGCGGGGTTGCTGATTGGCATGCTGTCGTCCTGTCTTTGCTGGGATCTGAGTCCGCGGATGACTTGGTGCTACTGACTGTCTAGGGCTTACGGCTACTGACCTTCGGCCCGCTGGCGCTCGGCCTTCTGATGCTCGGCCTTCTGATGCTCGGCCTGTTGACGCTCGGACTGCTGACTTCGTGGTGAGGGCCTGAGGCGTCCGCCGGGCTCGGGCAGTCTCAACCGGGCGACCGTCCCGCCGGTGGCCGATCCGGTGCCATGGTCGCCGAGTGGCTTGGCCTCGTTCAGCAGCTTCAACAGCTGTTCGGCCGGGACCGGCCTGGAGTAGAGATAGCCCTGTCCGAGGCCGCATCCCATGGACCACAGCTCGTCCCGCTGAGCGATCCCCTCGATGCCCTCGGCGACCACCTCCAGGCGAAGCGAGTGCGACATGGAGACGATGGCGTTCGCCAGCGCGCCCTCGTCGGGGTTGCCCGATCCCAGCCCGTCGACGAACGCCTTGTCGACCTTGACCTCGTCGATCTGGAACTGCTGCAGGTAGGAGAGGCAGGAGTAGCCCGTGCCAAAGTCGTCAATGGCAATTCGCACCCCCATGTCGCGGAGCGCGATCAGCCGTTCACTGATCTTGTTGGCATCGAGTGCGAAGATGCTCTCGGTCATCTCGAGCACCAGAGCGGTGGCAGTCATCGCGTGGCGACTCAGCACCGAACGGACCTCGTCGACAAACCCCGGTTCCTGCAGCTGTCGCACCGACACGTTCACCGACAGCCGGTGGGTGGCGTATCCCCGGTCGGCCCACTTGCGCCACTGTGCGCAGGCCCGGTCCAGGACCCACCGCCCCAGCTCGATGATCTGACCCGTCTCCTCGGCCTGCGCGATGAACTCCGCCGGCATCACCAGGCCACGGGTCGGATGGTTCCACCGGATCAGTACTTCCGAGCCGAGGATCTCCCCGGTGTCGATCAGAACCAGAGGCTGGAAGTACAGCTCGAACTGCTCCTTCTCCATGCCTTTTGCCAGCTCCGAGCGCTGGGTGGCGCGGCTCATCATCCGGGTGTGCAGGTCGTCCCGGTAGAGCTCTACACGCCCCTTTCCGCGCTCTTTGGCGGCATACAGTGCAAGATCTGCACACTGGAGCAGCTCCGACAGGTTGAGGCTCGGCTCGGGGCCACCGCTGAGTACCAGGCCGATGCTCGCCGAGGCCACCACCTCCTCGCCCTGGACCACGAAGGGTGTCCGGAAGGGCTGGGTGATCCGTTCGGTGAGGCCGGCCACCTGCGACTTGTCCGTGATGTCCTCGATCAGGATGGCGAACTCGTCCCCGCCCAGCCGCGCGATGGTCGTGCTGGAGCGCAGCGCTCTCTGCAGGCGCTGGGCGACCTCACTCAGCATGGAGTCGCCGGCCCCGTGACCAAGGGTGTCGTTGACGACCTTGAAGTCGTCGAGGTCCATCATCGCCATCGCCACTGTGCCGCCGCGCCGGGTGGCTCGCGCCAGTGCGTGCTCCACCCGGTCCTGGAACAGGGCCCGGTTCGGCAGCCCGGTCAGCTCGTCGTGGAACGCCTGATGCATCAGCTGCTGCTCCAGCGCCCGCCGCTCCGAGACGTCGCGCATGGTGAGCACGACCCCGGCCACGCTCGAGTTGTCCAGCAGGTTGCCCGCGAGCACCTCGAAGAACAGGTACCGGCCATCCTCATGCCGAAGACGCCAGTCCGAGACCAGCTGCGACTGGGAGGAGCGCTGCGCCATGCCGGAGATCAGCGCATCGGCCAGGGCAAACTCGTCGGGGTGGACCAGGTCGATGAACGGGGTTCCGAGGAGATCGCTGACCGGGTAGCCGAGGCCGCGTTCCAGCGAAGGCGTTCCATAGTTGATCCTGCCCTGCTCGTCCACCACAACGATGACGTCCGAGGCGTTCTGGATCATCCCCCGGAACTGCTCCTCGCTCTGCCGCTGGTGCAGCTCCTCGACCAGGGTCGCGCTCACCACGGCGAGAGCCACCTGCGACGCCAGGGTGGCCAAGGCCTGATGCTGGTCGACGGTGAGGGCAGCCCTGCCCTCGATCACCAGCATGCCGCGGTCCTGGAGGTCGTAGCGCAGCGGACTGACGCTGACGGCACCGGACTGGCTCAGGTAGCCGCCCTGCTGGGCAGCCTCCCAGAATGCTCTCTCGTCGGGCAGCTTGCGGCTTGTCGTCGAGCGTGCCACGCAACGGATCCCGTCGGCCTCGGCAAGGTAGACCGAGGCGCCCCTCAGCGTCTCCGCACCGATCAGGGACGTCACCCCGTCCAGGGCCACCCGGTAGATGTCCGGCAGCCCCTGCGCGGCCACCAGGGCCTCGCTTGAGGTGCGCAGAGCCCTTTCACGTCTGACCGACTGCTGGTGTGCGGCCAGGATGCCGGCCATCCGGGCCAGCACCAGGACGAACAGCACCGTCGAGAAGACAGCGATGGTGGTGGCCAGGATCTCCTGGTGAAGCTGTGCCTGCATGAACAGAACGCCAGGGGCGATCAGGCTGGCCGAGGCCAGCAGGGCGATCCGCACCTTGCTTGCCGTGACACTGGTCAGCGGCGCGACCTCGGTCAGCCGACTCATCGACGGATGCAGGGCAGCCGCACCCCAGGCGGCATAGAAGAGCGCCCAGCCAAGATCCACCGGGCCGCCGACCGCCCAGGTGCCGTTGAGCTGGATGAGCCCGTAGAGCACGTCGGCCACCATGATGCCCAGGGCTCCGGTCACCAGGAGCTGCATGGATCTGATCCGCAGTCCCCCGCCGGCGATCAGCCGTGCCAGCATCGCAACGACCAGGACGTCACCGAGCGGATAGGCGACCGAGGTGACCCGCTGCAACGCGTCAAGGCCATCCGCCTGGAAGTTCGGCGCGATCAGGTAGACCCAGGACAGCAGGCCCAGACCCGTGGTGATGATCACCGCGTCGATCAGGCTGGGAAGGTCCCGGGACGACGAGCGAGCCCGGATGATCAGGAAGAGACCAGCGGCGATGAAGAGGTAGGTGAGCAGGTAGAAGAGGTCGGCCACCGAAGGGAAGGGGTTGTCCTGGTGCAGGAGCTCTGTGAGCACGTTGTAGCTGGTGTCCCCTGCGATGAAGGTCAGCTCGGCCGCTGCGAGCAGGTACCACCCGAGGGGCTGCCGTGGACGGTTTCGGCGAACCCCCACAACCGTCGCCGCGACCGCGGACAGGCCCAGCGCTGTCCAGATCGGTGACGAGTAGGCGGGGAAGAGGTAGAACAGGCCGGTAAGGCCTCCGGCGAGGATCAGGTAGGCGACCCAGAGGAACTCCAGCGACTCTCTCCGCGAGGGTGTCTCCTCGGGGTGGGCCGGCGGGCAGATCCGCAGTGACCCCGGCGAAGCCACGGTGCCTGGTGTGACAGCGCTTGGTGCAACAGCGCCTGGTGCGACAGCGCCGCGAGCGGTCGGCCCGGCACCGTTCTCGCCGGCCTCGGGACGGACACCCGGTGGGGAATCCGACCTTCTGCGCTGAGGATCTGGCCCTCTGGAGGGCTCTCGAAGGGAAGCCACAAAAAAAACTTAGGTGGCCCTCATCGTGCCGGTCAGGTGATCGGCGGAACGTCTCGGGCCATAAGGCACAAATAGCCTTTCGGACGACCCGTCTGCCTCGAACGGCCGACCCCGAAATGACCGAAAGGTGGAGTGTCCGACACGTCTCTGGCGTGCTCGTTGTGCCCTGGAGCCAATGACAGGACAGAATAGGGCTTCCGATTGGCTGCACTGTGACCTCGATAAAGGACTTCATGAACTCCCTCTGGCCGGGCCATCCGTATCCCCTGGGTGCCACGTTTGACGGCAGCGGGGTCAACTTCGCTCTCTTCTCCGAGGTTGCCGACAAGGTCGAGGTCTGCCTGATCGCGGACGACGGCACCGAGACCCGGGTCGAGCTGACCGAGGTCGACGGGCATGTCTGGCACGGATACATCCCCGCCATCCAGCCGGGCCAGCGTTACGGCTTCCGGGTTCACGGCCCGTTCGACCCGGCCAGCGGACATCGCTGCAACCCGGCAAAGCTGCTGCTCGACCCCTACGCCAGAGCCATTGACGGCCAGATCGACGGAGACGGCTCGCTCTACTCGTACGACCTCAACAAGCCCGCGAACTTCAACGACCAGGACTCGCTCGGTCACACGATGCTGTCGGTGGTGGTCAACCCGTTCTTCGACTGGGGCCACGACCGTCCGCCGCGACACGAGTACCACAACACGGTCATCTACGAGGCTCACGTCAGGGGTCTGAGCATGACCCATCCTGACGTCCCGGAGTCCATCCGCGGGACCTATGCCGCGATCGGGCACCAGGCGATCATCGACCACCTGACTGGTCTCGGCGTGACGGCCATCGAGCTCATGCCGGTGCACCAGTTCGTCCAGGACACCACCCTGAAGGACAAGGGCCTGACGAACTACTGGGGCTACAACACCATCGGGTTCCTGGCCCCGCATGCGGCCTATGCGGCCACCGGGTCTCGCGGCCAGCAGGTCACCGAGTTCAAGGCCATGGTCAAGGCCCTTCACGAGGCGAACATCGAGGTCATCCTCGACGTGGTCTACAACCACACCGCCGAGGGCAACGAGCAGGGCCCGACGATCGCCTACCGCGGCATCGACAACGCCTCGTACTACCGCCTGGTCGACCAGGACAAGTCCAAGTACTACGACACCACCGGCACGGGCAACAGCCTGCTGATGCGCCACCCCCACGTCCTGCAGCTGATCATGGACTCGTTGCGCTACTGGGTCGAGGACATGCACGTCGACGGCTTCCGCTTCGACCTGGCGGCCACCCTAGCCCGACAGTTCCACGAGGTGGACCGGCTCTCGGCTTTCTTCGACATCATCCAGCAGGACCCGGTGATCTCCCAGGTCAAGCTGATCGCCGAGCCGTGGGACCTCGGCGACGGCGGGTACCAGGTCGGCAACTTCCCCCCGTTGTGGACCGAGTGGAACGGCAAGTTCCGCGACACGGTGCGCGACTTCTGGCGTGGCGAGGCCGCCTCCCTGGGCGAGTTCGCCTCTCGTCTCACCGGATCCAGCGACCTGTACGAGCACTCGGCCCGGCGACCGATCGCCTCGATCAACTTCGTCGTCGCCCACGACGGCTTCACCCTGCGCGACCTGGTGACCTACAACAACAAGCACAACGACGCCAACGGCGAGGACGGCAAGGACGGCGAGGGCAACAACCGGTCGTGGAACTGCGGAATTGAGGGCGAGACCGATGACAAGGCCGTCAACACCCTGCGCAGGCAGCAGCAGCGCAACTTCCTGACCACCCTCCTGCTCAGCCAGGGGGTGCCGATGATCGCCCACGGCGACGAGATCGGCCGGACCCAGAGTGGCAACAACAACGTCTACTGCCAGGACACTGAGCTCGCCTGGATCAACTGGGAGCTCGACGAGGGCCAGAGCCATCTGCTCGACTTCACCAGCGCGTTGGTCTCCCTGCGTCAGAGCCACCCGGTATTCCGGCGCCGCCGGTTCTTCGCCGGCGACGCCGCCCACGGCGGCAAGAGCGCGCTCGGGGACATCGAGTGGTTCTCCTCAGACGGCACCGAGATGGATGAGGACGACTGGCGCAACGGGTATGCCCGCACGCTGATGGTCTTCCTGAACGGTGAGGCGATCCCCGAGCCGGACCCGCGCGGGCAGCGGATCCTGGACTCGCACTTCCTGATGCTGTTCAACGCGCACAGCGACCCGGTCGCCTTCGCCCTGCCGCCGGCGCAGTACAGCGCAGGGTGGCGGGTGCGGCTGGACACCACGGTGGCAGATCCAGCGCGGGTCACCGACCAGGACTGGCTGGCATCGACCGCGCACTCTGTCCCCGGGCGGTCCATCGTCGTCCTGGAGTCAGAGCCCGCGAAAAAGGTCTGAGGTCCCGAAGGGCACCCGGTCTGGGTTCACTGAACGTGGCGAGCCTACCGAGGGCCCCGATGGTGCCCGGCCAGGCAGTGCTGGCTGGCCGGCAAGCAACGTGGCCGGTCACAAGAACAGGCCGGTCAACAAGAACTGAGCGCCCCGAAGGACGCTCAGTCAGGCAGTGCTGTGCGACTCAGACGGCGCACCCGGCGCGGCTGGCCCGAGCGGTACGGCGTTTCAGAGTCCGGCGTTCGTCGGCGGAGAGCCCGCCCCAGACACCGCTGTCCTGACGGGCCTGGATGGCCCAGCTCAGGCAGGTGTCAACGACCTGACATCGCCCGCAGACGATCTTTGCCTCTTCGGCCTGAACGATCGCCGGGTAGGCGTTCCCAATCGGGAAGAAGAGCTCAGGGGACTCATCCAGGCAGGCGGCGCTGTCGCGCCACGTCACTAGGATCGTGCGCCCCGACCCGAGGTTGCCGGACTCGGCGTACTGGTCAGCTCAGGTTGCGCATGGGTCGGTGTCACTGTTCTCCTTCTGTCTCGCGGAGGTCTTGCGTGTGTTCGTGCGGGGAGTTTCGCGCCTGACACGCGCGGGAACCTTAGTCGTCTGCAAACTCCTGAGAATGGTACTCACTAACTGAAACGTGCGCGTGTTCAAAACCGGTTTAGCCAAGAATTCACCACTTCATCAGCCCCTAAAGTACTCGGCGTCCTGCGTACCCGCCGTGGTCGCCGGCGCAGGGCGCAGTCCTCGGGCCGATGCAAGTCCCCCCTCGGTGCCGCCCCGGACCAGTGACCTGCCGAGGATCCGCCGGGCGGGCAGGAGCTTTGCCAGCGAACTGAGCACAGAGAGACCCCCCTCATTTCCCCCGCCGGCAGTTACGCGGCTCCTGGAGCCACCGAAGGAACCTCCCCGGAAGAACCGGGATGGAGTGGCGAGCCGAGGAGTGTGACCTGAGATGTAACGATTCGGCATACAGCCTCTCGTCCGTTTCTCTCTGGCCAGCCTGATCAGATCCGGTCAGCGGAATCTGCACCGAGGTCAGACTGACTTTCGCGGTCGTTTCGGTGAAGACTGGCCACCATGCGCGTACTGCTCTCGCACGACGACCTTGGCCGCTGGTCCCCCGGACATGAAGGGCAGATGGACTCCGGGGCGCTTGCCCTCGCCTACGCCTACCCGGCCCTGACCGGGGAGCAGATCTGGGTCAGGGCCAACTTCATCTCGACCCTGGACGGCGCCGCCGCGGGCGACGACGGACGCTCCGGGTCCATCAACACCGGTGCCGACCGCGACGTCTTCGCGCTCCTGAGGGCCCTTTCCGACGTGATCCTCATCGGGGCAGGGACAGCAAGAACGGAGGTATACCGTCGCGTGACCATCCGGGACCCCTGGGTCGGCCTGCGCCAGGGAAGGCTCGCGCACCCTGCCACGGCGGTGTTCAGCCGCACAGCCGATGTCCCGCCCTGGTTGAGCCAGGATCGCGAGAACTCCGGTGACGTCCTCCTGGTCACCTGCGAGCGGGCCGGCGCCGAGGCGATCGACCTGGCCCGGGGCACCCTCGGCGAGGCCAACGTCATCGTCGCGGGGCAGGACAGCGTTGACCTGCCGGTGGCTCTGTCTGTTCTGGCCGATCGAGGGCTGCGGCGGATCCTGTGTGAGGGCGGTCCTCACCTGATGCATGATCTGACGGCGTCAGGGTTCCTGGACGAGCTGTGCCTGACCATCGCACCGACCCTTGTCGCCGGAGATCATCCGCGGATCACTGCCGGCCCGGCACTGTCCGTGCCCCTGCAGCCCCGCCTGCTGATCGAGTCCCAGGGCACGCTCCTGGGCCGATGGTCTCGCCCCTGAGGCTCTCAACGCCCCAAGGCCGGTATAGCTCTGCGGACTCTCAGCCTTCCCAACGCGTTTCGTAGTTTCGGCGCGTGAGGGCTGTCGGTGGTGACGGCTAGGTTTGGAGCATGTCAGGGACGGCGGAGATCGAGGCGGGACGCGCGGCGGTGTGCGCGGCGACCGCGTGCCTGACCGGGCTGAGCGAGTCGGTGGTCGCGGTGAACAA
>JBBRZQ010000088.1:0-18768 GCA_038236535.1 Actinomycetales bacterium
CCCTTCTCGGTCCTGATCATGGCCCTAGCCATTCTGAACGTGGCCATGTTCACCGTCCCGATGACCCACCGGATGTAACCCCCCGACCGGTCAGCGACGCTCAGTCGTATGTCGATGAAGGTTGCTGAAGCCGGTGGCTGGCAGCTGCCCCGATACCTGAGCCGGGTCGGGACCACCCCACACTGGTGAGATGAGCCAACCGACGGGCACACCAGCCCCACAACCGACACCCCTCGGTTACCGCGTGCTGGTCGTCGACGACGAGCGCGCCCTGGCCGACCTGGTGGGCAGCTATCTGAACCGGGACGGCTTCGAGGTGTCGATGGCCCATGACGGACAGCGGGCGATCGACCGGGCACGCGAGGTCGATCCCGACGTGATGGTGCTGGACCTCGGGCTGCCGGTGGTCGACGGCGTCGAGGTCTGCCGGATGGTCCGCACCTTCTCCGACTGCTACATCATCATGCTGACCGCACGCACCGACGAGATCGACAAGCTCATCGGGCTCTCGGTCGGGGCTGACGACTACCTCACCAAGCCCTTCAGCCCCCGCGAGCTTCTCGCCCGGATCCACGCGATGCTGCGCCGGCCCCGCGCCACGACCACCAGTGCGGCCCCCGCAAGGCACGTCGTGGAAGCCCCGCCGCGGGTCTTCGGGGCGCTCAGTATCGACGTGGCTGCACGTGAGGTCCGCCTCAACGATCAGCCAGTGGTGCTGACGCGCACCGAGTTCGACGTGCTGCAGGCCCTGTCGGCCAGACCCAAGCTGGTCTTCTCCCGCCGCCAGCTGATCGACGCGGTCTGGGACCAGAGGTGGATCGGCGACGAGCACCTGGTCGATGTCCACGTCGGGCACCTGCGTCGCAAGCTCGGTGACGACCCCGGCTCGCCACGGTACGTGCGGACCGTTCGCGGCATCGGCTACGCCATGGGCGACGGATCATGACGCCGCCTGCCAACCGGCCCACCCGTCGGGGTGCCGGGCTGGCCGGACGCCTGCTGCTGGCCCAGACCCTGGTCCTGGTGGCAGGCACCCTCACCGCGTGGTTGATCGCCGCCAATGTCGGTCCGACGCTGTTCCACCAGCATCTGACTCACGCTGATGTCGGGGCGACCGCTGCCCAGATCGTGCACACCGAGAGAGCCTACGAGTCGGCAAATGCGATCTCGCTGTCGCTGGCACTGCTGGCCGCGCTGCTGGCGGCGCTTGCCGTCAGCGTCTACCAGACCCGGCGGATCGGGAGATCGGTGACCACCATCGCCGATGCGGCCACCACCGTTGCCGCGGGCCACTACGACATCCGGGTTCCCGGGCCGGGGCTCGGCCCGGAGTTCGACGCGCTCGCCTCGGCGTTCAACCAGATGGCCGACCGGCTCGGCTCGGTCGAACAAACCCGACGAAGGCTGCTGGCTGACCTCGGCCACGAGATGCGCACGCCGGTAGCGACCCTGGAGGCCTATCTCGAGGCTCTGGAGGACGGCGTGGCGACGCTGGACGCCGGGACGGCCGCACTCCTGCGGTCCCAGACCAGACGCCTGGCCCGCCTGTCCGAGGACATCGGGACGGTGTCACGCGCCGAGGAGAGGCAGGTCCGGCTGGACCTGCGCATGGTGGCGCCGGAGTCACTGGTGACCGCAGCGGTCAACGCCGTCTCCGAGGGCTACCAGGACAAAGGGGTCCGGCTGGTCACCGACGTCCCGGCACGGCTGCCCGAGCTGACGCTGGACCCGGAACGCATCGGACAGGTCCTGGGCAACCTGCTGGACAACGCGCTGCGCCATACTCCCCCCGGCGGAACGGTCACGCTCTCGGCCGCAGCCTCCCCCGGCTCCGGTGGCGAGGGCGTCACGCTGTCGGTCACCGACACCGGTGAGGGTGTCCCGGCCGAGCACGTCGCCCATCTGTTCGAACGCTTCTACCGGGTTGACGCGGCCCGGGACCGGGCACACGGAGGGTCCGGCATCGGGCTGGCCATCGCCAAGGCCCTGGTCGAGGCCCACGGCGGGCAGCTCACCGTCAGCAGCGCCGGAACCGGACAGGGATCAACATTCCGGATACTCCTTCGCCCTGAGCACTAGCCAACGTCGGACCCAGCCCGTCTCACTCGGCCTGAGCCCGGCCCGTTCTACATCGTTTCTTCATGGTTCCTGACCACGACCGCAGCACTGGCGCGCAAGGCTGGGGGTACCCCGGATCAACCGGGGAAGGCTAAGGAGGAGTGGCACGATGATGGGTTGGTATGGCAACGGGATGGGTCCCCTCATGTGGCTCGGTATGGGGTTGTTCTGGCTGGTCCTGCTCGGACTGATCGTGTGGCTTGTCCTGCGACTGCTGCCCGGCAGCAGCGAGCCGGCCACGGGTGGGACCAGTGAGTCCGCAGTGGAGATCCTCGACCGCCGGATGGCCAACGGCGAGATCGACACGGAGACCTGGCAGGTCCAGCGAGCCGCTCTCCTGGCTGCCCGGCGCGGCGGGAAGTGATGGCCATGAGACGTCCCGTGCTGGTGGTCTCGCTGGCCGCGAGCGTGGTCGCTCTCGTCGCCTCGGCTGCGGTCGCCGGAAGCACCCTCTCAGGGCCGGTGGCGGGCGATCAGGCTCAGGGTCAGGACGGGGGCATGATGGGCGGCCCTGGTCAGGGCTACGCCGACATGGTGGGTGGCCTGGGCGGGCGACCCGCTTCCGGCACACCGGGCAGGTCGATGACAGTCCCCAACGGGTCGATGACGGGCGGGTCGATGATGGGCTCGACGGGGATGGGATCGACGGGGATGATCTGGCTGCCCGGTGACGGGGCTGCCGTCACCGCCATACCAGCGGCCAGGGCCAGGGCGGCGACCGCGGCCAAGACCGCGGGGCTCCACCCAGGAGAGGTGATGTGGTTCGACAACGGCTTCTACGTCGAGCTCAAGGACCGCGCCGGCAAGCCGGCCACCGAGGTCATCGTCGATCCCGGCACCGGCTCGGTCAGCACTGAACCGGGCCCGGCCATGATGTGGAACACCCGCTTCGAAATGCTGCGCGAAGCCCGTGACGCCGCCCGCCCGGCCGACCCGGCGAAGGCACGCCGGATCGCCACCTCGTGGCTGGCCGCCCACCGGCCTGGCACCACGATCCTCAGTCTCGATAGCTACCCCGGCTACGTCACCCTGGACCTCCAGCGCAACGGCGTGGTCAGTGGGATGATGTCGGTCAGCTCCGGCACCGGAGCGGTCTGGTACCACGCCTGGCACGGGGCATTCATCGCGATGGAGGACTCCTGATCCCGCCGATACCGCGCGCCGCCGCGACGACGAGCACCCCCCTGCGGGCGCTGGTCGTGGACGACGAGCCCAGCCTGGTTCGGGCTGTGGCCGGCTACCTTGAGCATGACGGGTTCGTGGTCAGCACTGCGCCCGACGGGGAGCAGGCTCTGGCCGCGGCCCGCGCCGAACCGCCCGACGTGATCGTGCTCGACCTGATGTTGCCGGGCATTGACGGCCTCGAGGTCTGCCGGCAGCTGCGCACCTTTACCGACGCCTACGTCATCATGCTGACCGCCCGCAGTGAGGAGATCGACACCCTGATCGGCCTGTCCGTCGGTGCCGACGACTACCTGACCAAGCCGTTCTCCCCGCGCGAGCTGACCGCCCGTATCCGGGGCCTGCTCCGACGACCGCGGATGGGCGAGCAGAGCTGCGACGACTCGCAGGTGCGCACGACAGGCGACCTGAGCCTGGACCCGCAGTCGCGGCAGGTCCTGGTGGGGCAACGGCCGGTGGCGCTGACCCGCACCGAGTTCGACCTGCTGGACGCCCTGACCGAACGACCCGGCCTCGCGTACACCCGACGTCAGCTCATCGAGCGGGTCTGGGGACCGGACTGGGTCGGCGAAGAGCATCTCGTCGACATCCACATCGGCCACATCCGGGCAAAGCTCGGAGACGACCCGGCCACCGAGCGATACATCCGCACCGTCCGCGGGGTCGGCTACCGGATGGGGCCGGGATGACGCCACCGCCTGGTGCGGCTGGCAGGGCTGCCAGACCTGCCAGACCTGCCAGACCTGCCAGACCTGCCAGACCTGCGATGGGTCTGACCTGGCGGCTCTTCACCGCGATGAGCCTGGTCGTCATTGCCGGGGCCGGCACCATGCTGGTCGCGGCCCTGCTCGTGGCCCGGCCGGTGTTCAGCGCACACCTCAGCCGGATCAGGCCGCTGGTATCCCCGCAGGCTCAGGCCCACGTCGACGAGGCCTTCTCCAACGCGGTGCTCATCGCCCTCTCGGTGGGGGTGACCGCCGCCCTGGCGACCGCCCTGATCGTGACCTGGCTGGTCGCCAGACGGGTGACGGCGCCGGTGGCCGAGGCCGCCGAGGCCGCTCAGCGGATCGCCGACGGCGACTTCGAGACCCGGCTGCGGCAGCCGCGTTTCGGCCCGGAGTTCGACAGGCTGACCGGGTCGTTCAACCTGATGGCCCTGCGTCTGGCCACCACGGACCAGACGCGTCGGCGCCTGCTTGCCGACCTTGCCCACGAGCTGCGCACCCCGCTGGCCTCGATGCAGGCCACCATCGAGGCGATCAGCGACGGCATCCTGCCCAGCGACCAGACGACCCTGGCGACGCTGACCGAACAGTCCCAGCGGCTGCACCGCCTGGTCGGCGACCTGTCCGCCGTCTCGCGGGCGCAAGAACGCGAGCTGAACCTGCATCCGGTCCCGGTGCCGGCCCGGGACCTGGTGTCCACGGCGCTGGCAGCGGCCCGACCACAGTTCGACGCCCGTGGGATCAGGCTCTCCGCCGGCGGAGAGATCAGCTCAGGCACAGTACTGGTCGACCCCGACCGGCTGGCCGAGGCGCTGGGAGCCTTGCTGGACAACGCTCTCAGACACACAGTGGCAGGAGGAGCCGTCACGATGGCGGCAACCCGCCACGACGAGCGGTGCACGATCGTGGTCACCGACAACGGCGAGGGTTTCGACCCCGCAACGGCCACCCGCTTGTTCGAGCGGTTCTACCGGGGCGACTCCTCCCGCACTGCCAACGGGGCCGGCAGCGGCATCGGTCTGACCATCGCCAGGTCGATCGTCCAGGCGCATCATGGACAGCTGCTAGGCCACAGCGACGGCCCGGGCAAGGGAGCGAGTTTCGAGATCATCCTGCCGGTCATCGGCCGGGGCGGCGCGCACACCCGCGATGCTGAAGCAGCACGACGGAAGTCAGACCCCCCGGGAGGACCTCAAGATGCGCCTCGTTGACGACATGGGCAGTCCGGTGGACATCGTTGGCGCGGCGGAGCGGATCGTGTCCCTGGTCCCCTCCCTGACCGAGGCCTTGGCGGCGACTCACCCGGATCGGCTCGTCGGCGCAACCGATTGGTGCACCCACCCAGCCGATCTGGAGGTCGCTCGTGTCCGGGGCACCAAGAACCCCGACCTGCGGGCGATCGTCTCCCTCAGGCCGGACCTCGTGCTGGCCAACAAGGAGGAGAACCGGGAGCTGGACGTCCGGCGGCTCCGCGAGGCTGGCGTACCGGTCTGGGTCACCGTGATCGAGACGGTTCCCCAGGCCCTGACCTCGATGGACCGGCTCTTCACGGACGCCCTGGAAGGTCCCGTCCCCGAGTGGCTCGCCGAAGCCCGCCGCCTGTGGTCAGGGCCGGCTCCGCAGGTCCGGGCCAGGGTCGCCGTCCCCATCTGGCGGGATCCCTGGATGGTCGTCGGCAGCTCCACCTACACCGGCGATCTCCTGCGCCGGGCAGGGCTCGAGAACGTCTTCGGCAACCATCAGGATCGCTACCCGGGCGTGGGACTGGACGAGATCGACCGCCCTGACATCGACTGCGTTCTCCTTCCGGACGAGCCATACCGTTTTGGCTCACAGGACGGTCCCGAAGCCTTCCACCGCGTCCGGACGGAGCTGGTCAGCGGGCGGCTGCTCACCTGGTACGGGCCCGCCATGCTCGAGGCTGCCCATACGCTCAGCTCAGTGCCGTCCCCGCCACCGCAACCGCCGCTCAGACATTGACGCCTTCGGTGGTACAGTTCAAATGTGACTGATTCAAATTCCATTGAAGCGAGCGAACCCGCTGCGGACTCGATGGCCGTGCTGCAGGCGGTGGCCGATCCGGTTCGCTGGACCGTGCTGGCGATGCTGGCCGACACACCGCGATGCGTATGCAAGCTGCAGGAGCAGATCCCGATCGCGGGCAACCTGCTGAGCTATCACCTGAAGGTGCTGCGCGAGGCGGGCTTGGTCACCACCAGCCGGCGGGGACGATGGATCGACTACACGCTGGCTGAGGACGCACCGCAGCGGATGCGCGCAGCCCTGCCAGGCGCACTGGTCACGGCCTCGGCATGAGCCTCGCCGAGCGGCTGCGCCCCCAGACGACCACCCGCCGGTGGGTCGGCCTGGGTGCCGCGGCCGTGGCATGGCTGGCTCTGTACCGGGTGAACCTGCCGTTCTGGAACTGGGTCGTCTTCGACCTCGCCGGCCTGGACCCGGCCTCCCGCGCCGGCTCGGGGGTGGATTTCTTCTTCTACGACTCCGTCAAGATCGGCCTGCTGCTGGTAGGGATCATCTTCGCCGTCACCGTTCTCCGCTCGTTCATGAGCGTCGAGCGCACCCGGGCGCTGCTGGGCGGAAAGCGTGAGGGCGTCGGCAACGTGATGGCCGCGGGCCTGGGCGTGATCACCCCGTTCTGCTCCTGCAGCGCCGTCCCCGCGTTCATCGGGTTCGTCGCGGCCGGGGTCCCGCTCGGAGTCACGATGAGCTTCCTGATCGCCAGCCCCCTGGTGAACGAGGTCGCGATCGGCCTGCTGTTCGGGATGTTCGGGATCGGCCCGACCCTGCTGTACGTCGGCGCGGGCCTGGTCATCGCCATCGTCGCCGGGTACCTCCTGGGCCGTCTGAAGCTCGAGCGGTGGGTCGAGCCCTTCGTCTTCGAGACCCGCCTGGGCGGGCAGATCATCGACCCGTCGCTCGGGCTGACCTGGGACGACCGGATCCAGATGGGCGTCGAGGAGGTCGGTGTCATCCTGCGCAAGATCTGGCCCTACCTGCTGGTCGGTATCGCCTTGGGCGCAGCCATCCACGGCTGGGCACCGGAAGACTTCTTCACCCGGTACGCCGGCGCCGACAACCCCTTCGCCGTCCTGGTCGCCGTGCTGATCGGCATCCCGCTGTACTCCAATGCCGCCGGCATCATGCCCCTGGTCCAGGCCCTGCACGACAAGGGCCTGCCGATGGGCACCCTGCTCGCCTTCATGATGGCCGTGGTCGCCCTCAGCCTGCCCGAGCTCATCCTGCTACGCCGGGTCCTGAAACCCCCGCTCATCCTCACCTTCGTCACCGTCACCGGCGCCGGAATCATCGCCGTCGGCTCCCTCTTCAACGCCCTCATCCCCGCCTGACACCTTCCACCGCAAGAAAGGACTGCCATGATCATCAAGATCCTCGGCCCCGGCTGCGCCAACTGCGTCAACTTGGAGAAAGCCACCCGCCAGGCCGTAGCCGAACTCGGCATCGACGCGGAGTTCGAGAAGGTCACCGACTACCCCGCCATCGTCGCCTACGGCGTGATGTCCACCCCGGGTCTCGTCGTCGACGAGAAGGTCATCCTGTCCGGACGTGTCCCCACCGCTGCCAAGGTGCGCGAGCTCCTGGAGTCGCTGAGCTCATGATGGACCAGGTGGGGCGGCCCTGACCTGAACGTCCCCGAGGCGGCACCCCGGCTCGAACGAATCTGGCAATGCTGAAACCTCCGCGATACGCAGGTTCGACTCCCCCGAACCATCAGCGGCGCAGTCGGATCGGCACGAATCGCGGCGTCCGCGCGGCATAGTCGGCGTATCCCTGGAAACGCTGAGCCAGGCGCTTTTCCTCCCATCGTGCTTTCACGGTGATGAGCAGGACCAGCACCCCGAGCGTGAGGAGCCGCAAGAGGCTGCCCGAGGCCACGGTGACCGATGTCATGGTGAGCAGCAACCCGCTGTAGATAGGGTGCCGCGCATACCTGTAGAGGCCTCCCGTGCGCAGCTGAGCGTGGGCGTTGGGCAACGGGGTGGCCGTCAGGCCTCGCCCGAGTCCCATCGCGCCGATGACCATCACGACCAGGCCAACGACGGTGGCGACAGTGCAGGCGACCGCGAGCCAGGCGGGCACCGGCCAGTCCCGGCGATCTGGGAACAGCACCAGGAGCCCGATCAGGACGAACTGGCCAGCGACCAGCAATCTCGCGGTCCGGGTGTCGGTATCAGCCAGGCCGTGCTCGTGCCCGGCTGCGTCATCCGCGGGTGGACTCACCTGATCGGCTCCGCGGTCGGTTGAACCGATCTGATGGGCACGATTCGATCATATTCACCATGATCACTCCATTGCCAGCGGGTTTCCGGAGCAGAAGGACTGACACCGCTGGTGTCCGGAAGCCCGTGCTACCGTCGGCTGATGGGGGGAACTGTCGATGGCACAGCAGAGGGCGACGGTCCGACACGGCCACGCCCGGCGCCTCGCTACCGTGAACCAGTACCCACCTCAACGAGCCTGCCTACGACCCGGGCGACAAGGCAGCGCCTGGCTGTCGCTGACTTACTCTCGGAGTTCCACGATTTCCGTAGCGCCCAGCAGATTCATGCCATCCTTCGAGGTCGCGGGGACACGATCGGGCTCGGCACCGTCTACCGGACTCTTGGACTCATGGTGCAGTCCGGCCACGTGGACATCCTGACGCGCGAAGACGGCGAGACGGTCTATCGGCAATGCTCCGACCGCCACCACCATCACCTGCTGTGTCGGTCATGCGGACGGTCCGTCGAAATTGCCGGCCAAGCAGTCGTTGACTGGGCCGACGCCGTAGCCGGGCAGCACGGGTACACCCAGATCACCCACACCCTGGAGGTGTTCGGCCTCTGTCCGGACTGCTCGCCCGCGGATCCGACCGACCACTGACACCCGCCGTCCATCACCTGCATCTGCGGAACCTGGCCTCCGACGTACCGGCACTGCCCGAACGCACGACGCCATCCGCGCCGACGGGACGCTGACCCTCCACTGGTCGCCTCACGGTCCATATGATTTTGTTGCATGCCATGCAGGTATCGGAGGAGTTCTCAGCACGCGCATACCGGGCCCGGTGATACCCGTGGTCCCCTTCCCACACGTCAGTCAGGAGGACAGCTTGGACGACACAGGAGTCTCGTTGCCCACGCGTGACGTTGTTCGCGGCTGGAGCGCGCAGCAGCGGGCCGGTGTCGCGCAGCTACTGGCAGAGTGCATCGATCAGTCTCCGGCGGCGATACGGTCTCCTGGCCGTCGAAGGCTTGTCCTGGCGGTCGGTGGGGTCGGTGCACTGTTCCTGCTGCCGTGGTTGGTCTTCTTGTCGGCCACCCTCCCCGCACACTCCTCCGGTGGCGCCTGGCGCACGGTCTGGGTTGGTTTCGACGTTGCCCTGGTGACCGCATTTGTGGCTACTGTGCTGACCGTCTGGTTTCGCCGGCAAGTCGCCCTTATCGCCCTGGTCATCACCTCAACATTGTTGACCTGCGACGTGTGGTTCGACGTCTGCCTGTCCTGGGGCACTGCCGAACACTGGGGCTCGGTAGCAGCTGCGATCGTGGAGCTGCCGGTGGCGATCCTGCTGGCCAGCAGCGCCGCGCTGTTGATGCGGCGCAGCTTCACAGTTCTCGCGCAGCTCCGCGGGCAGGACCCGACACCGGTCCCGCTGTGGAGACAACCGATGATTCACTTCGCCCCGACCCAGCCGGAGCATGAGGAAAAGCACCCATGATCGTCCCGTTGAGCATCCCCAGCCCACCGCAGGGTGTGTGGCACCTGGGGCCCTTTCCCGTTCGCGCCTATGCCCTGTGCATCCTTGCCGGGATCGGGGTCGCCATCTGGATGGGCGAGCGTCGATGGAAAGCCCGCGGCGGCACCCCCGGAGTCGTGGAGTCGGTGTCCTTCTGGATGGTGCCATTCGGCATCGTCGGTGGCCGGCTTTACCACGTCGTCACTGACCCCGAGCTTTACTTCACCGCGGGAAGGAACCCGTGGAACGCGTTCAAGATCTGGGATGGCGGCCTGGGGATCTGGGGTGCGGTGCTGCTCGGTGGAGTCGGCGCCCTGATCGGTGCCCGCCGCGCGGGTGTGCCCCTGCCGCCACTTGCGGACGCGATCGCCCCGGGTATCGCGGTGGCCCAGGCGTTCGGGCGGTGGGGAAACTGGTTCAACCAGGAGCTGTTCGGCCGCCCGACGACCCTGCCCTGGGCGCTGTCCATCGACCCCGCACACAGGCCGCCGGGTTACGGCGCCTTCGCCACGTTCCACCCGACGTTCCTGTATGAATCGCTGTGGTGCCTGGGCGTGGCCGCCTTGGTCATCTGGGCCGACCGCCGCTTCACACTTGGCCACGGGCGGGCGTTCGCCCTGTATGTCGCCGCCTACACCGTGGGGCGGGCTTGGATCGAGTCGCTGCGCATCGACACCGCCAACCACATCCTCGGCCTGCGCCTCAACGACTGGACATCTCTGGTCGTGTTCACCGGAGCGGTGACCTACTTCCTGATCAGCGCCCGCCGCCACCCCGGCCGAGAGACCCTCACCCGGTGAAGCACCCGGCCCAGCCCGGGTCCCTTCACCGTCAAACCGAGACTGGTTCGGTTAGCTGCCGGGGCAGATGGGGCCGCACCCATCGCCAGATGACTGAAGCACCCCATACGGCCAGAACTGCGATCAGCACCCCGGCGGCAATGTCCGGAGCGTGATGAACGTGCGCAGCCACGCGGGCAGACCCCAGCACGACGCTCGCAACCACCAAGCCTGCCCCGAGCCACCTGCGATACATCATCACCACGAGGGCGATCGTCGTAGCCACAGCGGTGTGGTCGGAGGGGAAACCGTTGTCAGCACCATGGGCGAACAACGCCTTGATCGAGGGGTCCACGACAAAGGGCCGGGGGTCTGTGTAGGTGGCCGCCGCCCCCTTGATCAGCACGGCCGCGATGACTAACGCCATGATCGCCTTCGCCGCCATGCTCACCTTGTCCGGTCGGGGCAGGTAGAGCCAGATGACGGCCGCCACAGCGAGAATGACGTAAAGCAGGTACTGGGAGACTGCGACGATTAGTGCATCCATGATGACCCAAACCTGACACAAGTTTCTGAGCGAGGCTTGAGAAGCCTCCCGTCAACATGCTTCACCCAGCCTGTTCACCGCTGATGCCCGGAGAGCAAGCGTGCTTGCCGGTCTGGTCCAGGCTCCCTCGGCAGATGACCCCATCGACCACTTCTCCACCGGGCGCCTGCGGCAGCGGCACGTCCTGAACCGCCTGGTCGCTACCAAGGTCCTGTCGCCGGTACGGGCCGACAGTCCGCGGGCGGCTGCACCCGTGATCGTTGCGTCACACCGATGACTTGCGACCGCCGAAGATCCGCTCGACGAAGGAGACCTTGGGGGGGCACTGGCAGCGCTTGGACTTCGATACGCCGGCCATCACCTGGTTGACGTGCTGGCCGCAGCCAGCCCACGTCGCGTTACCGCACCTGCGGCAGGTCACCTGTCGACACATAGGGCGTTCCTCCTCGAGAGTTGATCGAACCAGAGTTCCACTATACCCCCAGGGGTTTATTGTCTGTGGCCATCGGCACTAGCTGTGCCCCATGTGATGGTGGCTCTTGGACGCGACGAGCCCAGCATCCGCGCCGCCGCCGAGTCCATCCGGCGTCCTGAAAGCCCGGTCGACCCTTGGTCGCTCTCACACTGGCCGGTGACCTCCGTAGATCACGGTGTCCAGGTGCTTCCAGAAGACGTCGATCCCGAGGAAGCCGGCGGACCGCAGATAGTCCAGCTGTTGTGGAAGGGGGATCAGGTAGCGCACGTGGTTCTCGTGTCGAGCCAGTTCCTGCGCGGTGCGATGAAGGTTCTTGCGAGCCTGCTCGGGGTCGTGGCGATCATTGGCTCGCGTCCAGGCTGCTTCGACAGCGGGATCCGCAGCGCTTACGGCCTCGTAGTTGAGGTACCACCCACCGGGGGTGAGATGCTCGAAGATCTCGGCGAACAGTCCCTGTTTGCGCTCATCGGTCATGTGGTGGATGCACATCGAGCTGACCACCACGTCAAGCATGGTCGGGATCTCCGCGGGCCAGGTGCTCGTTGACATGTCGAACTCGACGTAGTGGAAGCGGCCTGCGAAAGGCTGCATCTCGGCTTCGCCCGCGGCCATCATCTGCGACGAGAAGTCGGCGAGAATGGCGGTGCTGCGTGGATACTGACTCAGGATTGCTCTCGCAGCCGGGCCAGTCCCAGATCCCAGATCCAGGAAAGTGAAGGCATCCTGCTCGCCGAAGGGGAGCAAGTCACCCATCAACCGCCACTGTGCTGCGTTCTTGCGCTCAAGCTCATCGGCCCTGGCCGCCCGGTTCTGGACGTGTTCCGCCGATTTCCAGATGGCCGCGTTCGTGTCCGTCGACTGATCCATGGGCGAAAGCCTGTCACAGCAGCTGGGGGAAGCTGCGTGCGGCGGTGTAGAGCGCCACCGCCACCAGAAGCATGGTGAAGGCGGCGGTCAGCTTCTGGGGCGGCACACGGGTGACCAGCCGACCGCCCAGGAGGCTGCCAGCAATCGCGGCGAGGGTGAACAGGGCGATGAGCAGCCAGTCCAGGTGGACGCCATTGCCCATCCGCGACAGCAGTGCCGAGGCGCTGTTGATCGCGATCACCAGCAGTGATGTGCCCACGGCCACCGGCATCGTGAACCCCAGCGCCAGGACGAGTGCCGGGACGACGACGAAACCGCCACCCACACCGAAGAACCCGGTCAACAGCCCCACCGCAGATGCCACCGCGACCACTCTCAGGACCCGTAGGCAGTCGCTGACGAGCGTGGGCCGGACCTGCAGGGCCGGACCGTTCGGTGAGCCGGCCTCCACCTCACCACCGGCCGCGGCGCGCAGCTGGGCGCGACGGCGGAGGACCATCATCGCGGCCACCACGAGCATGAGGACCGAGAACGCGGCCAGCAGGACCGACGGCGGCACCGTTGCGGACAGCCGCGACCCGAGATAGGCGCCGGCAGTGCCGAGCACTCCGAAGACCAGGCCCTGGACAAGGCGAACCCGGCCGGCCTGGTGGTGGGCCACCATCCCGACAAGAGCGGTGATGCCCACGATGAGCAATGACCCGGTCGTTGCGGCACGGGGGTCCTGACCGAGCAGATAGACCAGTGCGGGCACGGTCAGGATCGAGCCGCCGCCGCCGAGCGCGCCGAGGCTCAGCCCGATGAGCAGACCGATCGGCAAAGCCAGGGCGAGCATCTGTTCCTCTTCTCTGTTCGGTCGGGTGTCACCAGGGGCGGGAGCGGATCCAGGGCGCTGCCGTGGATCGTGGCTGCCGCCGTCGCGGGTCAGATGACTGCCCCTGGGCTGCCGTCCGTGGCGACCACCGGCAGGCCGGCGGCGGCCCAGGCGCGCATGCCACCGCGCAGATTGGTCGCATCGCGGCCCTGCCCGGCAAGGAGGGTGGCGGCACGGGCGGACCGGGCGCCAGATCGGCAGACGGTGATGACCGGCCGGTCCGCGGGCAGCTCGCGCTGGCGCTGACCCAGCTGAGCCAGCGGAATGTGATGGGCGCCCTGCGCGTGCCCGGCCGCCCACTCATCGGGCTCGCGGACGTCGACCAGGGTGGCACCCCTGTTCATTCGGCCCCGGGCCCCGACCGCGTGGATCTCTTCATAGGGCCCGGTAGGCAGGGCGCCCAGGCCCTCGCTCAGGCTCATGCCACCGCCTCCGAGGGCTCGGTCATAGCGCTGATCAGTGGCAGCCCGGCGGCGGCAGCCTGCTCGGCGTAGCTGTCGTTCACCACGACGACACGAGCGCCCCGCGCCTTCAGGATGGAAGCCGCGGCCGTGGCCCGGTAGCCGGCGGCGCAGTGCACCCACACCTCGGCGTCCGGCACCTCGAGAACGCGGCGCAGCAGGTCGTGGACGGGGATGTGCGTCGCGCCGTCGATGTGGGACTCCTCCCATTCCTTCACTCGTCGGACATCCAGGATGGCAACGGGGCGGTGATGGCGTACCTGGGCCAGATCGCCGAACGTCGCCATCTCAAGGCCGTCGAGCGGCCGCTCGGTCCACGCCCGCGGGTGCCCGGTGGCAGCAGCGGCGGGCCGGTCGATACCGATCCGGACCAGCTCACGCTGAGCTTCCGCGACCTGCTCGTTGCTCTCTCCCAGCAGTGTCACGGGCGTGCCCCAGGGGATGAGCCAGCCGAGATAGGTCGCGAACTGACCGTCGAGGCCGAAGTTGAAGGTGCCGGGCACGAAGCCTGCAGCGAACGCGGTCCGGGTGCGCAGGTCTACGACCCACTCACCTGCCTCCATCCGGACTCGCAGGGCAGCGGCGTCGGCCGGCTCAGGAGCACTCAGGTCGGCCGTGCCCGGACCCGCGGAGTTGGCCGGGCCCATCTGTGCGTAGTACGCCGGCCAGGCATCCAGACCGGCGAGCAGGTCGGCGACATAGTCGTTCTCGGCCTGGGTCAGGGCCGGGTTGGTGCGCCGCTCGTGGCCGATCGTGGACGAGGTCCCCTCAGACTCGGTCGCCGCGCAGAAGCTGCCGAACCCGTGGGTGGGCAGCACCTGCGCCTGGTCCGGCAGCTCAGCGGCCAGCCGGCGCGCCGAGGCGAACTGATGATGGACAAGGGCATGAGTGTGGTCGGGCCCGAGCAGGTCGGGGCGCCCGGTCGAGCCGAACAGCAAAGACCCGCCGGAGAACACCCCGATCGGCTCCCCCGCCGACTCCAGAGAGTAGGACAGGTGGGTGTACGTGTGGCCCGGGGTCGCGATGACCTTGATCCGCAGCGAGTCGCCGACCTCGATAACGTCCCCGTCGGTGATCGGAACACGCTCGTAGGCGACCTCATCGGCCGCATTGACGTGATATGCCGCACCTGTGACCTTCGCCAGAGCCAGCCCTCCGGTGACGTAGTCGTTGTGGATGTGGGTCTCGAAGACGTGAGTGATCCGCACGCCGGCCGCATCGGCAAGCTCAAGGACCCGGTCGATGTCACGCTGCGGGTCGACCACGAGCGCCGCCTCGCCGTCATGGACGAGATAGCTACGGTCACCCAGGGTCGGGGTCTCGATCGGAACGATACTGAGCATCGGGGGCAGACCTCTCGGTTCGGTTGATCGGTTCCCGTGAAACGAGAAACGAAATGCTGCGGTCAGCACCATCGGCAGGGTGTTCACCGCAGATGGGGCGTATACCCACTGGGGTATTTAACATCCCAACACCTAGCCTTGGCCATGCATTCCAGCACCCGAAAAAGGGCCGTCCGCCTGCCGTTCTACCGGCGACGCAGAACGACCCAGGTGAAGGGCTGCACGACGGCGCCCGGGGTGACGTGCTCGGAGCGCTCGCTGTGCACGAGGTCGAAGGCTGTGCGGAACTGAGCCGCCAGGCTCTTGGCGTCGTAGCGCTGAGTCGGCAGGCCGGAGCACTGTGTCGGGCCGTCGTCAGCGAACGTGCCGAGGACAACGACGCCACCTGGCCTGACCGCGCGCGCCAGGGTGTCGACGTAACGCTGCCGGTCGGTGGCGTCGACCAGGAAGTGGAAGACCGCGCGGTCGTGCCAGAGGTCGTACTGGCGTTGTGGCTGCCACGACACCAGGTTGGCCACGACGTACGACATCGACCCGCCATGGCCATCCAGTCGCGCCCTGACGATCGCGAGCGCCTGGGGAGACACGTCAAGGGCTGTCACATCCGTCCAGCCGAGGTCCAGGAGCTCGTCCGCGAGCCAGGACGCTCCTGCCCCGACGTCGATCATCGAGCACGACGGCTGCCCGTTGGCGGTGACCAGCCGGAGCGAGGTGCCTGGAGTGGGCTGGAACCAGCCCACCGAGTCGATCGCCCTCGTGGTGTAAACGGTGTCCCAATGAGTCCTGGTGCTGTCGCTCATGCCCCGAGGGAACCGTCAGGGGCATCCGCCAGGGTGATCGACACGTCTGGCTCGGAGGCCAGCGTGTTGTGCACGGTGCAGTGGGTAGCCACGGCCAGCAGCGCGTCCAGGCGTTCGGGCGGCACGCCTTCGGGGACAATGAGGCGCAGGTCGATCCCGGCGACCCGCGCTGGCTTGGAGCCCATCTCGAAGGTCGCCTCGACCGCCAGGCCATCGGTGGGCAGGTCGTGGCGGGCAAGATAGCGACGGGCGTAGAAGGCCACGCACGAGGCGAGGCTTGCGATGAACAGCTCGGTCGGGGTGGGAGCAGTGTCCTCACCACGGTCCTTGACCGGCTGATCGACCCGGACAACATGGCCGCGCACAGTGATGTCGAACTTGTCACCACCGCGATGTTCGACCCGCATCGGCCGCACCTCGGCGGCGTCGACGGGTGTGGAGCCGGATGGTGTGCTCTGAGTCTCGGCAGTCATGAGGAGACCGTAGCGCCGCCGGGCCGACGCAGCCAGCGCAGACTCTCGGTGCTGCCCAGCAGCTCCAGCCGGCGCCAGAGAACACTGTTGGGCAGCGCCTGGCTCGTGTGCGCCTGGCTGGCGAGGCGCTGCCCGGCGCGGTCGATGGTCACCTGCAGGTCGATCTTCTCGTCCCGGTGACCGATGAAACCGGCCCCAACCTCCTGGTTGAGCTGAGCCGCCACGGCTTCCGGCAGGGTCCATCCCAGCACCGGCAGGTGGAGGATCTCCGCTGCCAGCAGTCCCGCTGCGGTGGCGGCCATGTGGTCAGGGTGGCCGGTCACCCCGGCGGTATCGAAGACCAGGAAGCCGTCAGCGCCGATGGAGCCGGCCGCGGCGACGACCTCGGCGGCCAGCATCGCCACTGGCAGGTCTCCCAGCTCGCCATCCGGGTGATCCTTCAGGATGGCCCTGGACACCCCGAGCACCTGGGCAGCCGCCGCCAGCTCAGCACGCCGCAGCGAGGCGAGGTCGCCAGGGGCCCCGTGCAGCGTCGAAGCCTCGCCCTGGGTCAGGCACAGGACCTCGACGCCGGCTCCTGATCGGGCGAAAGCGTCAAGGAGGGCGCCCAGACCGAACGACTCGTCATCAGGATGGGCGACGACGACCAGAACCGACGTCCAGGCCGGCAGGGTATCCGCACGACGACTCATCGGGGTCATGACTTCGCTGCTCATGGTTGCTCCTAGTCGGGCGGCTGTCGGCGCCGCCAAGGTCTTGGCGCCGACAGCTACCCGGGCCCTGATCGCTCTCCCCTTTATACCCCTACGGGTATATTGGGGCAAGACCCGCCTTGGCAGGGGTTTCCACCAGCGACGACTGCATCCCGCTCCGCTCTGACCCGGATCGACTCGCCAGGAATGTTCGTCGCATGTTGTGCGTTCATACCCCCGGAGGTATTATCCACCACGACAGAGAGAGGCCCCATGACCACCCAAGCGCTGACAGCAGCATCCTTCGAGCAGACCGTGCTCGACAACGACATCGTCCTGGTCGACTGGTGGGCGGCGTGGTGCGGCCCGTGCCGTAGCTTCGGCCCGACCTTCGAGAAGTCCAGCGAAACCCACCCCGACATCGTCTTCGGCAAGGTCGACACCGAGGCGGAGCAGTCCCTGGCAGGATCAGCCGGGATCAGCTCCATCCCCACCCTGATGGCCTTTCGCTCCGGCATCCTCGTCTTCAGCCAACCCGGGGCGCTTCCCGCCTCTGCCCTGGAAGAAGTCATAGCGAGCGTCCGCGCCCTGGACATGGATGACATCCGGGCCCAGATCGCGAGCTCCCAGACCGCCAACGCGGCGACCTGATCCACGCCACTGAAAGGGACCCGAGATGATCGAGCTGAATCCGGAAGAGCTGGGCGCAGTGGTCAACAGGCTGCGCCGGGCCGAGGGCCAGATCGGCGGCGTCCTGCGGATGATCGAAGAGGGACGCGAGTGCAAGGACATCGTCGCCCAGCTCGCCGCGGTCAACCACGCCGTGGACCGAGCCGGCTTCGCGCTCATCGCGACCAGCCTCAAGCAGTGTCTTGCCCAGCCCGGTGGCGCGGAGTCCGCAGACGCTCAGAGCCTTGAAAAGCTCTTCCTCTCCCTTTCCTGAGCAACCAGCAGCGACAACGCCTCTGGGCAGCACGCTGCGTCTCCGACTCCTGCACCTCTGCCCACGAGAGGCTACTTACCATGTCTGAAGTAGACAACGCGACCGGGCCCAACCAGACCCGTGACGTCATCATCATCGGCTCCGGTCCCGCCGGATACACGGCCGCCATCTACGCCGCCCGCGCCAACCTGAGGCCGGTCGTCTTCGAGGGGGCGGTGACCGCCGGCGGGGCGCTGATGAACACCACCGAGGTCGAGAACTTCCCGGGATTCCCGAGCGGCATCATGGGCCCAGACCTGATGGATGCCATGCGGGCCCAGGCCGAACGCTTCGGCGCCCAGATGGTCCGCGACGACATCACCGCCCTGTCCCTGACCGGCCCGGTAAAGTCAGTCACCGACGGAAGCGGCACCACCTGGTGGGCCCGCACCGTCATCCTGTCGATGGGTTCGGCCTACCGCCGGATGGGGATTCCCGACGAGCAGCGCCTCTCCGGCCATGGCGTGTCCTGGTGCGCGACCTGCGACGGGTTCTTCTTCCGCGACCAGGACATCGCCGTCGTCGGCGGCGGCGACTCCGCCATCGAGGAGGCCACCTTCCTGACCAAGTTCGCCGCCTCGGTCACGATCGTGCACCGCCGCGACGAGCTGCGCGCCTCCAAGATCATGGCCGACCGCGCGATGGCCAACCCCAAGATCCACTTCGCCTGGAACAGCGCAGTCGAGGCGATC
>JBBRZQ010000089.1:0-18511 GCA_038236535.1 Actinomycetales bacterium
CGTGATCGCCGTTGACCCCACCGCACTCAGCTACCTGCTTGCGGTGACCGGCCCGGCGACCCTGCCCGACAAGTCGCAGATCAGCGGGGCCAACGCCGTGGCCCTGACCCAGTCCACCAGCTATGCCAGGTACCCCGGCACCAGCCCTGCCGAGATCACCCAGCGTCGCAACTACCTGCTCGGCGTCGCCTCAGCCGCCAGCCGGCAGATCCTGGCCGCCCACGGCGAACCCACCGCCCTGATCCGCGCCGCCGGCCAGGCCGCCGGTGAACGACGACTCCTGGTCTGGAGCGCCGACCCCGCCATACAGGCCGACCTGGCCCAGACCTCCGTCTCCGGCATCATCCCCGACACCACGGCCCCCTACGCCGGGCTGTCCATCGTCAACGACGGCGGCAACAAGCTCGACTACTACCTGGACCGTTCGCTCAGCTGGACACGTACCGGCTGCGGGCCTGTCCGGGCCACCACAGTCACCATCACGCTGACCAACACCGCACCAGCCTCCGGGCTTCCGGCCTACGTGACCCTGCGCAGCGACGCTCGCTCCTATCCGGTCAAACCCGGCGACAACCGCCTCGAGGTGAGCTACCTGGCGACTCAGGGAGCCCTCATGCAAGGCGTCACCATCGCCGGTCGCCCGGCCACCGCCTCGATCGGCGTCGAGCGCGGGCATCCTCTGTACACCGTCGACGTCGAGCTGCCCCGCGGCACGTCCCGCACCATCGTCCTGGAGCTGAGCGAGCCCGTCGGCACCGGCGCACCCCTGGTATTGCGCCAGCCCCTGGTGCGGCCGCTGCAGGTCAGGATGAATGACGCGATCTGCCGCTGAGCCGGAAGGTCATCAATAGCCGGGAGCGACGTCTTGAAGCCCTGAAAAAATGGTCCCAATAGTCTTTCGAGAGGTTACTGCCCTCTGCTACCTTCGAAACTACTTGTTTCGACATCGCATACTCTGGGGGAGATCTCATGCCAACAAGTAAGCGGCTTGGCGCGCCACTCATCGTAGTGTTCGGTATCATCGCCGCGATGGTGGCGTTTGCGGTGCCAGCAGATGCTGCGCCGTACACGACTCAACCGACGACGTCGGTGAGCAACCAGACCCCGGCCGCCGGGTCCGCAGTCACCTTCTGCGGTCAGGGCTTCTTGCCGGGTGAGACCGTGTCGATCGCCCTGGATAACGGCACCCGTTACCCGTCGGTGACGACAGACACAAGTGGCGCCTTCTGCTCGACAGTCGTGCTCGGCGCCACTCTCACCGGAACCCACGTGCTCACGGCCACCGGCCAGACCTCAGGACGGACGTCGAGCACTGAGATCCGCGTCGCGGGAGTCAGTGCGAGCGGAGGGACCACCGGTGGACTGGCGTTCACGGGAGCCGCCGTGATCGGCATCGGAGCCCTCGGCGGACTTCTCCTGGTCGGCGGCGTCACGATGCTGCTCGCCGGAAGGCGTCGCAAGGTCGAGGCCTGACCTAGCTGAGACATCCGGGCAGGGCCGGTCGCGATCACGCGGCCGGCCCTGTTCGCTGCGCCGCCCCCCCAGGAACCAGAACTCAAGAGTGCAGAGATCACACGGAAGCGGCACGAGAAGACCGCCGGGCTGAATACGCTTCCCCAATAACGAGACTCACGGACGAGAACACGACTCGCGAGTCAGCAGCACGAGACTAATGAGTCATCAAAGGCGGGGGTCATGAGGGACATTGCTGGTTCATGAGTGAAGACAACCGGTTCATCAGTGAACACAATGAGTTCATCGGTGAACACGACGAGTTCATCAGTGAACACAGGAAGTGCAATAGGGAACGAAAGGGTGGAGCGAAACAGAAGACTCAAGAGCGAACAGCTGAGGTCCTGGCAGAAACCAGCGAAATCGCTTGCCCGGAGCTGATACCTCAGGACACCTTCCAGGTGGCCAGGCCATCGGTCGAACGCATGGTGGCTTCGCCGACCGCCAACCAGCCGCCGCCGTCGATCAGAGACATGGCGATCTGACCCGGGACACGGGGAACCGCTGCCGGGATACAGGAGGCAACAACCTGCTGGCGAACCCGGACGACCTGCACTCCTGCGCAGCCGGGGGCGCCCAGCCGTGCGACGTAGGTCTCCGACTGCTTGACGGTCGGGACAGCCAGGGCAACCGCGCCGTCGACCGTGCCCAGGCTGGTCCAGGCCGAACCGTTGACCGTGGTGGAACGGACAAGTCCGTCAGCGCACAACACTCGTGCCGAGCCGGCCGTCAGGACGGCCAGGTCGAGCACGGCTCGCTTGCCGCAGGGCCGAGAGGCAACCGAGCCCGGAGCCTGCACAACCATGGGATTCGCGGGGTCCCGGAACCACGCCAGCCCGACAGCGCCACCTGAGGTCCAGGTACCACCCCCATCGCTGGTGTCCTTTATCTTGGCGGCACAGCCGGCATCGGCACCGATCACGAACGCGGTCTTGTTGTCCTCGAGCCTCAGCCGGACGATCCGCCGTAGCTTCGGGTTGCCCCTGGACCAGGTCTTGCCGCCGTCGGCGGTGGTCGCCACGCTTGCGCCGCCGGCCGAGCACGAGCCCGCCCCGACGCGCCAGGCATGCTGCCTGTCCAGGGCCACGAGCATGGTCGCCAGCGGGGCCCCGGCTGCGACCACCGACGTCGTCGGCGAGGGGCTCTGAGTCGTCGCGGGGGCGGTGGAGGTCGGGCCTGCTGAGGCGGGGTCGGCGGCGGCGGCAGAGCTCAACGGGCTGGTGTCGATCTCGCTGCTGCTGGTGGACCGAAGCGCCATCGCGACGAGGGTGACGTCCAGGGCCAGCAAGCCCACCAGAGCCGCCGTGGCGACGCGTGAGGAGATATGCCATCGCGCCACCTCAGGCCGCCAGGGTGCGGACAACGGCGGGCATCGACTCGACGATCTGCCTGGCCATGGTGGCAAAGACCTCGTCCTCGCGGCGGTACGGGTCGACGATGTCGGCCAGATCAGGAGCGAGCGGGGGTTTGAGGCCACGGCGGGCTGCGGCCTGCGCAGTGATCTGCCGGACCCACGAGCCTGCGTCAGCCGGCACCCCACGGGGGCGATCGGAGCCTTCGATCCCGGCCACGAGATCGGCGAAGTCACGGAAGGTGAAGACCCGGCGAAGGACTTTTGGCGACATCAGGGCCACCTTGCCCCGGTGTGCGCGGGTGGCCGTCAGAACGAGGTCGGACCCGGCGATGATCTCGGGCGTGATCTCGCGCGCCCTGAACCCTGCCGGATCACCGCCATGGGCGACGAGCAGGCTGGCGGCCCCGGGGTCCATGGCTGAACCGGCGAGCGCCCCGGTGCCCGCGCTGCGAACGGTTATCCCCCGCTCAGATCCGGCCCCTCGCTCGTCCAGCTCGTGCTGGAGGAGCCGCTCGATGAACGGTGAGCGGCAGATGTTGCCGGTACACACGATCAGGATCCGTGCCTCGTCGCCCATGACCGGATCCATCAGCCCACACGCTTGAGCTGGGCCGAGACATGACTCTGCAGCTCCTGGCCGACCGCCGCCATGTCCATCGCCCAGAACAGCTGCGACTCCGCCAGGCCGTACATGCGGGACCCGGCGTTGTACTCCTTGGCATCGGGGCTGCGCAGGACTCCGTCGGTGCGCAGCTCGATGATGGGCTTGGCAGGGTCCCGGCGACCGACATACATCTCGAGGACACCGAACGGATGGGTCAGCAGCAGCTCGATCTCGCCATTCTGCAGAACCCTCCAGAAACCGAACTCGGTGGCCAGCGGGCGAACCTTTTCTCCAGCCTCGTCCAGCAGCCAGGTGCGACTCTGCCACTCCAGGAAAGGGCGGCCATCGTGGGAGCACACGATCTCCTGGCCGAAGTGTGCCGACTCGATGGTCGGGTAGCCCAGCACGCCGGCGCCCTCCCAGCGTCCGACCAGCCACGCGAGGGGCGCGAGTGCCGGCGGCAGGTTGACGTCTAGTTCGAAAGCCATCAGCTCGGGCTGCTTTCCTGGGAGTCGGCGGCGGTTTCCACGGGCTGATCGTAACCTTTTCCCATGCCGCCGAAATCGCGTCACCTGATCATCAAGCTCACCAGGGGGGTCGAGTCCCCGGAGACGCTGGTCCAGGCATTCACCGTTGCCGCCACCGCGGTGGCCAGCGGCGTCGAGGTCAGCTTGTGGCTTACCGGAGAGTCCAGCTGGCTGGCGACTCCCGGCAGGGCCGAGGAGTTCTCGCTCCCGCACGCTGCGCCCCTGGCGGACCTGCGGGACGCGGTGCTGGCAGCTGGACGGCTCACGGTCTGCAGCCAGTGCGCGGCCCGCCGGAACCTGGATCAGGCCGATCTGCTGCCGGGCACGGTCATCCAGGGCGCCGCCGCGTTCGTCGAGGAAGTCCTGCAGGAAGGCGCCCAGGCACTCGTCTACTGAAGCTCGTCTACTGAAGCTCGTCTACTGAAGCTCGTCTACTGAAGCTCGTCTACTGAAGCTTGCCTACCGAGACTGAGCGGGCGGACGACCAGCGAACCCCTGTGGACCCGGAGGTCGGCTCAGGCGATCCACAGCCGGCCCACGACGTAGACAACCACGCCACAGGTCAACACGGACGCGGAGGCACTCACCAGCTGCGAGCGAGCCCCGCTGATGGCAGGCAGCGTGGCCAGAACGCGGCGAACAGCGTGATTGACCCCGGCCGCCAGCACCCCCAGCAGTGCCGCCGCACCCCAGCCGACGACACCGAGCCGGTCACCGACCAGGATCGCGACGGCTCCCCCGGCCAGCATCGCCAGCGGCAGCAGCCAGGGGGACAGCCGTCGCGAGAACCCGAGCAGGTCGGTCACTGCCGACACGGAGACCGCGGCCGCGGCGATAGCCACCACCCACGATCCGTTCTCGCTGCGGGGCAACGCGACGAGGCTGGCACCGGAGACCACGATCGCGAGCGCCGTGATGGTCGAGGCGATGGACTCCACCAGGCGCGGGCGACCATCCCGGCGGGCTAGCTGGTGGAGGAAGGCAACGATCATGGCCCCGGCCAGGGCAGCCGGCAGCCAGGCAAGGAAGGGGTCCTCGCGGGTGGCCAGAACGGTCCCGATGGCCGCCGCAGACCCCAGCGCCAGCACGAGGGAGGTGCCACGAGGGCTCGGCAGCCCTAGCAGCCCGGCCCAGCCCCAGGCCATCACGCCGGCCGCGAGGGCGACCGTGAGAGCCACCATCGGCGGCCCGGCGAACGCGGTGATGGCCAGCAGGCCCGACAGGGCGACAACCGACACCGTCAGGAGTGGCTGAACGGGCATCTGGGACACCGGCTGGGTGACCGGCCCGGAAGCGGCGCCGCCAGCGCGCGCCCTGGAACGGGATAGGGCGCGGGTCTGCGGGGGAGGTTCAGGCGGGGCGTCACTCACGTCTGGCATTCTCCCATCACCCGCCGGCGAAAGGAGGCAGCACCTCGAGGATGGCGCCCTGGCCCAGGGCTTCCGAGGCCTTCACCGGGCGCCCGTCCCGCAGGATGGTGGACACCGCCAGGACCACCCCGAGGCCGGTATGGGCGGCCGCCGCCGCAGCCAGCACGTCACCGACGTGCTGGCCGGCAAACGTCTCGCTGTCACAGCCTGCCGCCGCACGGGCCGACGCCCAGTAGCGGATCGTGGCCTGCGTGGCGGTGCTGGTGACTCCCGGACCACTCGTCATAACGATGTCTCCCGTGTGTGTGAGAGGTCTCATGGGGCGAACGAACACCCCAAACAGCCGGACTCTGACCTATTGTGCCAAGGGTGGCCCATCTGTTGCTGCTCACCAACACGCTGGCACCCAGTGCCGACGTGCTGCCGGCGCTCTCCCTGCTCAGCCACCACGTGCACATCCTGCCTGCCGAGCCGGCAGCCCTGGTGGACAGCCCCCATGTGGACGTCGTGCTCGTGGACGCCCGTCGTGAGCTCGCTGCGGGGCGCTCACTGTGCCGGATGCTGCGGGCCACCGGGCTCTCGGTGCCGTTGCTGGCCATCCTGACCGAGGGCGGACTGGCCGGCCTGACCGCGGAGTGGGGTGTCGACGACGTCCTGCTGGAGACTGCCGGTCCTGCCGAGGTCGAGGCTCGGCTCCGTCTGGCGATCGGCTCTCTGGCACTGTCCGGTGACGACGACCCCTCGGGCGGTCAGATCACCGCGGGCGACCTCGTCATCGACGAGGTGTCCTACTCGGCACGGGTCGGCGGACGGCTCCTGGACCTGACCTACAAGGAGTTCGAGCTGATCAAGCACCTCGCCCAGCACCCCGGCCGGGTCTTCACCAGGGCCCAGCTTCTTCAGGAGGTATGGGGCTATGACTACTTCGGCGGGACCAGGACGGTGGACGTCCACGTGCGGCGGCTGCGGGCCAAGCTGGGCCTGGAGCACGAGGTGCTGATCGGGACCGTCCGCAATGTCGGTTACCGCTTCGTGCCCGAGCCGGCGGCGGGCACCAGCGAGTCACTGGCCGACGCCTGAGGCTGACACAGGTTCTCGTGAAGGTCGACGGCCGATGACTGCCGAGAATGTCAGACAGCTCACCCCGCGGCAGCGCTCCGAGGTCCTCGGGCTGGTCCGGGGAGCCATCCGGACGGACGGGGTGGCGCCGCTGTCCGAGCAGGTCCTGCTGTCCGTTCGGGACGCCCGCCCCGCCGCCGGCCCGGAGTCCACCAGGACCGGCTCCCTCACTGGCTCGTCGCCTCCCCCGCACTTCCTCGCGTACTCCGCCGGCCACCTCGCCGGCTACGCGCACCTCGAGCACGGGGTCGAGGCCGGGGCCGGGGCCGCCACCGCGGAGGTCGTGGTCGGCCCTTCCTGGCGGCGCAGAGGCATCGGGACCGAGCTGATCCACACCCTCGAGGACGTCGTAGCCGAGACCTCCGGATCGCCGGGGACCTCTCTGTCGCTCTGGTCGCACGGGGACCTCGACGGTGCCCGCGCGCTGGCCGTCCAGGGTGGCTACGCCAGCGGGCGTGAGCTCTGGCAGATGCGCCGGTCCCTCAGACCCGGCAGCCCAGCGCTGCCCGGGGTCCGCCTGCCGGACGGCTTCCGGGCCCGGCACTTCATGGTGGGTCAGGATGAGCAGGCCTGGCTGGGGGTCAACGCCCGCGCCTTCGTCGACCACCCCGAGCAGGGCCGGATGACCCGGTACGACCTCGACCAGCGGATCGCTGAGCCATGGTTCGATGCCGAGGGCTTCATCCTCATAGAGGACGTTCGCGCAGCCACGCCGGTCCTGGCCGCGTCACACTGGACCAAGGTCGTGCCGGCGGGGGGTCCGCAGAGCCAGCCGGGTGCTGCGCCGACCGAGGGCGAGGTCTACGTGGTCGGCGTGGAACCGGCATACCAGGGGCGGGGGCTCGGCCGCTCGGTCACCATCCTGGGGCTCGACCACCTGCGCGAAAGGGGCCTCGCCGAAGCCATGCTCTACGTCGATGCGGACAACCTGGCGGCCGTCGCGACGTACTCGAGACTGGACTTCGTACGCTCTGGGGTGGATATCATGTACTCACGCATCGTTCACACGCCGATGTGAGGATGGGGACATGAGCGCTCACATTTCAGGGGTTCCGAGCACCGTCGGGGCGCCGGACGTAGCCACGGCTGCCGAGCCCGTGAACGCAGAGGCGGACCTGCCCTCCCTGATCAGCGCACGCCCCCGCTCATCGAACGGCCAGTTCATCCGCGTCGTGCGGTCGGACACCCCGCCGGCCGATCCCAAGTCGCTGCCCGACGACCGCTTCCTGGAGCGCGAGATCTCCTGGCTGCAGTTCAACGAGCGCGTCCTGCAGCTGGCAGCAGACACGGCGACACCCCTGCTGGAGCGAGCCCGCTATCTGGCGATCTTCGCGAACAACCTCGACGAGTTTTTCATGGTCCGGGTGGCCGGCCTCAAGCGCCGGATCGCGACCGGCCTGGCGGTGCGCTCCGCCTCCGGCCTGGAGCCGCGTGAGGTCTTCGACGAGATCGCCTCCGTGTCGCACACGCTGATGGTCTCGCACGCCCGCCTGTTCAAGGACCTGGTGCGCCCCGCGCTGACCGACCAGGGCATCACCATCGCGAGGTGGGACGAGCTCAGCGAAAACGAGCAGGAGGGCCTGCACCGGATGTTCCGGGAGCAGATCTTCCCGGTGCTCACCCCGCTGGCCGTTGACCCGGCCCACCCGTTCCCCTACATCTCCGGGCTCTCGCTCAACCTGGCCGTACTGCTGGTCAACCCCAAGACCGACGTCGAGCACTTCGCGCGGGTCAAGGTGCCGCGGCTGCTGCCCCGGTTCGTGCAGATCCAGTCGCCCGCCCCGACTCCGGCCCAACCCCTCAACGCCCGGTTCGTCGCGCTCGAGGACATCATTTCCGCGCACCTGGACCAGCTGTTCCCGGGCATGCGGGTCAGCGAGCACTTCACCTTCCGGGTCACCCGCAACGAGGACCTGGAGGTCGAGGAGGACGACGTCGAGAACCTGCTCGCCGCCCTGGAGAAGGAGCTCACCCGGCGCCGCTTCGGCCCGCCGGTGCGCCTCGAGGTCGCCGACGACATGGACGACCACGTGATGGACCTGCTCGTCCGCGAGCTGGGCGTGGAACCCGCCGAGGTCTACCGCCTGCCCGCCCCGCTGGACCTGGTCGGGCTCAACGTGATCGCTGACCTGGAACGGTCAGAGCTGCGGTTCCCCGCGTTCGTGCCCAGGACCCACCCTGACCTCGCTCCGGTCGAGACCTCGGCGGCCAGCGACATCCTGGCCTCGATCCGGGTGAAGGACATCCTGCTCCAGCACCCCTACGACTCCTTCTCGACCTCGGTCCAGGCGTTCATCGAGCAGGCGGCGGCGGACCCGAAGGTGCTCGCCATCAAGCAGACGCTGTATCGCACCAGCGGCGACTCACCCATCGTGGACGCCCTGATCGACGCCGCAGAAGCCGGCAAGCAGGTGCTGGCCGTTGTCGAGATCAAGGCGCGCTTCGACGAGCAGGCGAACATCTCGTGGGCCCGCCAGCTGGAGCACGCCGGAGTCCACGTCGTCTACGGCGTCGTCGGCCTCAAGACCCACGCCAAGCTCTCCCTGGTGGTCCGCCAGGAGGCTGAGGGGCTGCGACGCTACTGCCATGTCGGCACCGGCAACTACAACCCCAAGACCGCCCGCCTGTATGAGGACCTCGGGCTGCTCACCTGCAACCCCCAGGTCGGCGAGGACCTCACCCGGCTGTTCAACCAGCTCTCAGGATGGGCGCCGCGCAGCAGGTTCAAGCGTCTCCTGGTGGCGCCACGGTCGGTCCGCTGGGGCCTGATCGACCACATCGACGCCGAGATCGAGAACGTCAGGGAGGGCCTTGACGGCTACGTCGGTTTCAAGCTGAACTCGATCGTCGACGACCAGCTGATCGACGCGCTGTACCGGGCCTCCAACGCCGGGGTCAAGGTCGACCTCTGGGTTCGCGGCATCTGCGCCCTGCGTCCCGGCGTCAAGGGCCTGTCCGAGAACATCCGGGTGCGCTCGATCCTGGGCAGGTTCCTGGAGCACTCGCGGCTCTTTGTCTTCGGCGGCGCAGGAGATCCGATCATCTTCATCGGCAGCGCCGACATGATGCACCGCAACCTCGATCGCCGGGTCGAGGCCCTGGTCCGGCTCACCGACCCGAGGCACGTCTCGGACCTGACAGCGCTGATGAGCCTGGGTATGAGCGAAAGGGTGAGCAGCTGGCACCTGAGCGGCGACGGCACCTGGACCCGCCATGTCCACGATGTGGACGGCGAGCAGCTGCTCGAGCTGCAGAGCACCCTGATCGACAACAACACCAAGCGGCGCCGCAAGGCCCGTCGGTCAGCGATCTCGGCACCCCGTCGATGACACATCAATGACGCATCGATGACAGTCCAGCGGTGACCCACCATCACTGACAAGGTGGTCCCGGCCGCCGGAGCACTGCCCTGGCGTCGCCGAGACGGCACGCTGCAGGTCGCCATGGTCCACCGTCCCCGTTACGACGACTGGGCCTGGGCCAAGGGCAAGCTCGACCAGGGCGAGGAATGGCCTGAGGCAGCAGTACGAGAGGTCTTCGAGGAGACCGGTTTCCAGGTTCGCCTTGGTCGCCGCCTGCCCACCTCGGAGTACTCGCTTTCCGACCAGGGCGGTCAGCCGATGACCAAGCAGTGCCGCTACTGGGCAGCCGAGGTGGTCAGTGGTGACGGATCACTGGTCCACGAGATCGACGAGGTGGTCTGGCTGGACCTCCCCGCGGCGGCGGCCCGCCTCAGCTACACCCGCGACCATGACCAGCTCCATTCCCTGGAGGAGGCAGACCGCTCCGGAACGCTCAGCACCTGGCCGCTGGTCGTGGTCCGCCATGCCAGGTCCCGGTCCCGCTCGTCGTGGACCAAGGCAGACCCGCTACGCCCGCTGAACCCCCGCGGACGCGTGCGCGCCAAGGCCCTGGTTCCGATCCTGGCTGCCTTCGGCGTCACCCGGGTGATCACCTCCCCCTCCGTTCGCTGTCTCGACACCCTCTCGCCGTACACCGCGACCACCGGAATCCCGGCCCGGCTCAAGTCAGCCCTGTCCGAGGAGGGTTTCGGGCAGCAGCCAGAAAGGGCCTCGTATCACCTGACCCGGCTCCTCGAACGAGGCGAGCCGGCCGTCATCTGTAGTCACGGACCGGTGATCCCGGCGCTGCTCGAACAGCTTGCCAGCCTTGTCGACACCGACGAGTCGGCAGCCGGAGTCAGCCTTCGGGAGGCTGCGAACCGTGGAATGGGCAAGGGCGAGGCGCTGGTGGCCCACCTGGTGGGCGCCGGGGAGCATGCAGTGGTCGTGGACCTGGAGCGCTACGCCGCACCGTGATCAGGCGAAGGCCGCCCGGGCGTCTTGACCGCCCCTTGGGACGCCGTTCACCTGTTCCTCACAACCGAGCCTGACCGAGGCCACAGGAAGGCCGCACGCCGTTCATCTTCCGTTCATCTGGCACCATGGAACCCGTCACCCGGCCTCCTTATCCTCGTCCCGGCGGGCACCAACGCGCGCCATATCTTCCCTGCTGTGGAGAGGCTCCAACATCGTGAGTATCCAGTCTCGTAGGCGGCTCGCCAGCGTTACGGGCGTTGCCCTGGTCGGCACGCTCGCTCTTGCTGGCTGTGGTTCCGACAACAACTCGGCCACCACCCCGAACGCGAGCGCCGGCACTGCTGCCGCTGCTGACTGCGCCAAGGGCACCCTCAACGGCGAGGGCTCATCGGCCCAGAAGAACGCCATCGAGCAGGCCATCACCGACTACCAGAACGCCTGCCCCGGCGCGACGATCAACTACAACCCAACCGGCTCGGGTGCGGGCATCAAGCAGTTCATCGCCGGCCAGGTCGACTTCGCCGGGTCCGACTCGGCGCTAGCTATCAAGCCGAAGACCGGCGCCACCAGCATCGAGCAGGTCGACGCCGACAAGGCGTGCGGCTCGCCCGCCTGGAACCTGCCCATGGTCACCGGCCCCATTGCCGTCGCCTACAACCTCGCGGGTGTCGACAAGCTGATCCTGACCCCGGCGGTCACCGCCAAGATCTTCAACGGCGTCATCACCAAGTGGAACGACCCGGCGATCGCGGCCGTCAACCCCGGCGTCAAGCTCCCCGACCAGGCCATCAAGGTCTTCTTCCGCTCGGACGAGTCCGGCACCACTGACAACTTCACCAAGTACCTGAGCGCAGCGGCCCCGACCGACTGGACCGCGGCTCCGGCCAAGAAGTGGAGCGGCAAGGGCGAGGGCAAGGAGAAGTCTGCCGGTGTGGCCAACGCAGTGAAGGCCACCCCCGGAGGCATCACCTACGCCGAGTGGTCCTACGCCAAGGACAACAAGCTGGGCATCGCCCAGATCGACAACGGCGCGGGCGCCGTCGAGCTGACCGGTGAGTCTGCCGGCAAGGCCGTCGCCGCCGCCAAGCAGGTCGGCGTCGGCAACGACGTCAAGCTCAAGCTGGACTATGCCACCAAGGAGGCCGGGGCCTACCCGATCCTGCTGGTGACCTACGAGATCGTCTGCTCCAAGGCGAAAGACCCGGCCAAGGCAAAGCTGATCTCGACCTTCCTCAAGTCCTTCGCGGCAGCCGACATGCAGACCAAGCTGCAGGACATCGGTTACGCGCCGCTTCCGGCCGAGGTTCAGGCCAAGGTCAACACCGCGATCGGCGCGTTGTCCTGATCTCAATGAACACCAACTGATTGCGGGCTGACATGCCGACCATCACCGGTGTCCCCACCGCCGACGAGCTCCGCGACCCCGAGAGGCGCGGTCCCCTTGAGGGGGACCGTGCCTCCACGGGCCGGGTCGGTGACCGTGTCTTCCGAGGCACGGCCCGGGGCGCGAGTCTGCTGGTGATCGCCATCGTGACACTGGTCGGTGTCTTCCTGCTCTCTCAGGCCATCCCCGCCCTGGCCAAGAACAAGGTCAACTTCCTGACGTCATCCCAGTGGAACGTCGACGGAAACCCGATGCAGTTCGGCATTGCCAACCTGCTCTGGGTGACGGTGGTCTCCTCGGTCATCGCCATGGTGATCGCCGTACCTCTCGGCGTGGCGGTCGCCCTGTTCGTCACCCAGTACGCCCCGCCCTGGCTCAGCCGGCCGGCGGCCAGCATGGTCGACCTGCTGGCCGCGGTGCCCTCGATCGTTTACGGCCTCTGGGGGCTGCAGATTCTGGGGACGCACATGGACAGCATCCAGTCCTTCCTGATCAAGATCCTCGGATGGACACCCCTTTTCAAGGACGCCGGGATCGGCGCAGCCAGCACAATTCTGACGGTGGGTCTGGTGCTCTCGATCATGGTCCTGCCCATCGTCACGGCGCTCTCGAGGGAGGTCTTCGCGCAGACCCCCACCCTGCACAAGGAAGCGGCCCTGGCCCTGGGCGCAACCCGCTGGGAGATGATCCGCACCGCGGTCCTGCCCTTCGGAAAACCGGGAGTGATCAGCGCCTCGATGCTCGGTCTGGGCCGCGCGCTTGGTGAGACCGTTGCGGTGGCCGTCATCCTCTCGGCGCTGGCGAGCAATACGGCGTGGTCCTGGTCAGTATTCAACGGCGGCGAGACCTTCGCCTCCAAGATCGCCAACAACGCGGCCGAGTTCGACTCCCCCCAGAAGGCCGGGGCCTTCATGGCTGCGGGGCTGGTGCTCTTCGGGCTGACATTCGTGGTCAACGCGGTGGCCCGCGTCGTGATCGAGCGCAGGAAGGCCTTCACCGAATGACAGCGGCAGACGTCACCACAGACTCCAGCCTGATCAGGCCCAGGGACCCCGCGGGGGGGTTCGACCACCGGTCAGGCCCCAGGGCGTTGCGAGACCAGCTGGCCCACGTGGTGATGTGGGTGGCGTTCGGGATCGCCATGGTGCCCCTGGTCTGGATCCTTTGGAGCGTGATCTCCAAGGGCGGCGAGATGCTCCTGGACAGCCACTGGTGGACCAACTCGCAGCGTGGCATCACGAACCGGGTCGTCGGCGGTGGCGCGATCCACGCGATCCAGGGCACCCTCATCGAGGCGCTTGCCACTGCCCTGATGGCGGTGCCGGTCGGGGTGATGACCGCCATCTACCTGGTGGAGTACGGCCGCGGGCGTCTGGCCAAGACGGTCAGCTTCACGGTGGACATCCTCACCGGTATCCCGTCCATCGTTGCCGCGCTGTTCATCTATGCCGCCTGGGTCACCACCTTCGGATTCCAGCGGGTGGGGTTCGCCGTCACCCTGGCCCTGGTGCTGCTGATGATCCCGGTCGTGGTGCGCTCGACCGAAGAGATGCTCAAGCTGGTGCCCAACGAGCTGCGCGAGGCTTCCTACGCACTGGGAGTGCCGAAGTGGAAGACGATCGCCAAGGTCGTCGTGCCCACCGCCTTCTCCGGCATCATCACCGGAGTCCTGCTGGGCCTGGCCCGGATCATGGGAGAGACGGCCCCGCTGCTGATCCTTGGCCCTTACACCAAGACCATCGCCACGGACCTCTTCAGCGGGCTGATGCCCACCCTGCCGACCATGATCAACCAGGACCGCACAGAAGTTCTCCAGCCCGCCGTTGACCGCGTCTGGGGTGCGGCTGCCACACTGATCCTGATGATCCTGCTGCTGAATATCGCCGGCCGCCTCGTCTCACGCCTCGGCGCTCCCAAGACCTGACCGGCAGATCTTCTCCGCCGCAGAAAGAAGGATGACCAGAACCTCATGGCCAAGCGAATCGACGTCAAGGACCTCAACATCTTCTACAGCGCCTTCAAAGCTGTCGAGGACGTCACGATGACGGTCGAGCCACGCTCCGTGACGGCCTTCATCGGGCCCTCCGGTTGTGGCAAGTCGACGCTGCTGCGGACCCTCAACCGGATGCACGAGGTGATTCCCGGCGGACGGGTCGAGGGGTCGGTCCACCTCGACGACGCGGACATCTATGGCGCTGACGTGGACCCGGTGGCCGTCCGGCGCACCGTCGGCATGGTCTTCCAGCGACCCAACCCCTTCCCCACGATGACCATCGGGGACAACGTGTCGGCCGGGCTACGGCTGAACGGCATGAAGGACAAGAAGCGCCTCGCTGAGAAGGTGGAGGCCTCGCTGCGCAGCGCCAACCTGTGGAACGAGGTCAAGGACCGGCTCAACAAGCCCGGCGCCGGCCTCTCCGGCGGTCAGCAGCAGCGACTCTGTATCGCCAGGGCCATCGCCGTCGAGCCGCAGGTGCTGTTGATGGACGAGCCCTGCTCGGCTTTGGACCCGATCTCGACCCTGGCCATCGAGGACCTCATCGGGGAGCTCAAGAGCACCTACACGATCGTCATCGTGACTCACAACATGCAGCAGGCCGCCCGGGTCTCTGACCGGACAGCGTTCTTCAACCTCGCGGCGACCGGCAAGCCGGGGCGGCTGATCGAGATGGACGACACGCAGAAGATGTTCAGCAACCCCACCCAGCGCACCACCGAGGACTACATCTCCGGTCGCTTCGGCTGACCCTGCCGCGGCAGACCGCAAGCCCCGTCTGCCCAGGTCCTCCGGTCGTGCACGTCGCCGTCCAGTCGTGGGCGTCGGGTCCGAGTCAGGGCGCCCCTGGTGCTATTGGAAAGGGAGGGTGGCTGCGTAGACGAGGGCGGCCACGATACCGGCGCCGGGGAACGTCAGGACCCAGCCCGTGACGATGTCCCGGGCCACTCCCCAGCGCACGGCGGACAACCGCTTCGTCGCGCCGACACCCATGATCGTTGAGGTGATCGTGTGCGTGGTGGAGATCGGGGCGCCGAAGCCCAGGCCTGCGATGTACAGGATCGATGCCCCTGAAGCTTCCGCAGCGAACCCCTGGGGTGGGTCGAGGTGGATGATCTTGCGACCCAGGGTCCGCATGATTCGCCATCCGCCCGAGTACGTCCCCGCGCTGATCACCAGGGCCGTAGAGATCTTGACCCAGAGCGGGATCGACGAGTCATCCTGGTAGCCGCCGACCGTCAGCGCCAGCACGATGATCCCCATCGTCTTGCCGGCGTCCTGAAGACCGTGACCCAGCGCCATCGCGGCTGCCGACAGGGTCTGGGCGTACCGGAACCCGCGGGTGGTGCGTCCGGGGTGCTGACGGCGGAAGAGCCACAGGATGGTGGCCATCATGAAGTAGCCGAGGATGAGCCCGATCACCGGTGAGAGCACCATCGGGATGACGATCTTGTCCAGCACGCCGCCCCAGAGCACTGTCGACTCGGCGGCGAGCGATGCGCCGACCATTCCGCCGAACAGGGCGTGTGACGACGAGGACGGCAGGCCCTTCCACCAGGTCAGCAGATTCCAGGCGGTGGCGCCGATCAGTGCCGAGCCGACGATGATCAGGCCGACGATTCCCGACGGCGGGTCGATGATGCCCTTGCCGACGGTGCCGGCGACCTTGGTGCCGATGAAAGCGCCGAAGAGGTTGAACACCGCCGCCATCACGAGGGCGACGCGCGGCGTCAGCGCGCGGGTCGAGACCGAGGTCGCGATCGCGTTGGCAGCATCGTGAAAACCGTTGGTGTAGTTGAAACCCATCGCCAAGGCAATGACGATGGCGACAGGAAGCCAGTCCACGAAGAGTCAGGACTCCTTGACCGCGATGCCCTCGACCACATGGGCCGCGGTCTCGAACGCGTCCGCCGCGGCTTCGAGACCGTCGATGACCCCCTTGAGCTTGATCGCCGTCATCGTGTCCTCGCCGTTGTTGAAGACCTCGGCCACCAGTCGCCGGTAGGCCTGGTCGGCCTGGCTCTCAAGGCGGCTGATCTCGCTCCAGTAGTCCGACAGATCGCCCATCGCGCGCAGCCGTGGCATGGCCTCAGCGGTCAGCTCGGACATCCGGGCCAGAACCTCGACCTGGGCCAGGATCCCGTCGGGCAGGTCACCGATGCGGTACAGCACGATCAGGTCAGCCGCAGCCTCCATCAGATCCATGCAGTCATCAAGCCTGGAAGCCAGGCGGTAGATGTCCTCACGGTCGAAGGGGGTGATGAACGAGGAGTTCACCTTGAGCATGATCGCGTGGGCGGACTCGTCGGCGGCGTGCTCGATCTCTCGTATTCGGGTGTTGACCGACTCGCGCTCGGACGGCTCGACGCCGACCAGGTTGCTCAGCTCGTGAGCACCATCCCGCAGGTCGTTGGCCAGCGTGGCAAAGAGGTCGAAGAAACTGGTCTCCTGCGGAGTAAGTCGAAAACCCACGGTGAAGCTCCGGTGATCGGGAAGGATGGCCGAACCGATGGTAGAGCCCCCGACGCGTCATCACCCAAACGGCTCCCTGGCCGCACGGAGCCCGGCGGGGTCTAGCTGTCAGGTTCGACCGCCGGGCTGCCCTCTGACGGAGTCACGCCCAGCAGGCGGTCCACCTCGTCCTGGCGCAGTGGCCGGTCGCTGGAGGTGGCAGCCACGACAAGCTCGCTGACCAGCTCGATCTCAGACTCCAGAGCATCGTCTGTGAGCGCGTCATCGAGGTTGTCATCGAGGTTGTCATCGCGAGCTCCGGTGGGGGCCATCTGCCTAACCTACCCGCCGCGGCGGTGGTTGCCTTAGTTGTTGTCACCTCAGGCGGCGAGCGATTGGTGTGACGTCGGGCCGGGAGCGCCTCACGGCACGTGGCCGCTCGTGGCGGCTTGATTTGGGACCCGGGGCTACCGCGGCCCGACGTAGGAAAACTGTAACCCGCCGGGGTGCCCGGGCGCGACGTTCACTGAGTGAACATCGCTACCAGAGTGAGTAAAGAACCTCGGTGGGCGTCGTCAGCAGGGTGGGCATCGTCACAGAAGGTCACCCTTGCGCCAGAGCCGGGCGCAGGCCTCAAGGTCGTCCGCGGTGGTCAGCATCGAGGCGGCCCGACGGGTCTGCGCCGAACCCCACAGAGCGTCATGGACCAGGGAGTCGGCAGCGTCGGAGTCGTTGGCACGCTCGACCCGCCCGGCCGCGACGACCCGGCAGAAGCCGGACGCCCGATCCAGGGCGATCGCCAGGTCGGCCTCGAAGACGCCGGTCAGGATGGCGTCGGCGAGCGCGCGCATCTCCTCCGGACCAGGAGGCTCGGCAACCCCGGCCACCACATGGGGAACGTCGGCGTACCGGATGCCGGCCGCGTAGTCCGCGCTCGCGCCCACCGCGTCGCAGCACACCCACTCCCGCAGCGCGTAGAGCCGCCACAGGGCTCCGGGCAGGGTGCGGGCCGGCAGGTCCGCCCAGAGCTCGGCGATGGTCGACAACCCGAGGTCGTCGACCAGGGCGACGAGCCTGGCGGTGAGCTCAGGATCGCGGGCGGCCCGGCCCGTCCTGACGATGACGGCTGCCGTCTCGTGGGCGACCTCGGCGACCTGCGCGGGGTCCAGGGACGCCAGCCCACCCCGTGAGTCCATCGACACCGGGGTGAAGAACGCTGGTCGCCGGGGAAGCGCCCGATCCTGGTTGCTCTTCGTCATCCGGCGATTTTCTCATGATCTGCCCCAGGGCGGAATCATCAGAGCGGCTCGAAGCCGGTGACCGTCAGCACGGCCTCGCCGGCCTCGTCGGAGGCTTCCAGGTCAACAGCTGCGGTCATCGCCCAGTCATGGTCGCCCTCGGGGTCGTCGATGACCTGATGGACGACCCAGCGCCGGGCGGGCTCGTCCTTGGCTATCTGCAGCATCTGCGGCCCCCGGGCGTCCGGGCCGGTGCCGATCCAGTCGTGATCCTCGAAGTACGCCTGGATGCCGTCCTCCCACGCCCCCTCGCCGAAGTCGGGGTCCAGCTCGCCGAGGTCGATCCAGCGTCTCAGGGCAGCCAGCTCGACCCGCCGGTACATCGCGTTGCGGACCAGCACCCGGAAGGCGCGCTCGTTGGCGGTGATCGGCTTGGGCTGAGCCGCCAGCGTGCTGGGGGTGATCTCGGTCTCGAGGTCGCTGGGGTCGGTGAGCTGCTCCCACTCGTCGAGCAGGCTGGAGTCGGTCTGTCGAACGACGGCACCGAGCCACTCGATGATGTCGACCAGCTCGTCGGTGCGCACCCTTTCGGGGACCGTCTGCCGCAGTGCCCGGTAGGCGTCGCCCAGGTAGCGCA